>NZ_JARWGH010000026.1:0-64911 GCF_036528765.1 Rhizobium sp. BR 362 | reverse complement strand
ATCCAAAGCACCGCTTCGACGAACATACGATTGTCGCGGCCCGACGAACCCCGCGTGCGCTCGTCACCAATGATGTGATGCGATAGCCGCTCCCACTGCTCGTCCCGAAGGATCAGACGATCCAAAACACCCATGACTGCCTCCAAAAGACAGTCTTGAATCTGATTTGCTCAGCCTTGGAAACCCCAAGAGTCCACACCTCCTAATGCATGTCGCGCAAAAGTGTACAGCGGTTTGCGGCAACGACATGCATAAAAACAATGAGCTAAGGCCTGTCGCGTGCATCTCTTTTCACGCGACAGGCTTTAGTTCCGAACCAGATCAGCGAGATATGTGTTTTCAGCACGCGAACGGGCAAAATCTTGCGGTCGAATGGTCGCGAAAAGCAGTTTTTCGCCTTCGGCCGGCGCTTCCGCGAGGAGGGTGCCGTCAGGCGCGGCTATTCGCGACAACCCGGCATAGGCGAATGTATCGTCGGCGCCGCAATGATTGATATAGGCCACAAAAACCTGGTTTTCGAAGGCACGGACACGGATCATATGCTCGGCAATCAGGGTGCCTGAGTGACCCCTCGGGAGGGCCGTGGGCACAACGATGAGATCGGCGCCCGCCTGTGCCAGTCGCCGCACGTTTTCGGGGAATTCCACGTCATAACAGATCAGCATGCCGAGGTTGATTCCATTGACCGACATGATCTCAGACGAGGGGAAATCTGGCTTAAACCAGGTTCGTTCATAATCGCCGTAGAGATGAGACTTGCGGTAAACGGCAGTCGTCCCCCTGCCATCCGTCAAAAGCGCGCTGTTGTAGATTGCATCAGCGGCCCGTTCGGCGAAGCCCGCAACAATGGCGATGCCGTTCTCGCGGGCAATCGCGCCAAGCCTCTCCGGGATCTGGCCATTGGTCTCGCAAGCATAATGACGAAAGGCCTCTCCCGCGCCATATCCTATAACTGCCAGTTCCGGTGCGACGAGCATGTCCGCACCGTTCGCCGCCGCCTGGCGAGCCGCATCTTCAATGCGCGCGAGGTTGGTTTCCGTGTCGCCACACACGGCTTGCATTTGCAGAGCGGCGAGTTTCATCGTTCCGGCTCCTATTTCTCAGTGGACGACATGGCGCCAAGCAATTTCGGCAGGTCGCCGAAGCGCGCGACGAGGCTGAACACGACCGCTGCCACGACCACGAACAGGATGGTCACCGAGGCCATGGTCGGGGTGTAGCCATAGCGCAACGCGTTGAAGATCTTGATCGGCAATGTCTCCAGCGTGAAGCCGACGGTCATGTAGGCAACGATATATTCGTTGAGCGACAGCACGAAGGCAAAGGCATAGCCGGATACAAGATAGGGCCGAATGAGAGGCATGACGACGGTGCGGAAGACCGTGCTATCGTCGGCGCCCATCGTCGCAGCCGCCTCCACGAGCGAGCGATCGATCGCCGAAAACCCGAGCGAGATCGTAACGAGCGGCAGTGTCACGAAGAAGATCGCATGACCGATCACTGCCGTCCATGGCTGGCCGTAAGAGCCGACGGTCGCCCAGAAGGTGAGCATTCCAAGCGCGGTGATGACGGGTGGCAGCGTGAAAGGCGCAATGCCGAGAAGTTGGAATATGTTCGCCCAGGGTGCAATGCGGCGCCACAGGAACCAGGCCAGCGGCAGGGCGATCAGCACCGCAAGGGCAGCGGAAAGAACGGCAAGCGTCACGGATGCGAAGAAGGCGCTCCGCCATTCCGGGTTCACGAAAATTTCGCCGTACCAGCCAAGCGAGAAGCCCTGCGGTGGGAAGGTCAGGCTCTGCTTCTCGTTGATAGAGACTCCGGCCACCACGATGATCGGCGCGGCGAGGAAAAAGCCGATGAGAAAGAAGAAGAGGCGATGCAAAATCATGTTCATGCCGTCGCTCCCCTGCGTCCGATCAGGACCGTGAGGCCGACAAGCGCAAGCGTGACCAGCACAAGAAATACGGCCATGGCTGCAGCAAACGGCATGTTGGACTGGTAGATCGCCTGGTCCGTAATGAGGACCGACAGCGTCCAATGCTGCGGACGGCCGAGAATTTGCGGCAGGAGGTAAGAGCCAAGCGCGAAGATGAAGACCATGATCAGCGTCGCGATGATCGTGTTGCGCAGCGCCGGAACCACGACCGTGAAGAAGGACTTGACGGGCGACGCACCAAGCGTGCGCGCCGCCTCGATCAATGTTGGATCGAGCCGCACCAGGGCGGGATAGAGAACGAGGATGGTATAGGGCAGTGCCTGATAGACCATACCGGTCAATACAGCCGGGAAGCTCGGCGTCAGTGCCACGGCTTGCTTCATCACGCCGAGCATCACGAGCAGATTGGTAATGCCTGCTGTGCGCGAAAAGAGCGTCGACCAGGCAAAGCCTATGATCACCTCGGAAAGGGACAGGATCGAAAGCAAGGCGATTAGCCAGAGGATCTGGGCTCTCCGGCTCATGCGGGTCAGCAGATAGGTGAACGGTATGCCTAGAACGATGCAGCAGACTGCAACCGAAACCGCGAGGAAGAGCGAGAAGCCGAGTACCTTGCCGAAGAAGAGGCTGACGAATCGCGCGTAGTTGTCGAAAACGAAATCAGGCGTATAGAAGCCGCCCTGTTGTCGCTTGAAGAAGCTGACGGCGATCATCGTCCCGAATGGAATGACGAAGAAGATCGTCAGCATCGCCGCCGGAATGGTGAGCGGCCAGTAATCCCCGAGCGTCTGAGGCGGTTCGCGTCTCATTGTTTCAGCACCACGCAAACATCCGGCGAAAGCGTCACCCCGACGTCCTGACCGACATGAACGCTTGGCCGCTCGCGGGGAGTGGAAACTGCAATCACCTTTGTGCCGGAAATATCGACAAAGGTTTCGATCGTGCCGCCGAGGTCCCGAATGAAGGTCACCTCGCCGTCAATCGTCCCGGCTCCCGGCGCCGTCAGGTGCACGTCTTCCGGCCGTACGGAAAGCGTCGCCTTCTTGAGTCCGTCTGGAATCGCTACTCCCTGAACGGCGTGGCCGAACACGATCGCTCGTCCGGCGCTATCGGTCTCCACATCGAGAAGGTTGGTCGATCCGATGAAATCCGCAACGAAGCGGTCCGCGGGGCGCCTGTAGATCTCGACCGGGCTTGCTGCCTGGCGAATCTGGCCGCCATTCATGACGACCACCGTGTCGGCCATGGTCATGGCTTCTCGCTGATCATGCGTGACGACGATCGTGGTGATGCCGAGCTGTTGCTGCAACTGCCGCAGCTCGACCTGCATCGCTTCGCGCAGTTTGGCATCGAGCGCCGAGAGCGGCTCGTCGAGCAGGAAGAGCTTGGGCGAGATGGCAAGTGCGCGCGCGATTGCGACGCGCTGGCGCTGACCTCCTGAAAGCTTGTTGACCGGACGGTCGGCATAGCCGGCAAGATCGATCATCGCGAGCAACTCGTCGACCCGCTTTTTCTGCGCTTCCTTTGCCGCGCCGCGGATGCGCAGGGGGTAGGCTATGTTCTCGCCGACCGTCAGATGCGGGAAAAGCGCAAGCGACTGAAACACCATGCCGAAATCCCGCTTGTGCGTCGGAACGGGCGTAATGTCGGTACCGTCTATGAGGATCGCTCCGCTGGTCGGCATGTCCAGACCGGCGATCATCCGCAGCAGGGTCGTCTTTCCGCAACCCGATGGGCCGAGCATGCAGACAAAGGTTCCGTGCGGCACGGTGAGCTGCACATGATCGACGGCAGTGAACGTGCCGAATTGTTTTGAAACCCTATTTAACGCCAAGCCAGACATTCAAATCTCTCCGGAAAAATGGGTCGCCGTCCAAGCCGGCGACCTACCCGGCGATAAGTTCCGTCCACTTCTGGTTCAGCCAGTCGGACTTGGTCTGGTAAAGATCATAGCGCGGCGTGATCGGCTCGATATCCGAGGAAACGGCGGCAAATTCCTTTTCGTTGAGATCGAGCATATCGCGCTTGACCGTAGGTGCCGTGCCGACCTTGCGTGACAAAGTCGCCTGGATCGCCGGCTGGCTCATATAGTCGATGAAGATATGCGCTTCTTCCGCCTTCTTCGATGCGCGCGACAGTGCCCAGCAGCCGGAGTCCTGAATGCCCCCTTCCTTCGGGAAGGTCGAGCGAACGTGGAATCCGTCGGCGATGGCAAGTCCCGTGACGTCATGGTAATACTGGCCCATCGGGATTTCGCCGGACTTCAGCGCCTGTTCGAACTGAGCCTCATCGCGATACCAGAGCCGGACATTCGGCTTGACTTCGGCGAGCTTTTCAAAAGCCTTCAGTATGCCCTCCTCAGTATCCAATGCATTGGTGCCGCCAAAGAAGGTCTTGGCCGTGACTTCCAGCAGGAAGGAATTGGAGACGAGCGCCAGTAGGCCGAGCTTATCGGCATTTGCCGCATCCCAAAACGCCGCCCAGGATGTGGGCGCGTCTTTGTAGACATCGGTATTGGTGACCAGCGTGATGTACCATGCGACAGCGCCAATGCCTGCAATGCGGCCATCCGGGTACTTGTTGATGAAGCGATCGATGAGGCCGGACGAATTCTTAATCTTCGCCAGATCGAGAGGCGTCCAGAGCTGGGTTGCTTGGCCCTTGAGCATGGAAACCTGCGACATCATCGAGACGTCCGCCGGTGCCTGACCTGCCTTGGCGGCCTGCTCGAGCTGAACAAGCCAGGCCTCACCCGTCGGCTCGGCGACGGATTCGATCGCGATACCGGTCGCCTTGGTAAAGTCGGGGAAGATGTTCTTGTCGAAGCTGTCTTTGAAATAGCCGCCGTAGACGCCAACCTTCAGGGACTTGTCCTGTGCGCGCAGGATGGCGGGCATGGTTAGCAGCGAGGCGCCGGCGATACCGGCGCCGAGCAGGGCGCGCCGGCTCACGCTCGTGTTGAGGATGCCACTCATTCTTCTCTCCTTCATTTGCCGGCTGGCGTTTTCGCCATCCCGGTTAGTTCCCACATTGTTGTTACTATATTTTACGCCTTTGCCGCGATGGAAGGGCTGAAAACCATCAGGCTCAGAATCTCGAACAGCACCTGTGCACCTGCGTGCGCAGTGTTCGTTGTGGCGTCATATTGTGGCGCCACTTCCACGACATCGCCGCCGACGAGGTTGATGCCTTTGAGACCGCGGATCAGTTCCAGAACTTCGCGCGTTGTAAGGCCTCCCACTTCCGGCGTGCCCGTTCCTGGCGCGAAGCTCGGATCAAGACTGTCGATGTCGAAGGAAAGATAGGTCGGGCCGTTGCCGACGATAGCCTTCGCCTTCTCGATGACCGCTGCAATGCCCATGCCTGGGACATCCTCCGCATGGATCACCGTCATGCCGGACTCATAGGAGAATTCCCAAAGATATTCGGCCGAGCCGCGGATGCCGATCTGGATCGTGCGCGTGGGGTCGAGCACTCCATCGAGCACGGCGTTGCGGAACGGTCCGCCATGGTGGAACTTGGTCTGGTCGAATGCGCCGCCGGTATCGCAATGCGCGTCGATATGGATCAGACTGACCGGTTCCTTCCTCCCAACCGCCTTCAGGATCGGATGGGTGATGGAATGGTCGCCGCCGACCGAAAGGGGAACGGCATCGGCATCGACGATCTCGCCGATCCGGCGCTCGATATCGTCATGGCTCCTTTCCAGACGGTAGCGACTTGCGAAGGGCACGTCGCCTATGTCTGCCACACGAAGATCAAAGACCGGCGCACAGCCGAGCACGTGATTGTAGGGACCGATCCGCTCGATGGCACGCAGCGCCCGCGGTCCGAAGCGCGAGCCCGGCCTGTTGGTGACGCCGAGATCCATCGGCACGCCGGTGATCGCAACCTGCAGATTGCCGAAATCCGGATTTTCGGCTTCGACGGGCATGTAAGGAGCGCTCAGAAAAGTTGGCACGCCGGCATAGGGGGCAAGACGCGTTCCAGTCTTGGAAAAGATCTTGTCTGCGACCTTGCGGAAGGCGGCATCGAAGAGCTCGCCGCCATGGCTCTCGCCATATTTTGCCCTCAATGCCTGCAGTTTGCCGTTGTCGAATGCCATTCCTGCCTCCCTTTTGCATCGGTGGAGCATGCGGAAAAATCGCTCGCCTCGCAGCCTGTAAGAATGTTGTTCCCCAGATCGGAATGCCGAAAAGTGTGCGCTGTTTTCGGGCGACATTCCGCTCTGATTTTTGATCGAGAGACGGATTCAGGTCGATCCGACCTGAAATCATCCGACTCTGGGGCCTTGCCCCTGTTTTTCCTATTATCGTTGCAAAGCCTGTAGAAAATCAATTGACATTGTTATAGCAATTGACGTGAAAAAAACTCACATGAAATTTCCCCTGGAAGTTGGATGTCCGATCGTTTGCCACCCCTAAACCCCTTGCGTGCTTTCGAGGCGACGGCGCGTCGCGGCTCCGTTTCGGCAGCTGCGCGCGAACTGAACGTCACGCACGGTGCAATCAGTCATCAGATCCGGGCGCTGGAAGAGTCGCTGAATGCGGCGCTCTTCGAGCGCGGCGGCAAGCGGCTGAAGCTCACCGCGCAAGGTGCGCTGCTCTTACCTGCCGTCACGCGGGCCTTTGGCGAAATCGCTGCGACCACGGCGCTGATGAAACGACCGGCAACGAGCGGTGAACTGACCGTCACCTGCGTCCCGGCATTGCTGTCCTTCTGGCTGATCCCGCGCCTCAACCGTTTCACCGAGCAATATCCGGATGTGAGGCTGACGCTGATTGCATCCAATGATACCGGTCAGCTTCATTCCAGGGAAGTCGATATCTGCATCCTCTATGGCGACGGCAATTGGTCCGACTTCTGGACACGGCTCTGGAGCCATTTGCGTCTTTTTCCGATCGCAAGTCCCACTCTGGTCAACAGCCGGCCATTGCGATCCGTGCGCGATCTCGCCGACCACGTGCTTTTTCATGGAGACGACGGACGGGAGTGGAACACGTGGCTTGCCGCGGCAGACGCGATCGATCTCAGCCGCGGTCAGCAGCATTTCATGAGCGATGCGCGACTTTCGACTGAAGCTGCGCTGCACGGTCAGGGGATTGCCCTTGGCGATACGATTACCGCGGGGAACTTGATCGCCAAGGGGGAACTTATTGTTCCCTTCGATCTCACGGTGCCTGCGAATGATGCATTCTATGTCGCTTGCCGCCACGAGGTTCGGGCGGCCCCCATCGCCAAGGTCTTCATCGATTGGCTCTTCGCCTCGCTCGAAGCCGACAGTTTGCCCGAACCCCAGACCTCGGCCCGCACCTTGCTCAGGACGCGCGCCGGCCGTGCCGGTCAGGAAGAATTTCAGCCTGTTTCGGCGCCCGGTCAACGGCGGGCAGGGCTGGTGCAGAGACGCAAATCTCGGGCCTAAACTCGGATAGAACCACAGGAAACCCAATGCCGGCCTTCAATCCGCTCGTCGACAAACTCGTACCGCCTCCGATTCCTTCCGTTTTCGCTTGGGCAAGGTCCTATGATGGACGGCACGGACCGTTGATCGATCTCTCTCAGGCCGTACCAGGCTATCCGGCCCACCCGGAAATGCTGAAATTGCTCGGGGAATTCGCTGCTTCAGCCGCGTATACCGGCTACGGGCCGATCGAAGGCGAAGCGGAACTCCGGCAAGCCTATGCTGCTCACGCCTCCGAGTTCTATGGCGCCCCTATCGGCTCTGCCAACATCCATATTACCGCAGGCTGCAACCAGGCCTTCGTTTGTGCGGCAATGACGGTCGCTGGGCCGGGCGACGCAGTGTTGATGACCAATCCCTATTATTTCAATCAGGAGACGACCCTTGCCATGCTGGGGATCCAAAGCCGGTTTGCAGCCTGTGGTCCGGCAGCCGGTTTCCTGCCGGACCCAGCCGCGCTCGCCGCGGCAATCACGTCTGATGTGCGGGCGTTGGCGATCGTCACGCCCAACAACCCGACCGGCGCTGTATATCCCCCCGACCTGATCGAGAAGATTTTCGACCTCTGCAAGGCGCGGAGAATCTGGCTGATCCTTGACGAGACCTATCGTGACTTCCTGCCCGAAGGTGTCGGCCAACCACACAGGCTCTTTGCGAAGGAGGGATGGGAGGATACGCTGATCGGCCTCTACAGCTTCTCCAAGTCCTTCTGCATCCCTGGCCATCGGCTCGGAGCGATCACGGCAGGGCCGCAGGTCGTGAGCCAGGTCGCAAAGATCATGGACAACTTGCAGATCTGCGCGCCTCGTGCACCTCAGGCGGCCGTGGCGAAGGCTCTTCCGCGCTTAGCCGCATGGCGGGAGGAAAACCGGCGGGAGATTGCATTGCGGGCGGAAACCCTTCGGCTCACGATGGCACAGGTGACGAAATGGAAGCTTGGTGCGGTTGGCGCCTATTTCGCTTTCGTACGTCATCCCTTCAACCGGCGTGATTCGACCGAAGTCGCCGAAACGCTCGCGCGCGACGCCGGCATTCTCTGTGTGCCTGGTGCCTATTTCGGGGAGGGCCAGGAAGCCTATCTCCGTTTTGCCTTTGCCAATGCGGATGCTCAAACCATCCGCATGCTCAGTGGCCGCCTCTCGCGATTTTGACCGGGCTCCGAATGGACAGGCTTGTCGCGCGTGAGTGTGATGAAGCCCGTGCCCTTGCCGGTTTCGGGGCCGACCCCGGTGTCTGAGATCGTCAGCGAGGAACCCGCCGATAGAAGATCATCAATTGCGGCGCGATGATTCAAGTGCGCGCGCAGTTTCATCGTAGACGAAGGAGCTTTCCCGGCTGGTGATGCCGAGCCGCTTCATCGAGTCCTTCGACGGTCTATTCGCAAGAGTGACGCTGTACCATTCTGCCCTTCCTGCGGCCGTGTCCATCGAATGGAGCGTCGGAAATGCGTGCCGAGCGGCATTTGCGGGTCGGCAATGCCACTTCTTCGCAACGGAAAGCTCGGCCTGAAGCTTGCCATCAAGATCCCGTTCTGGCCGTAGCGGCGTCGCCGACGTTATGAATAGTGTCGGCGAGAAGCGCGACACTACCCGAACAGAAGACGACAACGAGCTGTGGCGCTGCGGTGATCGCCAGAATGACGAAAGACGACTTGGTCGCCCAGATGCCGCGCTCCGAGGAGGCGATGCTCGGATCGACGACGCCGTGCGTGTGGCCATGTCCGCCCTCACCATGCGAGTGCCCGTGCGCGCCGTGGTGTGCGAATGCGCCTGGCCTGCCTTACCGAAGCTGAACAATTCCTTGAGAGTCGAAAGCACCAGCTTCCGGCATGCAACATCGTCGCGTCCTCGGCAACAAAGCCATCTAGCTGCCGGGCCCGAGCCTGCGCATCTATCTCGTCAGATTGACAAATATGCTACTGAGTAGCAAACTTAGACACAAAGGAGTTAAACCGATGAGTGTCAAGTCGTCGATCTCGCTGACCGCCCAGCAGGATGCGTTTGCCCGTTCGCTGGTGGAGAGCGGCCGGTATTCCAGCATGAGTTCGGTTCTGCAGCAGGGCCTAGAACTTCTTCGCCAAAAGACGGAAACTGAGACCCTCGAAACGGCAGCGCTTCGCGAATTGGTCCAGCGGCGATTGAACGGAGCGATGATTTCTGCGACGGAAATGGAAAGCCGCGTCGCGGCCATGATTGAGCGGAAGCGACGGATCGTTCGTGTGGACCCTTGAATATTCTGAGGATGCCGAACGCGATTTCGAGTTGATCTTCGACCACCTGTTCGACGCCTATGTCGAATTCGGGGACGCGCCTCACCAGGCCGTGGAGCGTACCGCTGAACGAATCCACAAATTGCGTGCCGCAATCGATCGACTCGTCGAAACGCCTTGTAGTGGGACTCTGCGGCCCGACATTCATCCCGGAATCCGGTTTCTTCGGCGGGACAAGGCGGCTATTTGGTTTCTACCGTTGGAACATCGTCGCACAATCATTGTCGCGGCAATTTTTTACGGCGCGCAGGACCACATTAGAAATATGCTCGCACGCATGCTGGCGGGATGAGGTCCTACAGCCCCGAGGCCTTCGTCAGATTAGTCCGGAAGCGGGCTCGCCGACGCTGGCATTTGCGGGTCCTTGACCTCAACACCCGAATATAGAATGCCTCATCAGGTCCGCTAGGTGAAGCTGCCTCTATCGAAATCTAAGGTCTCTTATCACAGTTCTAGCTACTGCCGCCGCCGCCGCTCGACGGCGCCGTTTCTTTTGACCGGCCGGCAAATCCCAACTCGCCCGACCGCATCTACGAGCTGAAAAAAAGCCAGCGCAAAATCAGCGGTCCCTTCATCGAGGTGAACTGCGCGACCCTACGCGGCGACCAGGCCATGTCCACCTTGTTCGGTCATTGAAGGGGGCGTTCACCGGTGCTGCCGGCGAGCGCGCCGGCCTGCTCAAGTCCGCCGACAAAGGCGTTCTATTCCTCGATGAAATTGGCGAGCTCGGCCTTGACGAACAGGCGATGTGTCTGCGCGCAATCGAGGAAAAGAAGTTTCTGCCCGTGGGCTCCGACCGTGAGGTGGCCGCCGACTTTCAGCTGCTGGCCGGCACCAATCGCGATCTCGGCGAGGACGTTCGCAAGGGAAGGTTCCGCGAGGATCTCTATGCCCGCCTCAAGCTTTGGACGTTCCAGCTGCCGGCGTTGCGCGAACGCAAAGAGGACATAGAGCCCAATCTCGATTTCGAGCTGAAGCGCCATCTGGAACGGGAAGGGAAAAACATCACCTTCAACAAAGAAGCTCGCGAACGCTACCTGACCTTTGCCACCAGCCCGCAAGTCATCTGGAGCGCGAACTTTCGTGATCTGTCGGCCTCGGTGACACGCATGGCGACCCTTGCGCCGCATGGGCGCATCACGACCGACGTCGTTGATGGCGAAGTCCGGCGCCTGAAGACCTTTTGGCGAGCACGCCACGGCAAGTGCTGCCGGCAGAGCCCTATTTGCAAACTCGCGGCTAGAGAAGAAGAGCAGCAATGATGCCGATCGCCTAAGCAAATATCTCGCTCGCTTCGGTCTTCGGTTCGAGGATGTTCGAAAACAAGGATAGCTTCTTCAATGTTGCTGAGCCACATGTAGTTTGGCTCCCTTAGAAGCTGTGCGATCATTGCTCTTGACAGCTCATGCTCTGCCGAGGAAAGTAAACCGCTTTACTAAAGCGCTTTACAAGAGTCAGCTCGATGGCGCAGGAACGAACCCCAGGGCTAAAGGACGTTGCGAAAGCCGCCGGTGTATCGGTGACGACGGTCTCGCGCATGCTGAATGGCTCACTGGATCTGCCAGCTCTTACCAAGCAGCGCATCGAAAATGCCATTGCCTTGCTCAAGTACCAGCCGAACCCGCACGCTCGGCGGCTAAGCCGCGGCCGCTCCGACATGATCGGGCTGGTCGTGCCCGATATCGCCAACCCGTTCTTCGCGACCATGGTGGCGGCGGTCGAAGAGGAGGCAAACGATCGGGGGCTGGCCGTTTCGCTCTACGCGACACTCAACCGAACCGGCCGTGAAGTTACCTATCTTCGGCTCCTCGAGCACAATCACGTCGACGGCCTGGTTTTCGTCACCAACCATCCCGACAACGGAGATCTCGCAGCTCTCATCAATCGAACAGGCAAAGTCATCGTCGTAGACGAAGACGTTCCGCTTGCCAGTGTCCCGAAGCTCTTCTGCGACAACTTTCAGGGCGGCCATCTGGCGGGGCGCCATCTGGCGGAGTTCGGCCATCGGACCGTGCTCTATGTGGGCGGTCCCAATGCCATGATCAGCACGCAGCGCCGTTTCAACGGATTGCATAGGGGCCTTCAGGATCATTTCGGCGGCGATGCCTCGATCAGGCGCTACAGCGGCGAATATACGGTCGCCTGCGGGCGAGACATGGCACGCCGCTTCCTGGAAGAGGGCAGGCCTGCGACAGCAATCTTCGCGAGCTCCGACGAAATCGCCATCGGCATGATCGAAATCTTCAGAGAGAAGGGAATATCGATCCCTGAAGATCTTTCGATCATCGGCTTTGACGATGTCAGTCCGCTACGTCTTTTTGCGCCGCCTTTAACGGCGATCCGTCAGCCGGTGCGCGCCATCGGCCGGCGTGCCCTGTCCCTTCTTCTTGAAACAAACTGGCAGGAAGGCAAATCGCTCGCCAGCGAGGAACTCGTGCCAGTCGAAATCGTCGTGCGGAACTCCGTTGCGCCGCCGGCGACCCATAAAAAGCAACGATAACGAACCAGAGGACGAGAACATGAAACAGATCAGACGTCGGGCGTTTACAGCCGCTCTTGCCTTCACCGCGCTCGCCAGCGCCACACTCGGCGCATCTCTTGCGCAGGCGGCCGGCAAGACCTATGCGCTTGTGCAGATCAACCAGCAGGCGCTTTTCTTCAACCAGATCAACGAAGGTGCCCAGAAGGCGGCCGATGCATCCGGCGACAAGCTGGTCATCTTCAACGCCAACAATGACGCCTCCGCCCAGAACAGCGCCATCGAAAACTACATCCAGCAGAAGGTCGACGGGCTCATCGTCGTGGCGATCGACGTCAACGGCATCATGCCGGCCGTCAAGCAGGCATCGGATGCCGGCATCCCGGTCGTTGCCATCGACGCTGTCCTGCCGGAAGGTCCTCAGAAGTCACAGATCGGCGTCGACAACGCCAAGGCCGGCGCTGACATGGGCGCCTATTTCCTCGACTATGTGAAGAAAAATATGGGCGGCAAGTCCAAGGTCGGCATTGTCGGTGCCTTGAACTCCTATATACAGAACCTTCGCCAGAAGGGCTTCGAGGACGCCATCAAGGGTAACGGCATCGAGACGGCAGGGGTCGTTGACGGCCAGAACATCCAGGACAATGCGCTGGCAGCTGCCGAGAACCTCATCACCGGCAATCCGGACATGACGGCAATCTACGCAACCGGCGAGCCGGCTCTCCTTGGCGCGATCGCCGCCGTCCAGAGCCAGGGCAAGCAGGACAGCATCAAGGTCTTTGGCTGGGACCTGACCGCGCAGGCGATCTCCGGCCTTGACGATGGCTACGTCGTCGCTGTCGTCCAGCAGGATCCGGCCGGTGAAGGCAAGGCGGCAGTCGAGGCTCTCGCCAAGTTGACCGCAGGTCAGAGCGTCGAAAAAAGCATTTCAGTCCCGATCACCATCGTGACGAAGGACAATGTCGAACCGTACCGGGCCGTCTTCAAATGATGAGTAACAACCGGCCTGTTGATGCCGGAGCCGGGGAGGCGCAAGCCTCCCCTCCTTCCTCCGGCTCGTTCGCGCGGACGCCAGCTGTGTCGCTCCGGGGTATCCGCAAGACCTTCGGTTCGCATCAGGCGCTGCGCGGCGTCGACCTCGATCTTTTCCCTGGCGAGTGCCTTGGCCTTGTCGGCGACAATGCTGCCGGCAAGTCGACGCTGACTAAGATCATTTCCGGAACCTACCTGCCGGACGAGGGTACGATTTCGCTCAACGGCGAAGAGGTCCACTTTTCCGGGCCCGCGGATGCGCGTGATCGCAATATCGAAATGGTTTTCCAGGATCTGAGCCTGTGCGATCACATCGATGTCGTGGGCAACCTGTTTCTTGGGCGTGAGCTCACCAGAGGTCCGTTTCTCGACCGTCAGAAGATGATGAGCGAGGCCCGCCGGATGCTGGATGCGCTTGAGATCCGCATCCCACGCCTCTCCGCCAAGGTGGAGAAGCTGTCGGGTGGCCAACGCCAGGCGATTGCGATCGCCCGAGCGGCATCCTTTAACCCCAAGGTGCTGATCATGGACGAGCCCACCTCCGCCCTTGCCGTCGCCGAAGTCGAAGCCGTGCTCGCATTGATCAACCGGGTCAAGGCAAAGGGCGTCTCCGTCGTCCTCATCACTCATCGCCTGCAGGATCTGTTCCGCGTCTGCGACAGGATTGCCGTCATGTATGAAGGCACCAAGGTTGCCGAGCGGGACATCGGCAAAACCAATCTAGAAGATCTCGTCAAGCTCATCGTCGGGGGAGAAAGACATTGACCGTCTACACCGAACGCGCCAAGGGCTCGCCGATGGCCGACTTTCTGGGTGAGAACGCCCAGGTTCTGTCGATCGCCTTTTTCTTTCTGGCATGCCTCGTCTTCTTTTCGCTGACGACGACCACCTTCATGACGACGGGCAACATGCTGAACATCGTGCGCCAGGCAGCTCCCATCCTCGTGGTCGCCATCGCCATGACCCTCGTCATCGTCACCGGCGGCATCGATCTGTCGGTCGGTTCGATGCTGGCTCTGATCAACGCCGTTGCCGCCATTACACTGGCGACAGGCATACCCTGGCCCATCGTCTCGATCGGCATGCTCGCCTTCGGTGCTATCGTCGGCCTGCTGCAGGGCTGGTTCATTGCCTATCAGAACATCCCAGCCTTCATCGTCACCCTCGCGGGGCTTTCCATCCTGCGTGGCGTGGCCCTCTATCTGACGCAGGGCTATTCCATACCGATCAACAACGAACCCGGTTTCTTCTACATGGGGCGCGGCGAACTGGCGGGATTTCCTGTCCCGGCGCTCATTGCGATCCTGGTCGCGATCGCAGGATACGTCATAATGGCGGTCACCAAGTACGGACGGCAGATCGTGGCGGTAGGATCCAACATGGAAGCAGCGCGCCGCGTCGGCATGCCGGCCAAATGGATCGTCGCCTCGGTCTACCTGGTATCAGGCGCCGCCTCGGCACTCGCCGGTCTTTTGATCGCGGCTCGCCTCGGCTCCGGCTCGTCGAATGCCGCTGTCGGCTTCGAGCTGCAGGTTGTCGCCGCGGTCGTGCTCGGCGGTACCTCGCTGATGGGCGGGCGCGGCACGATAATCGGCACTGTCCTGGGGACGATGACCATTGCCGTCATAGGCAACGGGCTGATCCTGATGCATATCTCGCCCTTCTTCACCCAGATCGTCACCGGCGCGATCATCCTTGTCGCCATCTGGTTGAACACGCGCATCTTCACAACCACCTTCCGCTTGGCGGGCAGGAGGAAGAGCTGATGGCGGCGAATGAGCTTTCGCCGGGTCACATGCGATCCGGCAACGTGATGACGGTCTCCGGGCCGGTTCCAGCGCCGGAGATCGGCATCACGCTGATGCACGAACACATCCTCAACGATTGCCGCTGCTGGTGGCATGCGCCGAAGACGCCTGAGCGGCAATATCTTGCCGAGGGGTTTGTCTGCATGGAGATCCTCGGCGAACTCAGGCAGGACCCCTTCGTCAACAAGCACAATATCACGCTCGACGACGAGAACCTTGCCGTCGCCGAACTCGGGGACTTCGCCAGTCTCGGCGGCCGTACGGTCGTCGAGCCCACATGTCAGGGCATTGGTCGCGATCCTCTCGCCTTGCGGCGGATTTCTAGAGCGACAGGGCTGAACATTGTCATGGGCGCCGGCTTCTATCTAGGCTCGTCGCATCCGGCCAAGGTTGCCGGCATGTCCGTCTCAGAGATCGCCGACGAAATCGTCTTCGAAGCGACGGTCGGGGCGGATGGTACCGATGTGAAGATCGGCCTGATCGGCGAAATCGGCGTATCCTCTGATTTCACAGCCGCCGAGGAAAAATCGCTACGGGGTGCCGCGCAGGCACAGGTGCGCACCGGCCTGCCATTGATGGTCCATCTTCCCGGCTGGTTTCGGCTGGGCCACAAGGTCTTTGATATCGTCGGTTCCGAAGGCGCGGATCTGAGACACACCGTGCTCTGTCACATGAACCCGTCACATGACGATCTCACCTATCAGTCGGAATTGGCCGCCCGCGGCGCGTTTCTCGAATATGACATGATCGGCATGGATTTCTTTTACGCCGATCAGCAGGTGCAATGCCCGAGTGACGAGGAGGCGGCGCGCGCGCTCGTCAAACTCGTCGAGATGGGATATGCGGATCGCCTCCTGCTCTCCCACGACGTCTTCCTGAAGATGATGCTCAAGCATTATGGGGGCAACGGCTACGCCTATATCCTGCGCCACTTTCTGCCTCGCCTGAAGCGTCACGGTCTCGATGATGCGATGTTCGACATCTTCATGCGCGCCAATCCAAGGTCGGTTTTTCAGGCCAGCGCCTAACCGCCACATAAAAAGAAATGGAAACATCATGACAAAGAAGGTTCTTCTCGTCGGCGAAAGCTGGGTCAGTTCCGCCATGCATTATAAGGGTTTCGACCAGTTCGGCAGCGTCACGTTTCATCTCGGCGCCGAACCGCTCGTCGAAGCCCTCAAGGACAGCGAATTCGAGCTCACCTACATGCCGGCCCACGAAGCCGTTGAAAAATTCCCCTTCGACATGGCAGGGCTCGATGCCTATGACGCGATCATTCTCTCCGATATCGGCGCCAACTCTCTGCTGCTTCCCCCGGCGGTCTGGCTGCATTCCAAGACCGTTCCGAACCGGCTGAAACTCCTCAAAGCCTGGGTCGAAAAGGGTGGCGGGCTGCTGATGGTCGGCGGTTATTTCTCGTTCCAGGGCATAGACGGCAAGGCGCGCTGGCGTCGCACGCCGGTCGAGGATGTCCTGCCGGTCACGTGTCTGCCCTATGACGACCGTGTGGAAATTCCGGAGGGAACGACGCCTGTCCTCGTCAAGCCCGGTCACGATACTGTCGCTGGTCTGTCAGGCGAATGGCCATTGCTGCTCGGCGTCAACGAAGTCGAGGTGCGCGAGCGTGCCGATGTCGAAGTCATTGCCCGGCTACCGGAAGCGGAAGGTGGCCATCCATTGTTGATCACAGGCCGCTTCGGCAAAGGTCGAACTGCCGCCTGGACCTCGGATATCGGTCCGCATTGGCTCTCGCCGGCCTTCTGCGAATGGGAGGGCTACCGGCGTCTTTGGAAGAATATTCTCGGCTGGCTGACGGAGGCAGAATAGCCTCATTCGCCCGCGAGAATGCCGGCGAGTTCTGACCTGGTCGGGAAGGCCGAACGCGTCCCGCGGCGGCTGACGGTAATGGCCGAAGCCGCAGTTGCGTGATGGATCGCCTTCGCATCGAGCCTGGTCGATCGGAGGGCAGCAGAGGCAAGGGCGACCGCCATGAAAGTGTCGCCGGCGCCGGTCGTATCGACGACCTCCGTGGCACGGGCAGGAACGGTTGCCAGCACCTGATTTCCGCTGGCAAGGATTGCCCCATCGCCGCCGAGGGTTAGTACGGTCTGTGACACTCCGGCTTCTGCCAGACGCTGGATCGCAGCCTCGCCGGACGATCCGGTCAGACTTTCGGCCTCGCTCCTGTTGAGGAAGGCGATGTCGATAAGCGGCCAGAGCTCGGCGAAATAGGGCCTGAGCGGCGAGGGATTGAAGGCGGTCGTCAGGCCACGGCGTCTGGCTTCGGCCAGAATGCCGCGGGTCACGTTTTCGCTGAGGTTGCCTTGCAGCACAATGAGGTCGCCGACCGCTGCATCATCGAGCGGTGCAAGTGCCTCGGGCAGGGTCAAGGCTTCGGCCGAGTCCGTCGTCGTGACGATGGCGTTTTCGCCGTCCGGCGTCGTGAAGATGATGGAGAAATCGCTGGAGCGGTGAGGACTGCCCAACAATCGGGCGTCCAGCGCTTCACCAGCGAGCTGGTCGCGGATCGTCTGGGCGCGGAAATCCTCGCCGACGGCCGTGACAAGCGTCGTGGGAAGGCCTGTGCGGCCCATCACGACGGCCTGATTGGCACCCTTGCCACCGAGATCGCGGGTTTCCTCCCGACCGAGGATCGAGGCGCCTGCTTCGGGCATGGACATTACGGAGATGGTTTCGTCGATGGCGACGTTACCGATGACATAGGCACGCATGGCTGGCTTTCAGAGAGGAAAGAAAAATGCAGCAGATATCGGATAAGGCCATAAGCGCCATACGGGAAATATTCGGCACTGACAAGGCGCTGATCGGGATGATCCATTGCCCGCCCTTCCCGGGGGCTCCACGCTACCGCGGCACGGCAATGGATGTGATCTATGACGCCTGCATGCGCGATGCGGAGGCGCTTGTCAAAGGCGGCATCCACGGCTTGATCGTCGAAAATCATGGCGACATCCCGTTTTCCAAGCCGGAGGATATTGGCCACGAGACCGCAGCCTTCATGTCGGTTGTGACGGACCGCATCTCTCGTGCTGTGGGCGTACCGCTCGGCATCAATGTGCTTGCCAATGCGCCGATCCCCGCTTTCGCGATCGCGGCAGCAGGCGGCGCGCGCTTTATCCGTGTCAACCAATGGGCCAACGCCTATGTCGCCAATGAAGGCTTTATGGAAGGTCGTGCAGCCGAGGCGATGCGCTATCGCTCGGCTCTGCGCGCCGAACATATCAAGGTGTTTGCCGACAGCCATGTTAAGCATGGCGCGCACGCCATTACCGCCGACCGGACGATCGGCGAACTGACGCGCGATCTGGCGTTCTTCGATGCCGATGCGGTGATCGCCACCGGTCAGCGAACGGGCAACAGTGCGACAATGGAGGAGATCGAGGAAATCGGTGCTGCGACCCATCTTCCCTTGCTCGTCGGGTCGGGCGTGACCAAGGATAATATCGTCGAGATCCTCAAGCGCACCAACGGCGTCATCGTCGCCTCGTCGCTGAAGGAGGACGGCGTCTGGTGGAACCCTGTCGAGCCGGCTCGCGTCGCAGCCTTCGTCGAAGCCGCAAAACCCGGTCTGGAGTCGTGACGACCATGGTATCCCTGTCCGAACAGATGCTCGACGAGAACAGCGACGTCTTCCAAGCCATGGTGCACCACCGCTTCGTCAAAGACATCAAGGCTGACCGCCTCCCGAAGGAGGCCTTCGAACGATATCTCGTCTTCGAGGGCGCCTTTGTTGAAACGGCGATTGCAATCTTCTCCTATGCCACTGCAAAGGCCGGGACCATCGAGGAGAAACGTTGGCTGATCGGCGTCCTGGATGCGCTTGCGAACCAGCAGATCGCCTATTTCGAAAAGACATTTGCAGCACGCGGCGTCGATCCGGCTCGCTATGATACCGAGCGGCCCGATGTCGCGGCCTTCCGCAACGGCATGCTGGCGATTGCCCGTGACGGCGGTTTCCTCGATACGATTGCTGCCATGTTCGCCGCCGAATGGATGTACTGGACCTGGTCGACTGAGGCCGACCGGACTGATATCAGCGATCCGCTTCTTAGGGAATGGGTCAAGCTTCATGCAGAACCGGAGTTCGAAGCGCAGGCGCGCTGGTTGAAGGCGGTGCTGGACGAGGCTGGGGAGACGATGGATCCTGCCGAACGTAAGCGATTAAGCGCCATTTTCGGCCGTGCCCAACGCCTTGAGATCGACTTCCACGAAGCAGCTTATTCCTGAGAGCCTGCGCAATGACCGGCAATCCCGACGTCAATGGAGAACGCCTGCTGATCCGAGGTCGATATCCGCCGTTTGTTGCCCCGCCATGACCGTCACGGCGGTTGCTTGCTCGGCAGAATGCAGCAATCCGGTCGCGGAAGAATTGATGTTTGGTAAGAAACAGCGTCAGCCATGGCTCCTCTAGATGGCGCAAATGGCCGTCAATACGCCCTCTCAAAGGATTCGCCCGCGAGAATATTCTCTAAGAGCCGCGGCACGGCGGAGGGGCCGCCGTGAGCTGCAATCCACCTGCTAACCCGGCAGGCAGCTTTCGCGTACAGGCTGGTCGATGCCGCACTTTCAATCCAGGCGCTCCGCGTCGTCGGCAGCTCGCTATTCGGTTCCACTAGGCAGCGATCGGGCGATGATGTTGGCCTCAAGTAGCGTCCGTCATCCGAAACGAGGACAGCAACACCCTCATCAAACCACTGCGGGACGTCGCGACGAACAGTCGCGATCAGTCCGATCCGGGTATGAAGTTCGATGTGCGACATTTCGTGTGATGCAATGGTGACGGTCATTCCTTTGGCGGAGAGAAATAGCGCGAGATTGAGGAGCGTCATGCCACGCGATTTGCCTCCACCGATCTTGCGGTAGCAATTATCATTGCCGCAGACGAAGACTTTGGGATCACTTTCCGTCGCCCCGTAGAACTCGCGAAGCCGATCGCGCGCGATCGCGATTGTCTGGAGCGCTGCCGCCTGCTGCTCAGGAGCCATCCCATCCTCGGCGTAGACTCGACCAGTGACCCTTTTGAACCCCAGGCAGCTCGGGCACGCTGCAGCGGCTGCCATCGGATATGCGGCCGCAAGGCCGCCGAGTGTCGTCGCAATCAGAAGGATAGCGAGTGCCGGTGCTTTCATTAATCTTGACGCCATGCTTCTTATAGTCCCGCGCGGGTATGAGCTTCTACACTGGCTTTCAGGACGACCCCGGTTGGCGAGCGATCACGACCCGGCCGCATCGCCGACGCCGGACGAAACTGCGTTCAACTGAGAACGCGCAAGCAGATAAAGAGCGGTGAGGTGTGATATCATCTGCAATGGCATGTAGATGATCAGGAATGCGTATAGCGCGCCGAGTTCGCCCGCAACTGTGGGAAGGTTGATCTGGACCGCGTGGTAGAAGTCGCGGGCAATATCCGCCACTCCTACAAGGTTGAAGGCGACCACGAGCAGCCAAAACAGCGGACGTATCCTGACAGCGAGCAGCGCCAGCATGGCCAGCACCCCTGTCGCAAAGTTGCCGTAGGCGGCGAACATCGCGAAACCAGCAGGCAGTTTGGGGCCGACGACGGCGGGAAGGAGAAAGGCAAGCCCGAAGAAGCGGAAGCTGTGCAGGGCCGCATTGGCCCGTTGCGCATCGAACTGTTCCATCGTGTTGAGCTTTGGCCAGAGGTATGCACCAAAGAAAAGCAGCCATTGGACGCAACCCAGGACGAGCTGGGTTAGAAACACGATTTGCGAAGACATCTGAGCTCCTATGAGATGGTTTCGTTCGTCAAGCAGCCAGTCTCAAACGTCGCGCCCGGTGGCCGAGCCGGCCTTATCGGCTAAAGCGTCCGAAGGAATTCGATCATGGCGGCATTCACCTCCGGCGCACGTTCCTGCTGGGTCCAATGACCACAGCCCGCAGCATGATCGCTGGCCGGAGTTTGGGAACCATTGCCGACTGCTTGGCAATGATCGGCTGAAACGCTTCGACGATGATGTCGCGATCGCCTGCGATATAGAGGGCCGGAACAGTTACCTGCGCCTGGCTAAACGCGCCCATGAGCTCCCAGCTGCGATCGATGTTGCGCCACCAGTTCAGAGAGCCGCGGAATCCGCTCCGCGTGAATGCCTCAACATAGATATCTATGTCGGACTCCGTGAGCCAGGAAGGCAACGATACCGGGTTGGTTAGGAAATCACCGTTGCGACGCACCATCCCGGCGGCCATTCCTTCGGCCTTTGCCGGCGGCGGGCTGTCGCCGGAGAGGGAGTAGAACATAGACCGGAAGGTGCGACGCAGATCGCGTCCAAGCTCCGCCTCAGCCTCTGCGGTCTGGAAGTAAAGCTAATAAAACACGGCCTCCTTGGTTCGCGGCATGAGCGTCGTCGGCGGCCCCTAGTCGCCAAATCCACGCGTGCGAAACGGCGGGCTGAATGCGATCACAGCGCGAGCGGTCGGGGCGCAGAAGCGCCGTTTGCCAGGATATCGCGGCGCCGATGTCATGGCCGGCGATCACGGCTCGTTCGGCGTCCAGAGCATCGACGAGGCCCACCATGTCGCCGATGTCATCGAGGATCGTATATTTCTCTACCTCGGCCGGGCGGTCGCTCCGCCCGTAGCCGCGCAAGTCGGGCGCCACCGCATGGAACCCGGCCTTCGCCAGCGCGCCAAGCTGATGGCGCCAGGAATACCAGCATTCGGGAAAGCCATGACAAAGGATAATGAGCAGACCTTCCCCCTGTTCGGCCACGTGCAACCGAATGCCGTTCGTTTCTACCATACGATGCGTAACCTCGGGCATTGCAGAATCCACCCAGGACGTCGGCTCTGTGTCGCCTTCGCCGAGTTCAGCGGCCGCGGCTTTGAGCGGTTCAGCGAAAGCGGCGCCGGCGACAAGCGCGCCCCCCGCCCAAAGGATGTCTCGTCGGGAAAATGTCGCGTCTGGCATTGTCTCTCTCTTTCTCTACGGATCATCGCGCATCTGAAACCTCGATTGCTCCCCAAGCTACTGAATTGTGGCGCGAGTTCAGATTTGCTCCCCAGATGTACCGCTGCTCCCCGCGCGCGACTATCGGCGATAACGTCGATGGGTTATGAAGCAGCCGTTCACAATCGGGCAGGACGCGTTTGACGACGTGAATTGCATCGGGCGCCCAGCAGCGCCACAGCTTTCGCAGAGGGCGGACCGCGGGTGGCACCATCGGTCATGGAACCGAATCCATCCGACGAGAACCCTGGCCGCACTGCTTTATGTTTGGGGATTACGCCAGCGGATTTCTAGCTGATCATCGGCCGCATAGCGGCGCTTGGTTCTTCGGAGGCACCACCGAGCGATTGCCAAGACTGTTGGGCGGCAATGCCTCTCCAAGGCAGTCGTTGCCACATTCAATCTTTCTTTGCCTCGGCCTGCGGGAGGTCGAGAATTCCTCCCAATTGACCGCCCGTCAGTTGTAGTGTCTATTGGTCACCAGCATCCCGGCCCATAGCGTTTTGCTAGTTCGGCCAGTATTTTATTCCCGATCTGTCATGTTCATTTCAAGGAATGGCTACTTTCCCGGAGGGGTGGCGCAATCATGGAACTGGATAGATGTCGAGGACTCGCGGCAGCAATCGTTCTTTTTGTCACGGGCACGGCGTTTGCCAGCGAAACGCCCACGCAAACTCAGCGCGTACAGAAAGCGCTGGACGCCTGGCTCGCGGAACGCTCACCACTCGAGGGTGTCACCGGCATCGCGGCCTATGTCAGCCTTGGCGCATCAGGTCCGAACATCGAAGCCTTTGCAGGCAAGACCGGAAGAGCCGATGACGATCCGCCGGTAGACCAGAATACCCTCTTCGCCATGGGTAGCACTTCGAAGTCCTTCGCTGCCGCAGTGATCCTGAAACTGGAAGCCAAAGGGCTCCTCTCCATTGATGACACGGTCGGAAAGTGGTTGCCGCAATATCCCGCCTGGGGCAACGTCAGCATCCGCCGCCTTCTCGATATGACCAGTGGTATCCCGAACTATTCTGAGACCCAATTCATCTCGCGTAGCTGGGTAGAGCAGCCGAAACGCGACTTAACCGCGGAAGAACTGATCGCCGCGGCATATCCCAACGGCAGCAACAACCTGCCGGTGACTGCGGGGTACCACTACTCCAACACCAACTACATTCTCGCCGGCCTGATCGCAGCCAAGGCGACGGGCAAACCCTATCAGGAGCTTGTCCGTGAACTCGTTATCCAACCGCACGGCCTCCACTCCACCTTCTACTCTCCGGGGGCCTACCCACCGGAAGTGATCGCCCGATTGGCGCACGGCTATTTCGAAAACACCGCTTGCGCCGAATACCAGCCACCCGACTGTAAGGAAAGTTGGAACAAGCCGATGATCGGTCGCGACGTGCGCGAAGACAGCACCTCTTGGGCTCAGGCCGCGGGCGGCGCTATCTCCAACGCGCGCGATGTTACCCGCTGGATGCGCGCCGTGTTCGAAGGCCGTGTGGTTCCGCCGAAGCAACAAGCCGAATGGATGTCGATGGTTTCGACCAAGACAGGGGAACCGATCACCGAGATCAGTGAGGAGCATCCTCAGGGCTTTGCCCTCGGCCTCGTGCAGGGCATGATACCGGGCGGCCCGGCCTGGTTCTATCAGGGCATGACCCTGGGCTATCGCACTCTTTATGTGTGGTACGAGGAAGATGGCATTCTAATCACTGTGCAGACCAACAGCCAGCCGAACGACGAGGCAAACAAGCTTTCCGAGGCCGCCGAAGCAATCCATGCCGCGATCAACACGCCATAGACAATGGGTCTCGATAAAGGTTGGGCGGCCTAATTGGCCTGTAGGGCAGTCGACGCGTGCTCAGGCGAGTTTCTTGCCATCCGGGCTCCAGCGGCTATGTTGAAGGCACGATTTTAGACTTGGAGCAAACCGTGGCCGAACCGCAGCTCTCCGTCCGCAGCACCAAGGCCAGAGATCTGGCGCACGCGCTGGCGCGCCGCACCGGTCAGCCGATCAACAGGCTCGTAGAGCAGGCACTCGAGCGTTATGATCTCGAACTGCGCCAGCAGAGCCATAGCCATCCACTGGATGCCGTGTGGGAACTCGCCGCCGAAGGCCGGCGCAGCGTGCCGGCCGGCACCACATCGGCGCATGACGATCTCTACGACGAGAATGGGTTGTCGAAGTGATCGCTGTCGATACCTTGGTTCTTGTCGCGATCATGCTCGATGAGCTGAAACCGAAACATTCAAGGCGGTGTTGCGGCAGGATACGATCAGTGGCCAGGGGCGGCGGGTGGCGAATTTCCTACTCGCCTGGTGGAACGCCGGGGCAATGTCAGCCGCCGCGCGCTCGATCCGAAGGCGGTCAATCATATCGTCAAGCAGAGGGTGAGAATGGCTGGGTTGGAGGTTGGGGAGTTTTCGGCGCATGGTTTGCGATCGGGCTATCTGACGGAGGCGGCCAACCGGAGCATCCCACTCCTCGAAGCCATGGAGCAATCGCGACATCGTTCCGTTCAGCAAGCATCCAGCTACTAAAAGGATGCGGAACGAAAGAACGGGCGTGCGGCGCGGTTGGTCATTTGGCGCGTGGAGACGTTCAACTCGCACGCTGGATTAGCCACCATGATGCATAAGCTCAATCTCTCCGACCTTTGAGAGCAAATCAATCATCTTCAAGCCGGCGGAGGACCGGCGTTCGCCCCGGGGCTTCTGGCCCGCGAAAATATTATAACGGACCCATCAACGACACTGAGGACAAGTTTGCTGGCAAAACCCGAGCCACAGCATAGCAGCAGAAGACATGCCCAGCGGTACGACGGTCCCAAAGCCGCGCGGCCGAGCGCTTGTAACCAATCGGCTTGATCTAGCGATGGTTGGTCGCTAGGTTGCCGCCGCAACCAACTTACAAATCACGAGGAATGTCATGCCGACTGGCAAGGTTAAGTTTTTCAACACAGACAAAGGCTTTGGTTTCATTACACCGGATTCCGGAGGGACTGACGTTTTCGTGCATGTCTCCGCCCTCCAATATGGCGACGCGCTCAGATAGGGGCAGTCCGTTTCCTATGATCTTGGCCAGGATCGAAAGACCGGCAAGTCCAAGGCGGAAAACGTCAGACCACTCTGACGCCGATCGGAAAGGCCAGTCTTCGCAATGTGCCACACGCTTGATAGGTGGGCACCGACAGTCGAGGACATAGCGCTGATCTTCCGCAAACAACCGATTTTACGAAATTTCCCCCTTAGTCCGGCCACTGACGCGCTTTCAGCGGCTGTGACGGATGGGGAAAAAGCGCGCCCAGTGGCTCTCGATTTTGATCACAAACTCGCTTGTAAAGGATCGGTTATCTTCATCGTCTGCATTTAGAACATGTCGTTCATCACGTGATTAGAATCTATTTCGCAGAAGTGCCTCCCCAATCATCGGAATTCATTGCCGCTGATCGAATTTCATGAGAGCTTCGCTCCAAAACTAATTTTCAGAAGCGGATATCAGGATTCATGAAGCAGGGACAAAGAAAGACGTTTTGAGGCGCGGTCAGCACTTTCACGGCCGCTGGATGCCAGAAGCCGCTATCCCCGTCGGCTATGCGGCCTTCATCGATGCATTTGAATTACCGGCGCCCGTGCCAATCGCCCTATCAGCGATCGGTCCGCACCACAAAGTCTATCGGGCTGAGAGTTGGAACATTTACACGCCGCGCCACCAGTCGGACAACGACCTTGCCGGACAACTAGCCTTCGCGCTGCGCTATGAAGGACCTTGCCCGTGTTCCAGCGGTTTCCCGTGCAATTATAATGTCTTTGCAAAAACATCATAACTGATACCAAAGGACAAAAAGCGGCCGCATTCTCCAATTCGCTTCGGAGGTTCGCCAAAGTGATGGTCACTTTTCACAAAGTCGCCGTCGGCCGGCATAAGGCTGGTAGGTGCAGTCGGCAGGCCGGAAGGAGCGATAGGTGCGGGAGCAGGCAGCGATGTTGCAGACCTGCGTTGCTCCTGAGTTGTCGATCGCCGCTTCTTTCGATTGCGGTGAATTTGGCGCGGGCTCAGTCATCGCCTCCCGCATGAAGTCCCGCCAAATATGCGCTGGCAAGGCACCGCCGGTGACACCGTTCATCGGCGTGCCGTCGTCATTGCCTACCCACACGCCAGCAACGAGCGGTTCCGTGAAGCCGATGAACCAAGCGTCACGGTTGTTCTGGCTGGTGCCGGTCTTGCCGGCGGCAAACATGCCGGGGTCGGCTCCTCGTCCAGTGCCGCGTTCCACCACCAACTGCAGCAGGCCAATGAGATCGGACTGGTAGGGGGAAAGGTCGACACTCGACTTTACTTGTGAACCAACTCGAAACGTCTTTGCCTGCCCTGCAGCTTGAAAGTCCATGATGCCCCAGGGCTCGACAGGCGCTCTGCCGAGATGGACGGATGCATAGGCGCTGGTGAGATCAAGCAAGTTCACCTCGGATGTGCCAAGCGTCAGAGACGGCGTGTTGGCAAGCGGCGTCTTGATGCCGAGTTCACGCGCGGCGGCGATCACCTTGTCGAGCCCGACCTCTTCGGTGAGCGCTACCGATGCGGCATTGAGCGACCGCGCGAAGGCCTCGGCAAGCGTGACCCAGCCATGATAGCCGCCGCTGGAATTTTCCGGTGACCAGCCGTCGATGTCGATTGGCGCGTCTAGAATCCGGTCGGAGAGGGTGAGTCCAGCCTTCAACGCTGCGTAGTAGACGAACAGTTTGAAGGCGGAACCCGGTTGCCGCATCGCGGTGACGGCACGGTTGAACTGGCTTGCCTTGTAGTCGCGCCCGCCCACCATGGCAACGACCGCGCCATCGGGTCTCATCACAACCAAAGCGGCCTGCGATGCGCCGACTGACTTCCCTTCACCATCCAGGGCTTTTCTCACGACCCCTTCGGCGATCTGCTGGAGCCGCGGCACCAGCGTCGTGCGCACTGTGGTTGACCCCGGCCAGGTGCCGGCGATTTCGCTCGCCTGCGGCGAAATCCAGTCGGCAAACCAGCTGCCGGAGCGCGGTGTCGGCGTCGTCGGATGCAGTTTGGCGAAGCTCGCCTTGGTCGCTTCCGCCTCCGCTGCGGTGATTTTGCCGTTGGTCACCATCGCGTCAAGAACAACGGCAGTGCGCTGCCACGCGCCTTCGAAATTGTCGATCGGATTCCATTGGCTCGGTGCCCGCAGCAATCCCGCAAGCATCGCCGATTCCGGTAGATTGAGAGCCTCGATATCCTTGTTGAAGTAGATCCGCGCGGCTGCCGGCATGCCGGTAGCGCCGGCACCCAGATAGACGCTGTTGAGATAGCGTGTCAGGATTTCCTGCTTGCCGAGCTTCCACTCCAGCCAAACGGCTATGATAACCTCCTGAATTTTTCGTTTTATCGTCCGATCGGCATCTAGGTACTGAAGCTTGATGAGCTGCTGGGTAATCGTGCTACCGCCCTCTACCACGGAGCCTGCTTCGAAGTTTCGCAGAAGCGCTCTTGCAATCCCTCTGGGATCGACGCCGAAATGATCCATGAAGCGTCGATCTTCAACGGACAGGACAGCATCGCTCAGATGCGGCGGAAACTGATCATAACGCGCATAGGGCTCTTGATAAGGGCCTTGTCTCACCAATGGCGCACCGTCCGCGGTTTCCAGCACCACGACGGGCTTTAACGTTCCATCCCGGATTTCGCCCCAGGGCACGTCTTTCAGTGCCCACACCAGTACACTTCCGACAACGAGGCAGGCAAGAAAGGCCAATCCTACGGCGATTTTCCACCATGTTCTATGCGGTGAAGCAAGCCGCTCGGTTTCGAGCGGCTTTGTGTGCGGACCACGAATACCGTTTCCCAATTTAGCCCAAGCAGTTGCGACCCATCTGCCAAAACTGCCGACTATTGATGGGCTTTCCGGCCCGCTCAGCGTGTTTAGTTTCGTGCTCACGTACGAGGCGGCCGTTTTAGCCCTAGCTTTTGCGAAGATCGCGCTTGCGCGCAAATCATAACAGAGTGCCCGCAGTAGATTGTGCTTGTGCGTCGCCTGTCTGCTTTGGACAAAGGCTACGTCAGATTGTCGCGCAGGATCGGCCGATGAACTGGACGCCGAGTCCGGCGAGGGCGCCGGTGCCTCAACTTTGTCGGCAGCGAATTCCGAATCCGACTGGCGATTGGCACCCGTGTTGGGGTCGCTGGTACTTTGGGCTGAGGAATTGGAAGGGTTTGGCATCGGTACCCGCTAAAAGGCTCTTTTCCCCAATGTAGGGCGAGCTTCTAATGTCGCCACGTGGAATGCTCCATCGCAAAACCGGCCCTCCAGTAGCCAACTTTGGAACTTGGAGATCGCCTCACGATCGATGGAATGCCTGATTGGGTGACGCAACAACATTGCGGTTCCATCAGCAAGGGTCTTCCGATTATAGTTCCAAACCAGCCTTACCAGCAACAATAGGTATAAACCGTCTATTCTGCCGACAAATGGCAACATTGATTGATACGCCCAATTGAGGCTTCGAAGCGCCACCGTACATGGGTGCTCATTGACACCGTTATCTTGACGCGCCTCCTAGCTACACTCCAAGCGTGGTTGGCATCGAATAAGTCGGCATACCCTGCTTGGTCCTTCTGTGCTGGTTGGTTGGAATCGCCGAGAGAGATGAAGATTAAATGCCGAGGTGCTGTTGAGGAACTGCCCGTACCAACAACGTAAGCGCTAATTTCCATGCGCGTTGACGCGCCCCGTTTGACGGGAGAGCCTTTCGGCCGGTCGCATCGGATCAGGTGACGGTGGTTTTGGCGAAGTTGAATGGCAAGAGATCGGTGATATCGACGTCTTCGGCGCGCTGCGGCAATTCGGTGAGGATGTGGCGCACGTAGGCCAAGGGTTCCACGCCACATGCGCGGCATGTCAGCATGAGGCTGTAGACCACGGCGCTGGCCCTGGCCCCGTCCATGGTGTCGCTGAACAGCCAACTTTTTCTGCCAGTTGCAAAAATTCTGATATCCCGTTCAAGAAGGTTGTTATCGATCGGCACCCTGCCGTCGTGCACATAGCGCGTCAGATATTCCCATTGGTTCAGGGTATAGGAGACGGCGTCGCCGATCTTGCTATCGGGCAAGACCTTCGGCGCGATGTCGTCGAGCCATTTCTTCAGGGCGGAAAGGATGGGCACGCTGTGTTGCTGGCGAAAGCGGCGAATGCAGCCGGCTTGCGTTTCACCTTTGTCCGGTTTTTCGTCCCGCGCTTGCTTTTCAATCCGGTAGAGCTGTTCGAAGAACTTCAGCGCCTGCTCCGGCGGCCCACCGGGTTTGTTTCTCGTCTTGAGAGCATTGACAAAACGCCGTCTTGAATGGGCCATGCATCCAATGTGGGTGGCACCTGCAAGCGTGCGCCAGGCGGAATAACCGTCGCTCATCACTATGCCGCGGTAATCGCCGAGGAAGGTCTGCGGATGGATCTGTCCGCGGCCCGACTGATAATCGAGAAGAACGATCGGCTCATCACTGTCTTCGCCACTGCGATATGCCCACATATACGATGTGTCGGTCGCCGCTCTGTCCTTTTCCTTCAGGACCTGAACCGTCGTCTCGTCGCCATGGATGAGAGGCTGTGACCGAAGCCGCAGCTTCAGGGCATCATAGATACGGGAGAGATGCTTTTCGCTCGATCCGATCACCCAGTGTCCCAGAGCGCCACGGCTGACGGGAACGCCGGCGCGCTCGAAGGCCTGAGCCAGACGGTAGAGTGGTGTGCCGTCGACATATTTATGAACCAACGCGAAGGCCAGCGTCGAGGCCGTGGCGATGCTTCCCGGCAAGGGTTGTGCGGGCATCGGCGCGATCACCACCGGCGTATTGATGCCGGTCCGGTCGCAATGGCGGCAAGCATTATTTGTATCGAACATTCTGCAGGACCTTCGCCTTCACCTCGATATGAAGCTGCTCGGTGACGGCCTCGCCAATGCGATGCATGTGGTGACGGCAGCAGGGGCAGGCCTTCTGATCGTCGGCAAGGTCATATTCGACCCGCTCGCGCGGCAGGTTTTCCGGTAATGGTCGGCGGACGCGTTTCTTGCCTTCCGGCTTTTCAATCGTCGGAAAGCCAGTGTCCGGCAGGTCGACGACATCGCCTTCTTCGCCGTCATCCTCGGCGGCAGTCTTCTCGGCTTCATTGAAGAGGCGATCAACGTGTTTTTCGCTACGCGGCGCAAAGCGACGCAGCCGTGCCAGTGCCAGCTCTTCCTCGAGTTTGATGACGCGTTCGGAGAGCTGACGGTTCTCCGCCTGCAGCGCGGCAATGCGCGCCATCAATTCTTCAACAGTCGGTTCGCCGGTTCGATTCATCAGATTCAGACCGTCTAAAAACCCTGTGCCTGGAGCACTCAGCAAGCTGCGGTCAAAAAAAGGTGCCGGCTCTCCTCGAAATCCAGCACATTGGTTGAAAACTCCTACGATGTCGCGTTAAGCGGCCTTGTCATGAGCTTTTTGGAGGTTTTCGGTACGATCGAAGCGTATTTCGACCGATTAGGTGGAGAGAGCGGCGACCAGACCCGATACGCCGACGATCGTGATGGTTCTTTTCATGTTGTAGGCGAGCGCGGTCAAACTGAATTCGCCGCGCACATTCTCCAATCGACGCATCAGAAACGCACCCTGATACATCCACTGCTTGATGGTTCCGAAAGGATGCTCGACGCATTCCTTGCGTTTATCCAGAATGTTAGGGTGGGCTGCTAGCCTTTCGGGGTCATGCGGTCGATGACCGCCTCATTTGGCCGGCGGCTGACCTGGCGAGATGCCGTGTTCGTGCATTGGCTTCTCAGAGTGCACTCTTTGCAGGCAGCACGGTTTTGATAATAAATCATCTCTTTGCCGCGCGCCAAGCCATGAAATACGACCGGCAGGCTTGCTCCACTCGGGCAAATGTAAACGTTATTCGCTGGATCGAAGCGGAATTCTTCCTTGGAGAAAAAGCCCTTGCCAACGGTCTTTCCGCCGATTGGCTTCGCCACATAGGCAGTAATACCCGCCTGTTCGCAGGCCTCAATGTCATCGATGCTGAAATAGCCTCGATCCGCCACTGCGTCGATCTGCTTGGCACCCAGCGCTTCCATCGCCACCTTGACTGTTGAGGCAAGCAGCCCTCTGTCGCCGACATCATTGCTGACTTCCTGTCCGGCGATCAGCTTGTGCTTAGCGTCAACAGCCAGTTGAATGTTGTAGCCGACGCTCACCTTCGCCCCGGGCGCCATGCGTCTGCTGTCCGGGTCAGTCAGCGATATCTGGTCTTCGCCTGTCTTGTCCAACTCTTCCAGAAGTGCTTTGTGCCGGTCGCGCTTACCTTGGATCGCCGCGATCTTCTCTGCCAATCTGTTGTCGCTGCCGCCAGAGTCACCTCGATTGCTTCCGACCTTATCGTCCCCAGCATCGCTTTCATCGAGCCGCTTCATGTAGTCGGCGAGTTTCTCGTCTGTCTTTTGTACAATGATCGAAAGCACCTTGCGGGTGAAATTGCGGGCCGGATTGTTCACTGCCTTGATCCGCGTTCCATCCACAGCAAGCAGCTCCCTGCCAAACAGGTCGAGTTGACGGCAAAGGATAACAAACTCGCGAAATACCTGCTTGAAGGCTGCGCAGTTCGCATGGCGGAAAGCAGCAATGGTACGAAAATCCGGCGTCAGATGGCGCAGAAGCCAGATCACCTCAATATTGCGATGAGCCTCCGCTTCCAGCCGCCGGCTTGAGCGGATGCGGTTCAGATAACCGTAGATGTACAACTTAAGGAGATCAGCAGGATCATAGCCCGGACGTCCGGTTTCCTTCGGTTTGACTCGAACAAATCCGGCCACGAAAAGATCCAGGCCATTTACGAAAGCCTCGATGAATCGAACCGGATTCTCCGGTCCCACATAATCGTCAACAGCTTCGGGCAGAAGCAACAGTTGAGAGCGGTTTCTTCCAGATAAATGCGCCATGGTCAAATCTACCATCAATCGCAACCGGCTGGAATCGTTGATGGAGTTTTTAGACGGTCTGATGGTGATGGATGCTGGCTATGAACCGGAAGCGCCTCATGAGACTTGAAGCTCCGAAGCACAGGAGGCTGACAAAGACAGGTGCCCCAAGAGAGGGAAACCTGTCTGCTCAGACTGAGCCGATTGTGCCGAGTGGAAAAAGCCAGCTCAAGGCGGCGCGGCCCCTCAATTTTCTCTCCGCTCCGTTTCCTATGCCACGACTTGAAGATCTAGGGACTGACCATTCGCGCGGCGAAGCGGTGCAGCTTGCGTCCGCGTGCCAGGCAATTGCCGATAGATGTTGAGATAGTCTCGAGCCATCCGTTCGGCGCTGAAGCGTTCCTCGAACTTCTCCCGTACTTTGCGCCGATCAAACCGCAACACCCACTCGATATTTTCCACTGCTTCCGTCACGCTATCGACCAACACGCCGGAGATGCCCTCATCGATTACTTCGGGAGCGGAACCGCAACGGAAAGCAATAACGGGTGTGCCACACGCCATTGCCTCTATCATGACGAGACCGAAGGGCTCAGGCCAGTCAATCGGGAAGAGCAGGGCGCCCGCATTGCCAAGGAAGGCTGCCTTCTGATGCTCGTTAATCTCACCAACGAATTCTACATTCGGTTGGTTTTTCACCATCGGCTTGATCACGGTTTCCCAATAGGCCTTGTCGGCATTGTCTATTTTGGCCGCAATCCTCAGCGGCATTCCCATCTTAGCGGCAATTCGGATGGCGCGATCCGGGCGCTTTTCCGGAGAAATTCGGCCGAGGAAGGCGAGATAGTTTCCGGCTGGTTTTTCTGTGAAGGGAAGCAGATCGAGGGGCAAGCCGTGATAAACTGTTCCCGACCAGTTGACGGGCGGCATTGGGCGACGCTGGTCGTTAGAGATGGACACCAGCGGAAGATCGGGGAAAGCCCTGTAGATCGGACGCAGATCTGGCAGGTCAAGACGCCCATGCAGCGTTGTCACGGTTCGGTCTGCAAACTCCCTAATGAGCGGGAAATGCATGAGATCGATATGGAAATGCAGCACGTCGAATTCGCGCGCCCGCTGGCGGACTTCCTCCAACATGATCACCTGGTGCGGTAGGGGATCCTTCACGGTGGGGTCGAGCCTGAGCGCGACGCCCGAGCACGGCACCAGTTCTGCGCTGGTAACGGAATCACCACTAGCAAATAGTGTGACATCGTGGCCTTGGCGGACGAGTTCTTCAGTTAGATAGGAGACAATACGCTCGGTTCCCCCGTACAGTTTCGGTGGAACACTTTCGGCGAGCGGTGCGATCTGAGCGATCTTCATCGGCAAAACCTCCTGGAGAAGCAAAGAGTCGTCGGCAAAAACCATGCCCGCGTCCCTAAAAGCACGCAGGGGCACAGATGGAGCTTCTAAATCTCGAACGGTTGTCTGGCACGTCCTCCTTTCCAATAGCTGCACAGGCCGAAGCCGACCGATTGACGTACTTGTAGTCTTCGGCGGTTCGTCTTTTTGGTGTCGATGGAGGGGGATGAATTTTGCGTCGCGTGGCTTTGATCGTCGCCGTCCAACGCTTTCAGGGCCGCAAGGATTTCGTCGTAGGAGACGATCTCGCTCATCCCGGGATAACGCCGAAGGGCCGGTATGGATTCGATCGCGGATATGTCGGACGCCCATGAGGCAAGGATTGCTCGCTTCTCATCCTTGCTGATGTTTTCGTTCGTCAGAACCTCACGCGGGTGACCGAAGTGCATTGCTGGGTGCAGCAGATGTCCGGCGCTGATCGCTGCCGTGGCAGCTTGTTGAGATACGGAATTCGTGTCGTTTACCTTTCGCATCGCGTTCGCCTCCTTGCAGAAGATGATTATTATGGTTTTTCATCCCGTTCGTTGCGGGGTAAGGTCCGCCCACCGAAGCGGGCGGACCATAGCCCCTTAGAAATCCATCCCAGCCCCTGCCGGCAAAGCAGGTGCGGTTTCCTTCTTTGGCTTCTCGGCGATCATAGCTTCCGTCGTTACCAGCAGACCGGCGACCGAGGCTGCATCCTGAAGCGCGGTACGCACGACCTTGACGGGGTCGATGACGCCTTGAGCATAAAGATCCCCAAATTCGTTGGTCTGAGCGTTCCAGCCGAACGAAAAATCGGCTTTTTCGCGCAATTTTCCTACGATGATCGAGCCTTCGGCACCGGCATTCTCGGCGATCTGCCGAACCGGTGCTTCAATGGCGCGGCGGACGATATCGACACCAACGCGCTGGTCGTCGTTTTCGGTCGTGAGATTGTCCAGCGATTTGATGGCGCGCAGCAGCGCCACACCGCCTCCCGGAAGAATGCCCTCTTCAATGGCCGCACGGGTTGCGTGCAGTGCATCATCGACGCGGTCCTTCTTTTCCTTCACCTCCACTTCGGTCGAGCCGCCGACGCGGATGACCGCGACACCACCGGCGAGTTTGGCAAGACGTTCCTGCAACTTCTCGCGGTCGTAGTCCGACGTGGTTTCCTCGATTTGGGCTTTGATCTGGGAAACCCGGCCATCAATCTCCGATTTCGAACCGACGCCATCAATGATCGTCGTATTCTCCTTTTCGATCGACACCTTCTTGGACCGTCCCAGCATATTGAGCGTGACGTTTTCCAGCTTGATGCCGAGATCTTCGGAAATGACGGTGCCGCCCGTCAGGATGGCAATGTCTTCCAGCATCGCCTTGCGGCGATCGCCGAAGCCAGGAGCCTTGACAGCCGCGATTTTCAAACCGCCGCGCAGCTTGTTGACGACGAGCGTTGCGAGTGCTTCGCCTTCGACATCTTCGGCAATGATCAAAAGCGGCTTGCCGGACTGTACGACCGCTTCGAGAACCGGCAGCATCGACTGCAGATTCGACAGCTTCTTCTCATGAATGAGAATGTACGGTTCCTCGAATTCGACCCGCATCTTTTCGGCGTTTGTTACAAAATACGGGCTGAGATAACCGCGGTCGAACTGCATGCCTTCCACGACTTCGAGTTCGGTCTCGGCGGTCTTTGCTTCTTCAACGGTGATGACGCCTTCGTTGCCGACTTTCTGCACCGCTTCAGCGAGATACCGCCCAATCTCTGGATCGCCATTGGCAGAAATGGTGCCAACCTGAGCGATTTCGGAATTGTTGGATATCTTGCGTGCATTGGTCTTCAGTTCCTTGACGACGGCGTCGACTGCAAGATCGATGCCGCGCTTCAGGTCCATCGGGTTCATGCCGGAGGCAACGGCCTTGGCGCCTTCGCGAACGATGGCCTGAGCAAGCACCGTCGCAGTCGTCGTCCCGTCGCCGGCAAGATCATTTGTTTTGGAGGCGACTTCACGCAGCATCTGTGCGCCCATGTTCTCGAACTTGTCTTCCAGCTCGACCTCCTTGGCGACGGTGACGCCATCCTTGGTGATGCGCGGAGCGCCGAAGGACTTATCGATGACCACGTTGCGGCCCTTCGGACCGAGCGTCACCTTGACCGCATTGGCAAGGATGTCGACGCCCCGCAGCATACGTTCACGAGCGTCGATGTTGAATTTGACGTCTTTAGCAGCCATATCTTCACTCCTCGTTAGGCAGCTTGGTTTGACTGGTGAAAATTTGCCCTGCGCCGTTTCAGGCCGCCTCTTTCTCGGCTGCCTTGGCATCAATGATGCCCAAGACGTCGCTTTCCTTCATGATCAGCAGATCTTCATTGTCGATCTTGATCTCGGTGCCGGACCATTTTCCGAAGAGAATCCGATCGCCGGCCTTGACATCGAGCGGCTGGATTTGTCCGGCCTCATTGCGTGCGCCGGCACCGACGGCAATGACTTCGCCCTCCTGCGGTTTCTCCTTGGCAGTGTCGGGGATGATGATGCCACCTTTTGTCTTTTCTTCAGACTGGACGCGGCGGACGAGAATGCGATCATGAAGCGGTCGGAACGACATGCTTTCCTCCAGTACATAAACGATGACGATGTTGTTCCCCTGTCCGGACCGGATAACCAGTCCGGGCGGGTGCAAAACCTCACACGAGCGCCTTGCGCGAAATGATCTGGTTTCCGGAATTTTCGATTTCAAGAGGAGAAAACGAAAAAATTAGCACTCTAGAGTGACGACTGCTAAACCAATGAAAAGGGGCAACAAACTCCCCTTTTTAGCCCGCAACTTCGCTCGTAATTGGGGTAGGGACACTGGCGTGTAAGGAACCGGCGTCCGCTACCACATTCCAATTCTGAAAAGCCTGTGGTCGCGTTCGCGCAGCCATGTCGTTGCGGAGGAGTTGTCCGGCGGCGAGTCAAGCGGCAATGGGACTTGAATCCAGATTTTCGCATTCCTAGCTGTTAGCTAGCCGAGGCTTGATGAGCTCGGTTACTATCGCACGTCTGTTCGGAGTGAGATCGATATGAAAGAAAAAATCGAATTTATCAAAGACCTCAGCATCGAGGAACGGGAAGAGGTCTTCGTCGACATCGCCCGCACCCTGGAGGGTACGGCACGCGAAGCCCTTTTCGACGGCAACAGGCACTTTGCCGCACTTTCGGCCAATATGGCAGAGGCAATCCGCGTCAATGCCGATGAACTCGCCCGCGACGAACCCGAAAATGCCGCGCGCGTACTGCAACAGGCAACTGCGATGATCTCGCAGTTCAAGGCAGTCCATCCTTACCACATGATCAGTCATTCCGTGCACTAAAACGCGCTTCGGCGCTCGCCGTCCGTTAGGATGACGAGCGCGCAACAAGAAGCCCGGATTGCTCTAGCTCGGCTTCGTATGGAAGCCCGAATCGGCAGAGATAAGCCGGCCGCACTCTTTCATCGCTCACGTCTACGCGCAGGATCTTGAAGGAGCGGTGAGCTCGCACAATATCAATTTCAGGCGAACATTGGTGGCATGAAAGGAGGAAAAATATGCCGCTGAACGATGTCCCTTGGACCCGGCCGGTAACCATCCGGCTCCAGTGTGGCCTGGAGCGCACTTTCACGGGCGTCTATGACGCATTGGATTTTTTGGAGAACGAGTGGCCTTTGCGCAATGGCGAGCGCCACGAGCGGGCGGTCAAGAACTGCCGCGGCGCAATCAATGGCGTTGTTCCCGCGGTCTTAGCGCGGGAGGCGTTCATAGCCGCATGCCTCGAGGCAGGAATGCCAGCCGTCATGTTGCCCTGGAAGGCTAGGCCGAACAGGCATCCGATGCGACCCCAGCGCACCGCTTCTCTGTAACTCTTGGCGGTACGATCCGCCTATACCAAACTAGGGATTGTTCGGCAGCGTCGTTCGATGCGGCGCTGCTCCGCGCGGGGCGGCTAGAAGTGTGGACTGCTCGTAAAGCGGCGATGGTCTGCCGCATGCGTCGACGCTAGAGCCACGGTGAGTTGCTTTAAGGTGGCAACTCCGTACCTCTGTGCTCATTCCGGCGGCCTTATCCATGAGGATTCACCGATCTATAGGAGGACCATCCGCGCGGTACGCAGGTCTTTGCATACCACCTTCCCTCACGTTTTGGCGCCTAAAGCGTTGAAAAGAACCGGGCCCGAGACGGGCCCGTCCTTATTTCCTAAGTGGTGGATAGTGGATGGTTATGGTTAAACCAGATGCTGCCGGCCGCCAGGACTGCGACCGCAATACCGGCAATGACATGCACCCAGGTTGCCGCTGTGATTGCGGAGAAGCCGAGGGCCCATGGCGCGATCACGGCCCAGATGCCTAGCACCACATTGATCCATTCCTCGGGTTCATAGAAAGCATATAGTGCCACGGCTGCGATCACCGCGATCGCAATGCCGACGATCCAGGCATTCCAGGCGGCGGAGGGCTCGCCTGTAAAGCCGAACAGCCAGGGCGACAGCAACAGAACCAGACCGGCAACGATATTGACGATATCGAAAGCGGTCCGGTTGTTCGAAGACAGGGACTCTAGCATCGTTCATTACTCCTTATCGGTCGGTTGCACATTAACGTGGGCGGCGGCTGCCAAACTGGCCGGCCGCCGCTCATTCGTTAGATCAGCTCTTGATGGTGATGCGCTTGACCTGCGATTGCGCCTTCGCGGTTTTCGGCAAGGTGACGGTCAGCACGCCGTTCTTGAACGTGGCGTTCACCTGATCGTCCTCGACTTCGGCACCCAGCGGAATTCGGCGCTCGAAGCGGCCGTAATAGCGCTCGGAGAACTGCTTTTCCTTGTCTTCGGTCTCCGACTTCTTTTCGCCCTTCAGCGTCAGGACGCCGTCCTCCAGCAGGACCTCAACGTCCTTCTCCTCAAGGCCAGGCATCTCGGCCGTCACTTTAATTTGGTTGTTGGAGTCGGAGACCTCGACACTCGGCCAACCGGCCCCGAACTGGGAGCCGCTGCTGAAAGATGTCAGGCCGGACCCAAAGCCGCGAAAGACGTCGTCGAACAGCCGGTTCACCTCGCGATGTAGAGACAGAAAAGGATCACGTTCGTCATCGCGAACAACAGCCTTTCCGCCATCGTTGCGGCGCATGGGGATTAGGTCACGAACACTCATGGTTTTTCTCCTTTCCGTAGGTTCAACAAGCAAAGCGCTGTCCAAAAGCGTCGGGCGAGGCCCGGCGCCCTGGTGCGTGCCTTGCGGTCGAGCAAGCCTTAGGCCGCCTGGTTGTCAGCCTCGATCTGCTTGGTTTGCGGCATCGCCACATCGGTTCCGATCGCGATCTGACGCGGCTTCATCTCCTCAGGGATTTCAAGCTTGAGATCGATCGTAAGCAGACCGTTGACCAGACCCGCGCCCACCACCTTCACGTAGTCGGCCAGTTCGAACCGACGCTGGAACGAACGGCCGGCGATGCCACGATGCAGATAGTAAGCCTCTTCACCATTCGCCTTTTGCCCCGAGACGATGAGCAGGTTCTGCTCCTGCGTTATCGCCAGCTCGTCCTGCGAGAAGCCGGCCACAGCCATGGCGATGCGGTAGTCATCTTCACCGTTCTTCACTATGTCGTAAGGGGGCCAGTTGTCGACCATCTCGGCGCGGCTTGCGGCCTCGAGCGCGTTTAACATACGGTCGAAGCCGATGCTTGACCGAAACAGGGGAGAGAAATCGAGGTTTGTCCTCATAGCCATATCCTCCTTATAAGCAACATGGATACAAGGAGACGCCAAGAGCGACCGGCGTCTCCTGGACTTGTGTCAATCCCCATAGGGCGATCAACAATTTGTATGTAATTCAGCGCCTTAAGGATTCAAGGGGGAGTGGAGTTTCCCAGGAGAAAAATTTATTTACCATGACGCCGAGACATCCGAGCTCCTGGCGGGCGCTGCTAGTGCGATCGAAACTTACGGGGGTGGCCAGTATCTTACCATAGGCGGTGCGAAAAGGGCGGTGGAATACATGTTGGAGGAGCGGCCGGGAAAAGAAACGAGCAAATATTCGACCCAAACAAGCACCGATGAATGCGCATGACGACAAAATCTCTGCCGGCGAAACACGGCGGGCGTTTTGGCCGAAGAAGCTGAAATACCTTTCTTTAGCTAAGGCGGTGGGAAACGGTACTTGAGCGGGACGCACGGTCTGGCTCAGCGATGACTGTGACTGGGCCAATCGCGCCGTGGCGCGTGAGGCTCCGCGACGGCGAGGAAAACGTTCAGGTCGCCGAGATCATTCCGCTGCATTTATCACCTTACCTTACAGGCTCAAGCACAATTAAGCATCTAATCGCTAGAACGTTTAGTTAAGGAAAAGGCCGTCAAGCTTAAACTGAATGACGGGGGCAGCGGCACCAACGCTGCCCCCGTCGAATTCTCGGTCGAACTAGTTCCGTTTCAGAGCCGCAGATCGCCAAGATAAGGAACTATGATCTTCAATGTCTCTTTGCGCCTCATGACCACTTGGTTTCGTTCATCAAAACTCCTTCCAGTCACCCTTGGCAGCGAGCGCAGCGTTGCCCGAGAAGGCGTTTGAGAGCCTGCGGCCGAGCGCGCGCGCCGGTGAAGCGACCGGACGGTTGTCCAACGTGGCGCTGCGCGGCACCGATTGTCCACCGTCAAGCTTGAAGCGGGCGATCAGCCGCGCGAGGTTTTCCATGCAATCAAAGCGCGGATCAGCGTCTCACCGTCGATGCGGTCGGTCTTCGCCCGCCGATGCCGGCGCGGCAAAAATCGATGCGGCTTCTACAATGTGGCTCTCTATCCAAGCTTCCTTGCTCAGCGCCCGTCCTAACCAGAAGCCATCCAGCCCGACCTCTTGGATCACGACCAATGGGTACAATGKGTTCTTTCGCCGTTTGACCTTCTGGCGAAGTGYTGCAAAGCACGCAAGCAAACCGGCGATATCGCCTCCAGTGACAGTGTGGCGGGACATTTTCTTGCTGACAGGTGACAGAGCCGTCACCAGCCATGTTGACTTGCTTAATTCCAACGAGACGAAAATTGCGCCAAGATCGACGAGAGTAGCGGTCTGCGCTTGAGATTGATCTGCTGTCATCGGCATGGTTGGCCTCCAGAGAGTTTTCTAGCGACCTCACTCTGCCACCGGGCAGGCCGCTACTCACCCCTGATGGGATCTCAACTGCAAAACCAGCCGACGTGTGTCCATACCGAAGACAAGTCACAGTTTGCCCCTAAGGAATGAGTGCCAACGTCCTGCGGAGCGGGCGGTCGGACCTGAGCTGCCAGGATATTCCCCAGCTTTACCGAGAGTTGACCAGTCGGATTCCGCGAAAAAACGATCATCGGATGTTTCTGAGGCGAACAAGTTCGCCAATACGATGAGTTCATCGTTTACTTGCATCGGAATAGCGCAGAATATTAGCAAGTTAGGGAGGAAGCCTTCGGCCCCGCTCTCGATAAACTGCGCTCGAACGGCTTTCCTCCTTTGGTTTCATGGGAGGACCAAACATGAGGCGGATTTTGCTGTACGCGGCATCGGCCGCGGCACTATCACTTGGCAGCTCGCATGCATTTGCGCAGTCCGGCAGCGTCGAGAAAGCGGTTGGCGGCTACAATTTCGCTGAAGCCGCCAAGGAAGACCCCGGCACGAAGAATTTCCATTCGGCTGATGGTCATTTGACCTTCGCAATTGTAACGCATACGGCGGGCAATGGCTTTTTTGACCCTGTCTATGTGGGCGCGACCGTCGCCGGCAACATGATCGGTGCCAAGATATTGTTGCTCGGTTCGGAATCGCCTGTGGACGATCCCGCCCGGGAGATCGAGATCCTCAACCAGATCGTTCAAGATCCGACCATCGACGGGATTATAATGACGACGCCGCAGGTCGGCGCCTATAACGATATCGTCAAGGCCGCTGAAGCGGCCGGCATCCCAGTCGCTACGACCAACTCGTTCGATCCGAACATCCTGGACCGGAGCCGCATAAGCCATACTGGTCAGGACGCATCGGCCGCGGCAATCGGCGGCGAGGCGCTGGCAAAATGCGTGCTAGCGAGCGGAGCGACCAGCGGCTCGATTGTGCTGCCGTCCTCCACTGCGATGGGCAACATCGAGGTGAACAACCGCGTGACCGCCGCTTTCAACGCGATCGTCAAGACGCTGAAGGACGCCGGCAAACTCGACGCCTTCAAAGTTGACGCCGGTCCGGAGAATGTCGGCATCGACACCAATCCGAACGATCCGGTCAACGCACTTGTTTCGCTCTTCGAGTCGCGTGGTGACGTGGTCGGCGCCTTCACAGCCAACAACGTCTTTACGCCGCCGCTCGTCAAAGCCGTGGCTCAGATGGGGCGGACCGGCAAGTTCTGTACTTTCGGATTCGATCTCGGCCCGGCGCAGCAGGAAGGTATTGCCGCCGGAAATCTGACCGGCTCGCTGGGGCAGCAACCTTTCCTGCAGGGCTTCTGGCCTGTCATGCAGCTCTACCTGCAAATTGACCGTGGCATTTCGGCCGCCAATCTCGACACGCGAGCCCAGCTCGTGACGAAGGATACGGTCGCAAAGGTTGGCAAGCGCTTCGAAAACTAAACCGCTCGAAGCATCTGGAGAATGCAGGAGGGCACAAGCCCTCCTGCAAGGCGGGCGGCAAGGATTGGTAGATCATGGCGCTTACTGCGACGACATCGCTGGGCCGTGCGCCACCTCAGCTCGCTGGCGGCTGGGAGGTCGGGCTGCTGATCTTCCTTGCGTTGCTCTACTTTGGCGGCGCTCTCGTCAATCCGGCCTTCTTCGGATCAACGGAAGCCCTGCACGCGCTTCTTCGTGACACTTCCCGTGTGGGAATCATCGCGGTTGGGATGACGTTTGTGATCGCCAACAGGGATCTCGATCTTTCGGTCGGATCGACGTATGGGTTGGTCGCTGTGGTCTTCGCTAGGCTTTTTGCACCGAACTTTCTCGATTTCAGCGTTACGACGTCGGTGATCCTCTGCGTGCTGTTGGGTACGGCAATTGGCTTGATCAACGGCGCGCTCGTTACGATCCTGAAGGTGCCTGCGTTCATAGCGACATTGACAATGCTTTTTATCGGTCGCGGCTTCGTGCTCGCGTTCACGCATGGACAAGCGATCTACTACTCAGATAAGACGAAAGACCATCCGCTGCTCTTCCACCTGGGGGAGACAAATGCTCTCGGCTTCAACAATCAGATTGCGATCTTCTTCCTTATCGCTTTCATCGGGGCCTATGTGCTTGCTGGAACCCGCTGGGGTTACGAGACTTTCGCCACCGGGGGAAACGAGCAGGCGGCAGTCTATGCCGGCATTCGCACGCGCTGGGTGCGCATTCGCGCATATCTGCTCTCGTCGCTCTGCGCCACTCTTGCGGCTCTGCTGTCGGCTGCCCAGGATAAGGGGGTGACCCCTCTCTACGGCGTAAGCTGGGAGCTCACCGTCATAGCATCGGTCATCATTGGCGGCGCGTCGATCCTTGGCGGGCGCGGGCGCGTCATCGGATCGTGCCTTGGCACTGCGGTCGTCGTCCTGATCGATAAGGTCTTGCGCGAAGGCTGGCCGATCACGCGGACTGTTGTCATCGACGGTGAAAGTATTGCGGTCGGCGCCAAGTTCACGCTGCCCGCGGGCGCAGTGCTGGTTTTCCTAGGTCTCCTTCTTGTCATGGCCGTGCTTGTCGAGCCAATCCTCATTCGGCGCCAGATCGCGGGCCGACTTTGGGCGTGGCTGCGCCGCCGCCCGCCGCCACCAGCTTATGAAATGGGTGGCGTGGCACTTGAGGGCGTCCAGACCAAGGGCGCCATGGCGACCGACACGGCACTGTCTGCCACGGGACTCGGCAAATTTTTCGCCCGCCGCGACGCTCTCGCGATTATTCTCACAGCCGTATTGTGGCTGACGGGGCTCGCCCTAAGGCCGGACTATTGGTGGTACCTGTCCAACACCTTCGCCATCCTGCTCAACTACACGGAACTGGCAATCATTGCAGTCGGGCTCACCTACGTCATCGCAGCCGGCGACATCGATCTCTCGGTTGGCGCAGTGCTCGCCCTGGCCGGCAGCACCGCAGCCTATTTCTTGAAGGTGCTGGGCGCCGATCCGTTCACTGCAGTTGCGATGGCTTTGCTGGTAGGGATGGTCGCCGGACTCGTCAACGCCGTCGTGACAATCGGCTTCAAACTCCCCGCCTTCATCGCCACGCTCGGCATGTTTTACATTGCGCGCGGCATGGCCGCTTGGTTTGTCGCAGGACAACAGCTGACCGGCTGGCCAGAAGGTTACAACCTTCTTGGTCGTAAAATGAATGACGTTCTCCTTCATTTTGGTCTGATCCTGCCGCCGGGAATTTTTCGGACGGTGGCCGAGGTTGTTAGCGTCCAGACGATCTGGATGTTTTTCGTCGCGCTCCTCGCCGGCATCGTACTAGCCTTCACACCGTTCGGGCTGAAGGTTTGCGCCGCTGGCGGCAACGTTCGTGCCGCTGCCTATGCCGGCATCAACACGAACCGGGTTCGCTTCATCTCGCTCATGCTTTCGGCGCTCTGCGCAACCATGGCCGGCATCATCAACGTCGCATACTTCCGCAGCTTCAACCCGGTTGCCGGTCAGTTCCGTGAGCTGGACGCCATAGCTTCGGTAATCATTGGCGGCGGATCGATCTTCGGCGGCTATGGTACGGTGATCGGTTCACTGGCTGGCGCGGCGGTAATCACGCTCGTCCGGGCACTTCTTCAACTCAACGTCCAGGGATTCAGCATGCCGCAGCACTGGATCAACGTATTTATCGGCGTCATCCTCATTGTCGCGGTGCTGATCGATATATGGGTGCGCCAGGCCAATATTTTCGGACACCTGCGGGCGCGCCTCGCAAGGGGCGCGAGAACAGGGGAAGGCATCCATGGCTGACGCGACACTACGAAAGCCGATTGTGGAAATGCGGAGCATTGAAAAAGCCTTTGGAGCAGTGCAGGCGCTCCGCAAAGTCGACCTCGTGCTCTATCCCGGGGAAATTCTTGGCCTGGTCGGCGACAACTCCGCCGGCAAATCCACTCTGATGAAAATCCTGACCGGTGCCTATCAACGGGATGCGGGCGAAATCCTTGTTGCCGGGCAAGCGGCGCATTTCAAGAGCCCGCACGAGAGCCGCGATGTCGGCATCGAAATGATCTACCAGGACTTCGCGCTTTGCGGGAACATGGACGTCGGCCAAAACATATTTCTTGGCCGCTGGCCGCTTAAAGGCCCCTTTGTCAATCGGCGGAAGATGTATGCGGAAGCCGATGGCGTGCTGAAGCGGCTCAAAGTAGACGTCAACTCCGTCTATCAAAAGGTTGAGAGCCTGTCTGGCGGCCGCCAGCAATCCGTGGCGATCGCCCGGGCGATCTCGTTCGAACCGCGTGTGGTGATTCTCGACGAGCCGACCGCCAACCTGTCCGTGATGGCAACCGAACGGCTGCTTGAAACCATGCTGGAGTTGAAGAAACAGGGTGTTGCCCAGATCATCATCTCGCATCGCTTGGTCGACATTTTTGCTGTGGGTGATCGCGTTATGGTCCTCAAGCGCGGGGAGTATGTCGGCGACCGCTATATCAAGAATACTGACGAGCACGAGGTCTTGGAGATAATTGTGTCCGGCACGCGGGAAACCGCGCTGACAGCTGATGAGGCAAGAGGCATCTGATCGGCCGCCGAGGCCGCGAGGAACGAGCGACCATAACGCCTCCGCCCGCGGGTAGCTTGCGAGGACAGCTTGTAAATTTGCGTTGTACGCCGCCTTTTTGAGCACGACGGGTTCACGGTGGTGGTAGTGAACAGATAATTTGTCGCGGTGCGAGATAGGTCACCGGCATCAAGCCTCACGAAACACCGCAATGGATGGCTCGATGGTTAACAGATATATTCGAAACCACGATGAAATCTTGGGACAGCGCGACCTTTCGGGCAGGTCCTCTCAATATTGAATCTGAAGAGTTCAGATGAAGCTGAGCGAGCGGCGGCAATCGTTGTAACTCTTTATGAGCAAGGAGTTCACAACGAATATCACCTCGCAAAGCTGGCCAGCGCATGGCCGCTATTAGCGAACCCGTTCGTGGTCAAGCACTTGCCAATAATCCCTCGTCGGAAAAAGACAACACGCGGCCATTGATGCCTCATCGGGCACGAGACCGATTTCAAAGGGCTGTTCGCAAAGCCCGCGCTAGCAGGCTCACTGGCGAAGGAAAAAGACACCGCCCATTACCGACAGGCTCGGCATACGTGCGGCGCCCAATGCTGGCTCGGTTCCGGGGCCGTCATAGATCCCCCTTCTTTATCTGCACCCAGCCGCGCCCGATGCCGGCTGATGGGGACTGGTATCTGCGCTCCACGTACAGCACTGCTGCCAATCCTACCGATCCACTGTCGGATCCGCAGCAGCAGCCGCTTTATGCGCCAAGGGTGCCGCTATACGAGGCCTATGCCGGGGTGCTGCAGAGCTTCAATGAGCTCGGTACCTTGCAGCAACGTACCGGCAATCGGACATGGGGCACCGGCGAGACCATGCCTCAAGGTGCCGATATGCTCGACCAGGCGCCGGCAGGCGGCAAAGCCATCTGGGCGCGCATCGAGGCGGCTCATGGAAATTTCGAGCCTGAGACATCGACCGCGGGAGCCGACTATACCGCCACAACTTGGAAGTTTGAAGCCGGGCTGGATGGATCGTTCGACGACGGCGACGCCGGTGCGTTGATCGGCGGGGTCTCTGCTGGCATTGGCTGGGTCTGCATCCGCCCAAGACGGTGTTTTCAAGCTGCCGAACGGTGCCTCATCCCTGCAAGAGACATACCAGGATTGGAGTCTTGCTTGCCACGGTGTGCCTCAGACCGATTGTGCCGTTTCCCAGCAGCAGACACAGCAGAATGGGCAGCGGATGATGGCGATCGAACTGCGCAGGAATGCCGATGGAACGCTCGCCGGAAACCTCGTCCTTCCGTTTGGGCTTGCCCTCGATGCAGGTGTCGTTCTTCAGATTGATGATGCCGCGCCACAGAAGCCTTTAAGGTTTTCGACCTGCCTGCCGGCAGGGTGCCTCGTGCCTCTGAGCTTTGACGCAAAAACGGTGGTCGCCCTGAAAACCAGCTCGTCGCTCGAGATCAAGCTCCAAAGGATGGATGCGAAGGAGGTCACCCTCCCGATCTCTCTCAAAGGCCTTGCGGGAGCCGTTGGCCGCCTCGCAGCACTTGGAAACTCGTAAGCAGCGGGCTGCCATGACTCTTGGTTGAGGGTGCCGTCCTCGAGAGACAGGCAATGGTATGCCTCGCGCAATTTATCAGGGGTAGGTTGCATCCCGCTTCTGCTGCGATGGCGAGGCATTATCTTGGATTGAGAGGGTTGCTATGACGATGAAGAAATACACAGCTGAAGCGATCGGTACGTTCTGGCTGACGTTCGGTGGTTGCGGCAGCGCCGTTATCGCGGCGGGCCTACCAAATGTCGGGATCGGATATCTTGGCGTGGCGTTGGCATTCGGCCTGACGGTTGTGACGATGGCTTATGCAATTGGCCATATCTCTGGCTGCCATCTCAATCCCGCCGTCACTATCGGCCTTGCAGCGGGCGGCCGGTTCCCGGTAAACCGGATCGTTCCCTACATCATCGCTCAGGTCGTCGGCGGCATTGTCGGCGGCGGCCTGCTTTATCTGATTGCCAGCGGCAAAGCCGGATTTGACCTCTCCGGGGGCTTCGCGTCAAACGGCTATGGCGAACACTCGCCCGGCCACTACAGCATGTTCGCGTGCTTCCTTGCGGAACTGGTGCTGACGGCGGTGTTCCTGTTTATCATCATGGGTGCAACGCATGGCAAAGCACCCGTTGGCTTTGCGCCGCTCGCCATCGGTTTCGGACTGACGCTCATCCACCTGATCAGCATCGATGTCACGAATACGTCCGTAAATCCGGCACGCAGCACGGGCGTCGCCATTTTTGCTGGCGGCTGGGCCATTCAGCAATTGTGGCTGTTCTGGCTGGCGCCGATTGCCGGCGGCGTGATCGGCGGTATGCTTTACCGTTGGCTCAGCACCGAACCTGATGGTGTCATCGTCGGAACCGCCCCGGCTGAATAGGTCAAAAAATCTGGCCGAGGAGGAGTTTCGGTAGTCGGAGAGCTTGGCCGGCGTTCAATTCCTTCTCTCCTGGCAAAGCGGTCGATCTTTCCGCCCGCACGTGAAATTGCATTGAACTTGTCTTGATGTCTCAATCGTCAGGCCATGCGGTCTCCGCCATAATGGCGGCCGGCGGCGGCATTGGTGTCACTCGCACCTTTGTTGCCGCACCCTATGCCCGACGCGGAGAGCTCGTGCCGCCGCTGCGGTAAGATTTGCGGCCCCGCGCCACAATCACCGCTCCTTTGCCAGACAGTCGGCGCGATAGCCCCAACGTCAAGGCGTTCGTTGCCCATCTATCGAGTGTTTTTGCTTCGCTAGAAATCTCTAAGCTCTGTGCAGGACGATTTGATCGCCGTTTGAGCATATATCCTAGTGAGACGAGAATTTTTTAGAGCTCGTTGAAGGGCTTCATTGTCCCCCTGCGGCGGTGAAATAGCCTTCAAGCTCATCCTCAAGCTGACGGCAGAGTTGCTCGCATTCCGCGATCAGCTGTCCGTCATCCCCCTCGACCCGCAGTTTGTCGCGGAACCGAACGGCGTCGGCATAATTTTCGACAGCCTCGCTCCACCATGGGCGGTCTTCGCATGGCAACGGAGATGTGGGCGCCTCACCAGAAGTGTCGCTAAGCCGTATCGGAACTTTTCGATAGGCCGGTATTCCATGCCTTTTGAACCACCCAAAGTGCACAGAACATTCTGATATACAGCATTCAATGCCGCGCGCCCCGGTACACGGAATGCGGCGGCCGAGAGCACGGGCTGCTCATAGTGCTGCAGGACGAGCGCCAGGATATCGATTATTTCGCGCCGCGCCCTGTAGTACCGCCATAATCACCGGACAACCGCCGCTGGCCTGATGATCAGGTTGGAGGGCACTCTATCCGGAGATCACCGGAAATCTTATGCGGACTTTTCCGAAACCCGCAGTTCACATCAATGATAAGGCGAGTAGCATTGCCGCCGGGGACCGTTATAGGGCTGGAACGTATTGTCGTAGGCCCGATATGATCTATACCGCGAGTAGCACCAGCTCGTGTGCCCGCCTCTGCCGACATAGGCGCGCTGTTGTGAGGCGATGATCCCACCTATGATGGCGCCGGCTGCGAGACCGCCGATGATCGCGCCAGCATTGTCATGATGGTGATGGCGATAGTAGCGACGGCCATAGTATCCTCCCCGGCCGTAATATCCGCGATGGCGGTCGCCGTAATGCCGGCGGTGCCAGTAGTCGCGGTTCCATTCGCCGCGCATATTGCCGCGATCGCCTCTGTACTGGACATTCAGAACGTCGGACGTTTGCGCCTGGGGTGGATTGCCGATTGGGAAGGCTTCGGCGGGTGTGACAACACTGTTGAAGGCTGTCACACACGACAAAACTACAATAGCGAGCCGGATCATGTTCTTTTACCGCCTTTTTCTAAACGTGAGACATTGTTGGAGGTTCCGATTTTGCAAACCGACTTCTCCGTCGCTGAAGACCGTATCATCTCGGCGTTACCCGGCCGGCATTGGCGGTGGCGCAGCACACACCGGTCGGAGAGCAGGCCGGGATCATCCTCGCCCGGCAAAAGCGCCAGATCGATCTCTGGTGGCGGCATCATGAAACTGCGGAGCGGCAGTTTCCTTGCCGAGCCAGACCAGCCGTCTCGTCGCCGACCCTCTTGCAAAAGGTAACAGATACGAACTCGTCGTCCGTGGCGAGTTTGGAAAGCGTAACTTATCACTGAGATCGACCGCAGGAAGCCGAGGCGGCGAAGATCCAACGCCTCGACGGCATCATGCGCATGACCCACCAAGTCAGCCACGAAGCAGGCGTCAATCACAGGCAGCCTCGGCCTGCTGAAGCGCGAAACCGGCTTCAATGACCGGCAAAAGCGGCACTCGCCCGCGTCCGTAAGGCTGCCGACCGCGGCAGGTCGCTGGCCGGCAGTATGCTTTTCATCGGCAGCCAGCAGCCGATTCGTGCGGGTGCGGTGGAAATCGGCACGGTGTCATCTCGGTCGAGGATCTCCCACCGAAGTCCTCCGATATGGCGGCGCTTTCCCTCGTCAGATTGGTTGAAAATAGAATCCGTGCCTTCGTCACGTGATGTTGTTGTGCCCTAAAGGCATCGGGTGCGGTACAAATCCGGGTGCCGCGGCTTCGTATCCCTTCAACGGCTAAACCAGACGTCAAATAACAGCGTTTCAGGTTCGACACACCGTGCCAGTTTAATCTTCGGTCAGGCTGGCAAGCCCGCGCGCCTCAGTCCCTCGCGCAACCGAGAAACATCCCGCTCTTGGCTCAGATAGGACACATCGACGAGCCAGTTCACGTAATCAGCTGTACTGGCAGCCTCGTCCCCGCGCCACCGCGAGCCGACCAATTTGAGAAAGGCAATGGCACATTTTTCCGCATCCTCGATCCGGCCGAGATGAGCGTAGGATGCGGCGCGCCAGGCCATGTCCCGCGGCTCTCTTTCCGGTGTGTCAAATGTTCTCTGTTCCAGAAGGAGCGCCGCTTCGCTGTACCTCCCTGAAAGAAACAGTAATCGAGATTTATAGTAGTTGTACCAGCTCGGATAGAGCGGGTTCAGCCGGTAGGCTATGTCAGCGCCGGCGAGGCCTTTGTCGGGCCGCCCGAGCGAACCTTGCATCCATGCCCACAGGATCAGAATCGTCGCATCATTGGGATTCATTGATTTCGCCAGATCGAGATGGTGCTCGGCTCTTTTGAAGTCTCTCCAGGTCAGGCATATATAGCCCAATGTGCACTGAACCCGAGGATCACTTGGATCGAGAGCAAAAGCTGTCTCTGCTGACCGCAGGGCCTTGATCCGATTCTCATCACAATCCCTCGGAACACCAATGTCACCATCCGATGCGCGATTGAGATAGATGTAAGCCAGACCCGTATGGGCTCGTGCGAAGCTGGGGTCCGTCTCGGCAGCGCGTTTGAACAGCGCCTCTGCGCTCTCCTGAGCACCTGCCCTGAAATCATCAGAAAGACGATTGCCCTGTAGGAAGAGATCATATGCGCGCATGTCCTCCGGACGGCGTCTGCGAGAGGTCAGCTCGTTATTATCAATGACGCGTTGCGCCACCATCGCAACGATGCTCTGAGCTATCTCTTCCTGCGCGGCGAAGATATCTTCGATGGACCGGTCGTAGCGATCCGCCCACAGATGCGTCCCGCCGACCGTTTCGACGAGCTGCACCGTGATCCTCACCCGGTTGCCGGCACGCCTGGCGCTGCCCTCGACAACGTAACCAGCATTAAGAAGCCGCCCGATCTCGCGCAAATCCGTCGTCCGGCCGCGAAGTGCAAATGACGAGATTCTTGCGATCACCATTAACTCTGTGAAACGGGCAAGTTCCGTGATGATATCTGCGGTGATGCCGTCGCTGAAATAGAGCTGTTCCGGATCGCCTGAGATGTTTTCGAACGGCAGGACGGCGACCGCCGGTCTGCTCAAAGTCGAAACTCTGGGCGAGACGAAAGCGGACCCACTGAGCGGCACATGGTAGGCTTTGATCGGCCTTGAGATGTTCTTAAGTTGCTGCTCTCCTACATATTCGATGGTCGCGGCGATCTTTCCGGCGATATGTTCATATGCGTTACCCGAAATCAGTATGTCCCCCGGCGGGCAGATTTGCTCCAGCCTTGCCGCTACATTCACGCCATCGCCGAGCAGATCCTCGCCTTCGACGACGACATCACCGATATTGATGCCGATGCGAAAGACGATGTTGCCGCTGGTATCAGATGGGTTCTGTTGCGCCGCGATCGCATTCTGAATCTTGATCGCACAGAACACGGCCTCAACGACCGAGGCAAATTCGGCAATGATCCCGTCCCCCATCAGTTTGACGATGCGTCCGGCATGCTCGGTGAGCTGAGGCTCGATCAGCGTACTTTGCAAATTGCTCAAGGCCGCGAGCGTCTTGCCTTCGTCCTGCTCAACGAGCCGAGAATAACCGACGACGTCGGCCACCAGTATAGCTGCCAACTTTCGTTGCAACATGTGCCCTCCAGTCCATGGTCAAAACCGCGACGCGGAGCGTTTTCATTTGCCAGCATAATAGCTGATCAGCGACGAAGGGCGGAATAATAACTGCGAGATCGAAAGCTGGCGAAAATCGTCGTGCAATCAAGATGCCGTTCAAGTCAGTACTGCGGCAAATGGTGCGAGCAATGGCGTTTCCGTCATTGCAGGCCTCCTCCCTGAACGCACCCAAGCTGCAGGCTGGCGGGCGGCGGTGCCCGATCGGCAGACAGTTTCGAGGAGTTCAGGCTCCACAGCTAGACCGGCGCCTGTTTCGAACAAGGGGCTCGCTGCAAGGATCCGCGGTACAAAGAATGCCGGCCAACAATCCAATTTGCGGTGTTCAGGGTTCCAGTCAACTGCACTGCAAACAGCATCGTTCTTGCTCCCCGGTGCGGGACGCCGCCCGATTCGGGATCTCGATTGGTCGTAGGCGGTGAGCTCGCTTTCCTCACGCCTGACCAAGCCGCTCCATTGTTATCTGCAATGGCTCAAGAGAGACCCTGATGACCCCAGCATAGGGATTTGCCATGTCGGAGATGACGAAGACTGCACCGGCCACGGACAAGGCCGAAACAAGGATGACGGTCAGGACAGTTCTGTTCGGCGGTGCTTGCAGGCCGAAAGTTGCGAATAAAAGCGCCAGCCAAGAGGTCATGACCACGAAGAATGGCCATGGCAATCCTTCCTCACCGGAATCGATCTTTAGCCAATGGCCTTCCGCGATCATGCCGCTGACTTCAAGCGCTCGAGCGCGCACGAGGTTTTGTGCCTGGCCGTTGGGGATCAATCGTCGCAAATCGTCCTGTACCGTCTCGATATCACGGTAGGCTGGGGTGCTTTCTTTGCCATCGTCGTCTTGCGCGGAGGCGGACCATCCACGATCAAGACGCTGTTGCACCAGTTCGCGCAGCTTTTTCCGATCTGCATCTGTTTCCGGGCCATAATGGGCAAGCAGCCGGTCAAGCAACAGGACATGCCCGGCAGTCGTCTCCATCTCCGAGTGCGCGTTGTCGAAGGTGGCCTTCGCTGAGGCGATCAATAAGCTTAGCGCCAGAGCGGAGAGCGTGCCGACAACGGCGGTCGCTAGCCGGATCACCTCCTTGGATTCCAGGCTGAGATGATGAGCTGGCAAGCGATCGCGGACGATGATGCCGCATGTGGTCGCCGCAACCAAAATGACGAAGACCAACGCACCAAGCAGGATCGAGGTCATGGCTGTTCACCCCCCTCGTGTCCCAAGATTTCCGCAACCGGTTCACCAGCAACACAATTGCTCTTAGGGACGCGACCGGCGAATCGATCCGCTATCCAGTCGACCGCCTGATCAGCAGCGTCATGGGCGATGAAGCCGTGGCCGATGCGCGGTATCGTCAGGAACTCTACCTTGTCGCCGTTAAGGCACAGACGGCGAACATAGGAAGCCGTAACCTTCGGACGGACGATATCGTCGTTCATTCCTTGGGCAATGAAGACGGGATAAGCAGGCGGTACCGGCGGGGGAGAGTTCTCAACAAGGAGCCTGTTCCATGGTTCGGCGGCCGTCGGATCCGAAATCGTCAGGAAGGTCTTGCCGAGCGGCCGCTCCTCTATGCGTCTTGCAAGGAGATCGAAGATAGTTTCGATGCAGCCGTTCGCGAGACGGTCCATCGTCGGCAGAGCTGTCGGAACGACCAGGGAGTCCAGCGGGATGTCGAAGACCCGCGACCATGAGGACAGGGTCAGAGCCGTAAGGCCTTTGCCGCCGCTCGTCGCAAAATCATCCTTCATTAGCGTGCGAAGATCGGTTGCAGGAGCGGCCGCTGCAACACCCACGAGATCGAGATCCGGCGCGTAAGGGCGGGCAAGCAATCCGGTATAAAGTGCTGCCTGGCCCCCCTGGGAATGGCCCCATACCGCAAATCTCGGCCTCTCCTGGCCGAGCAAATGTCCCGCGGCGCGAACGGAGTCGAGAACCGCGCGGCCTTCGCTGTCGCCGATCAGATAGGGATGGACGCCTGGACCTCCGAGGCCGGGGTAATCGGTGGCAACGACCGCGAAGCCATCCGAAAGCATCCGGTTCAGACCCTGGACCTGGCGGAAAACGGAGTTGCGCAACGAAGGCGCGCATTGGGTTGCAACGCCGGTCGTTGGATGCGCCCAGGCAACGATCGGTCGGCTTTGGTTATCGCCCTCCTGCGGCACTATAAGGACGCCGGAAACGGCGATCGCCTCGCCATGCAGGCCCCTCGACCGATAGAGGATTCGATAGGCATTCGTACCCTGCGGTGAAAATGGCATCTGTTCGGATCTTATGATCGTCCCCGGACGCCCATCGATCGCTTGAGGATCGGCAAGGTAGAATGAACCGGCGGCCTGTTCCCGGCCTTCGGTATCGACGGCCAGGACGAGCGAGAGCACGGATGATACGGCGAGCAGGGCTGCGATTGCGACACCGGCGCGCAGATACCAGGGCGCACGCCGGCGCCCCGCATAGCGGATAGTGGTCATGATCGTTCTCTGTGGATGTCAATTTGGGGGGCATCGGCCGACCGCAATTGGGTCGGCCATATTGTTCGAAGCCAGGAGGTCTACTGCCAGGCGCCGTTCGGCAAACGTCCGTGATAGGGCGTGTTGCGGCAATGACCCCAGGGGCCAATCCAATACCCGGGAGGGCAAGGCGAAGCTTCAACCACCGGCGGATAATAATAGGGGTAATAATAGGCCGGGTAGACGGGGTGGCTGGCGGCGGCAACTCCAATCACCGCGCCCGTTGCCAGGCCGACGCCATACCATGCGCCGCCGTGCCAACCGCGCCAATGATCGATAAAGAGGGCGGCCGGACCTGTGCCCGACAAGCTTCCCTCCAAAACTGTGACGTCGAAGGTCAGGGTCGTGCCATCGAACTTCGGTGATTTCAGGGTCACGACGGCATCGCTGACATCGTGTCCTTCGCCGAGCACGGAAATGGTGGCATTCGGCGGGTCTTTGTCGAAGCTGTCCGGTCCCTCGGACCATTGCCCGATGAGTTCATCGGTTGCCAGATGACCGGCCGCTCTGACCGGCCGATCGGCAAAGACGATCGCGTTCTTGGCGACACCCGTCAGGATGAGCTTGTCGCCGTCCAGCCTGGCATTCTCGGAATTGATGATGAGCAGCGAAGCGATCGGATTCTGTGTCGATGGCTGGCCAATGGTTTTTTGCAGCGGAACGTGCGGCGCATTCGGTTCGGCAGCGAAGGAGCCGCCGGGCTGCAAGGCGTAAAGAGCGCCCGCTACAAGAAGATGAACGGCAATTGAGGTTTTCATGATTGTCTTGTCCTTTGCGTGAAGGATGTTTGATTGATCGGGAATTTTCGGGCCTTTAGTCGTCAGCCGCCGCCGTGGATGGCGGCATAGTCATTCCGGCCTGGACCTCGGCCATGGCCTCTTCGATGAGCTGCACAGCCCGCGCCTTGTGGCCGCCCCTGTTAGGCGTCGCGCGATGAAGTGACCGAAGCGCGCTGTTCAAGGCGCGCATGGCGGCTTCCATATTGCCCTGCTCGGCATGGGCGGGAGCGGCGATCAGGGCGGCCGCGGGCATAATGACGGTGCCGAGGGCTAGAGACGCTACAAGACGGCGCCTCTCGATAGTGGTGTTCATTTTGATTTCCTTTCCACAGGGCGCGAGCGGGCTCGGGCCTCTTTGAGAGCCCGAAACCGATCACGCCTTTTTGGGCGTCCAACTGGACTTGAGAAAATTCCGGCAAGGTCTCGCATCCGCAATGCGAACGACCGCGCCCGGCGATATCGTCTGTTTGATCGGTATCGCGAGATCATGTTTACACTGGTAAGTTTACAGTGTCAACATTATTTGCTGAATTTTTTAGCCGCGTTTTCGGCGCCGGAAACCCCTGCTCGCAATGCTCCCAACTATCGACACTCAATGCATGAAGATAGCCGTGACCGCCACGCGCTTGAGGAGGCACGCCGGTCAATTCCATTGACCGGGTGGTGCGCAGATTCGCTGGCAGACAGCCCGTCGCCTGAACACAGGCACTGTGCTCAGCAAATAACCGAGGAAGGCTTTCTTTAGGGCGTGTGGGGAATGTTGCGGAGAGCCTAGTCGATGCCCGCGAAGGAAAGGCTGTCCATGACGGCGTCAAGCAGGGTTACCGCATCCGCTCCCGGAACCGATGCCATCACGCCGCGAAGGCGGTTTTCGAGAAGCAGGACGACGAAGCCATGTACCAGGGATCTGACCGCGACCAAGCGGGCGGCCTGCGCCAGTGGCGACACATCGTCCGCTTCGCGGGTCCTTGCCGAAACCGCCTGTTCCACAGCCGAGCGCGAGGCGGCAAGAGCGTCGAGCAGAGCCGGGCGGCTCGTATCGAGCTGTTCGGATCTGAACATGAGAGTGAACAGGCCGGGGTGGGTGATTGCAAAACCGAGATAAGCTCGACCCATTGCACGCAGGCGGGAACGCGGGTCGTCTCCTGCTGCATCGGCGCCTTTCCGCAATGCGTCTGCAAAGCGTAGATAGCCCTCTGCCGCCAATTCGCTCAAGAGACCGGTCATGTCTCCGAAGTGATTGCGCGGTGCGGTATGCGACACGCCCACCCGCCGGGCAGCTTCGCGAAGCGAGAGCGCCTGGATTCCATCTTCTTCAAGGATGAGCTCCGCGGCTTTCAGCAGTGCTTTCTTGAGATCGCCATGGTGATAGGATTTGGTCGCTGTGTCTTCATTCTTCTTCATAATTTTCCCGCTGAAACCTTCGGCAACCAGGAAGTAAACCAGAAAGCGGCTGCAAGCGCGGCAATGATGACCGCTGTGCCAAGACTTGTGGTAACGCTAGGCAGATAACTCATTGCAGCGTCGGCGGCAACGATGACGGCGAATGCCGCGGCCCAGGCAAGAGCGATGCGTGTTGCCGTCTTCCTGAAGCGCATAGTAGACGCGATTTCCGGCGACACTCGTTCGCGCGCATATTGTAGCGTGAAAGGCTTGCCGACAGCGATCGAGCCCGCGACGATCGCCAGCAGTCCGATGTCGACGAGCAGGCGCACCTGAATCACCGACGGCGCAAAAGCCGTAAAGATCGTCGCGCCGCCAAGGGCGCCGAACAACAGAAGGGAGCCGACCTCAAGGATCTTCGGAGGCTTTTTTAAGATCAACTGGTCTCGCAGGACGATGGCGAGCGAAGCCAAAGCGGCGGCTATCAACGAGGGAGATATTCCGATCCGCTGATCGAGCACGGCAAAGAGCAGAAATGGAACGAAGGCCAGCAGCATGTTCTTACTCCATGAATGTTTACGGCGGTAAGTTACCATTGACAACATTTCTGTCAAGCTTTATCTACGGGGAAATCTTATCCGAGCCTGTCGCCAACGGCCTCGATCTGACCACAGCATTATCGAAGGTGAAGTTTGATGAGCACGATCACGACCAGTGCCGGGGGCGAAGCGGATCGCCGGAGCCAATTCTCGTTTTTCCCGAATAACATACAGTTCTGGGGCTGGTGACGAGAGACTGCAGCGCGGGCGCGCCGATCCCTCCCAGGCAGAAGAGCGGCATGAGCAGAAAAGCCATCCAACCGTATGAGACAAGAGCAATCGAAATATAGGCTGCGCCGTCAGACGCTATTCCGATCAGCAAAGCTCGTCGTTGCCCCCACCGCTCGCTTATGGGACCGGCGACGAAGGCCTGTACGACGGCGTGAAAGAATCCGAACGCGGCCAGCGAGATGCCGATAATCATCGGCGACCAGGAAAATTTGTCCTGACCATAGAGCACCCACACCGTGCCGCCGACCTCGCCGACCAGAGCAAGAATGAAGAAGCCACCAATGAGCGGCAGGATCTGGGGGAACTCCAAGATCCACGTGAGATTCGCAAGCGGATTGAAGCTCGGCTTCGATGCTGCGACCTGAAGTCTCCGCGTTTCCGGCAGGAAGACGAAAGCCATCAGAAGATTAGCTGCAGTGAGGATCGCGGCTGCAATGAAAGAAGGCGGAGCGAGTATTCTCCCAGCATTCCACCGACCGCCGGACCCGCAATGAAGCCGATACCGAAACAGGCACTCAGCTGGGCGAAACGACGCGTCGGTTCCGCTTCGCTCGTCATATCGGCGACATAGGCGCAAGCCACAGCGTTGCTGGCACCGGTTATCCCGGCGATCGTCCTTCCGAGAAACAGAAGCCACAGCGAAGGGGCTGAGGCCATGAACAGATAGTCGATCACCGATCCCCCTAGGGAGAAGATCATGACCGGCCTCCTGCCTATTCGATCGGACAACGAGCCTAGCACCGGCGAAAACAGGAATTGCATGAGCGCGTAAATCGCGAGGAAGGCACCGAAGCGCCAACCGAGATCATCGGAATGCCCGACCTCCTGAAGAAGCCGCGGAAAAATAGGAAGCGTCAGGCCGATACCGGCGGGGTCCAGGACGCCGGTGGCATAAACGACAGTGAGTGCCTTTCTCATCGGAACACCTGCAAGCGGATTTCACCGCCCGCCAACGCGGATTTGGCGCGGCGACAGAGGCAAGTCGGCCGCCGCGACGCCAGAGGTGCATGCGGCACGGCGGGGGCCAATCAATCAAATCGGCGTGCCGAGCTGATCTCGTCTCGGGAGGATAATTTATCTTTTTCATTTTTGTATCTTTACACTGTAAACTTTCCACTGTAAACATCCGCCTGCTCGAAAGGCGATAAAAACCTTTGTCTTCACGTGCGTTCGGTTTCGCTATCCGCTTTGCGGCCTCACTGTTTCAAGCGGAGTGGCATCGATAGGCCGGCGAAGACCGTTCACGCGCTCACATCGAAATTCCCGATAGGCGGACGCTTTCGAAGCGGCCGTAGCACCGCTCGGTCGTGCGTGCATGTCTGGCCGTCGCAATTTTGAATGTTCAAAACCAATGAGGTTCATCATGAGGCAACGGACAGCCTTTTCGCATCGCCCGCCGTGCGCCGCCTGCGGCTGCATATGTCCGTTTAGGAGCGCCCGACGGGCCTGCTTTCACCATCCTCGTCAAGTCACCCGAAAGAAATCCCAATGACTGCTCATGCATCGTCTCCTTCCCATGTGCATCGCTTCATGCGTGAGGAATGGTTTCTTCCCATTGTCGCTCTCAGCGGTCTTGCTTTCATGTTTCTCGATGAAACCCTGTTTGCGGCGTTGTCGAAGCCGTTTGGGTTCGCCTTTATCTTCATCTGGCTGTTCGCCTCGGTACTTGGAGCGGCTCTCTGCGTCGTGCGACACGCCGATCATCTGGCCGAGCAGCTGGGAGAACCTTACGGAACCTTGATCCTTACCTTGACCATCACGTCTATTGAGGTGATTGCGATCTCGGCGGTCATGATCCATGGCGGGAACAATCCAACGCTTGCCCGCGACACGCTTCTCGCCGTGATCATGATCATCCTCAACGGCATGGTTGGTCTGTCGCTCTTGATAGGTGGCTGGCGGCGGCGCGAACAATCGCACAATATGCAGGGTGCAAACGCCTATCTTGGTGTCATCGTGCCGCTCGCGACCCTCGACCTGATCTTGCCCTCCTTCCTTCCTTCCGACGGCAGCCAGGCTTCCGGCATGAGCCAAATGATTCTCGGGGTCGTCTCCTTCGTCCTCTACGGCATCTTCCTCATGCTGCAAGCCGGCCGGCACCAGCACTTCTTCGCGGAGGAAGGCGGGCTACTGACCGAGACAGAACGAACGACAGCGCGCTCCTCCATCCTGCTGCACTCGCTGCTGCTCTTGGCCTATATGGCGCCGGTAGTCTTCCTCGTTGAAAAGCTCGCAGTTCCCGTCGACTACGTCATAGAGACGGTGCACGCGCCAGCCGCCCTCGGCGGCATCATCATGGCCGTGCTTGTGGCGACGCCGGAAGCGATCAGCGCCGTGCGTGCCTCCATCGCCAACCGTCTGCAGCGCGCCGTCAACATCTCTCTAGGCTCGGTGCTGTCGACGATCGCCATCACAGTGCCCGCGATGCTCTTCATCGGCCACATTAACCAGCACCAGCTGACGCTCGGCCTAACCGGCAGCGATCTTGTGATGCTCATCGTGACGCTTGCCGTCAGCATTATCACCTTCGCCAGCGGCCGCACCCACGTGATGCAGGGCGCCGTTCATCTCGTGCTCTTCCTCGCCTACGCCCTGCTGATCTTTCAGCAATAGCTCAGTGGCAGGCGCTTTCCGCAATCTGGAGAATCCCATGCAATCTCGACGACCATCACTTCGTTGGAGCCGTCCGCAGGCACTTCCGCCTGTCATAGACCGGCAGCCGGCCCATACGCAAACCCTGCAACCCAGACATTCTGAACGGGTACTTTCGAAACGTTGAGAATTGAGAAACGGAAATGAAACGACGCGCAGATATCAAGACGGTGCTGCCGCTATACATCGTCACCTTCATCGGGTTCTGCGGCTACTCTTTGATGATTACGCTGTTCATCCCGATGTTGATGGGAGACAATGGCTTTCTCGACCCGGGCACGACGGCTGGCCAACGCAGCGCGGTTATCGGGGTCSTCCTYGCAATTTACCCGCTCGGACAATTTCTGGGGTCACCGGTGGTCGGCGCGGTGTCCGACCGGTACGGGCGCAGGCGCGTGCTCCTGGTCTCTCTGTTCGTCACGATTGCTGCCTACGTCGTCATCTCGCTCGGTATCGAATGGCGTTCGCTTGCGCTGCTCGCGGCCGGCTGTCTGATCGGTGGCTTAGCTGAGTCCAACATCGCCATCGCGCAGAGTGCGATTTCCGACGTTGCCGGACCGGTCGAGCGGCCGCGCCTGTTTGCGCGGGTTTATTCCTCGTCAAGTCTCGGCTACATCGCCGGTCCCGTCGCCGGAGGTCAGCTGGCGCATTATCTCGGCTGGAGTGCGCCCTTCTGGCTGATGATCCCGCTGCTGGCCGCTACTGTTCTCTGGATCTGGCTCAGTTTCCGAGAGACGCTGCAGCCGGGCMCRGGCCAGCAGTTCAAGGCCCTCGCGGCTCTCGTCAATCTCGGAACGGTATTCACCGACCGTCCGATCCGGTTGCTCTACCTGATCAACTTCCTGCTCTATCTCGGCCTGTTCGGTTACTTCCGTATGGTCCTCGTCTACATGGTTGAGCGCTGGCATACGACGGTGGACCAGACGACACTGATTTACTCCGGTCTGGCCGCTATTTCGGCAATCGCAAGTTTTGGGGCGATAGCGCCAATGGCGAAATACATGGGCCTGCATCGGCTGGCTGTCTGTGCCGCGATGGCAGCGGGTTTGACCATGATGTCGGTCACTCTCCCGGCGGGGCTCAGTTCGATCTGGATCACCGGCGGATTGACTACCTTCATGGGTACGCTTGCCCTTGCGGCATGCCCGACGCTGCTTGCCAATACCGTCTCCGGGGAACGGCAAGGTCGCGTGATGGGCAACAATCAGGCGCTGCAGGTCGGGGCAGAGTCGTTAAGCGCGGTCGGCGGCGGCGGATTGGCCGGATTATTGATCCCGCTTCCGCTTCTTGCATTCGGGATATTGCTAATCGCTGCCGCAACACTTCTGGCGTTCGTCCCGGCTTCGACAGCAAAAGGTGTCGAACCAATGGAGCATTCGTAAAGCCCATCTCGCTTCCACGTCGGCCTACAATGTGCCGAGGGCTATCGTAAATGGCCATAAGACGATCAACAGTGCCGAAGCCCGCCAATGAGCATGCGCTTATCTTTATCTTTGGAGGAATCATGCTGAGCTCAATTGCGCGGCGGCTGGAGAAGGTGGATCCAGGAAGCCACCGTCGGATCAAAGGAATCCGGCTTGTAACCGCCTTCGGCCTCGCGGCGCTTGCCGGAGCACACTACGCGAGTGCCTATTCCGTCCCTAAAGGCAATGCCTTAGGCGTTCTCGCCGCGGGTTTTGCCCTTTGGGGCAGTGTGTCCGAGGCGCGTTCCGCCCGGCTCGAATCGACGAGAGATCTGCTTTTCCTAGCGATGGCGGCGGTCGCAGGCGCGATTGTCACGGCAGCCATAGTTCCGGTGGTGAATTTCTGGGTCCCCGCAGTTTCCGAGATCGTGCTGGTGCTAGGGGCATTTCTTGTCGGCTATCTTCGACGACTTGGAACAACGGGGGCGGGCATCGGCTCTCAGTTCTTCATCGGTCAGCTTCTTGCCTATGGCGCAGGTCTCACCGAAAACGACATTGGTCTGATCCTAATATCCGGAGCGATTGCGGCGGTCGCCTCTATCATACCAAGGGTTCTGAGCGGACCATCCGAACATCCGACAGCTCCGATGCCTGTGCCGGTGGTTCTGCCAGGCAGGATTTCGCCCGAGCTGGCCATGGGGCTCCAGGGAGCCACCGCTGCTCTCGCAATTGTAATTCTGAGCGCCATCCTCGGGCTCGAGGAGTCGATCTGGGCTGTCACGGCAGGTGCGTATGTCGTGGCGGGATCGATGTCGGGAACGATGGATCGGGTGCGCCGGCGTATCATTGGCACAGCAGTTGGCGTCCCGATCGGCCTGGCAATGCTGCCTGCCGCGATCGACTATCCGCTCGTCGTCTGGATGGCCGCCGGGCTCGCCATGGTAGTCTATGCAATGGCGCTGCCGGAACGATATGACATCGCATGCGGCGCTTATGCCTACGCGTTGGTTGTGACGTTGGCGGCCACGGGAGAGCACTCCTATACTCTTCTCGCCGCGCGGCTATGGGAGACGGCATTGGGCGGTATGGTTGGTTTACTCGCCGCCGCTATCGTGTTCCCGTTAAGAACGACGAAGGCCGACCTGAGGTACCGAATTTGAGGAGTCATTGGTCAAGTTGTGAACGAGACGGTTCAAAATCGCATGGACGTCCATGAACCGGTCGCCCGCCTACTCCGCTCAGTGCCGGCACCCCTGCCGCGTTTTGGAGCCGAACTCCAAGCGTCACAAGAAAGCACCCAGTCCCCTTGCCGCCCGCTACGGCCTGAACCCGAGAAGGTGGCTAAATGGCGCGAGCGGACTACGACGGTCGATGCCCGGCGACGAGAGCGACGCTCTTGGAACTGGTTATGACATCTTCTCCATTCTGTTGGGCGATCGCTCAGCTGGCGCCGAATAACGTTGAAGTTTCCACCGGCCACACCGTTGAATCGGCACTTGTTATGGATGACAGGTCGAGGCTATCTGGCGAGAAGGCATTATGGTGTGATAGCGCCCGGAAACGTCGTATGGCGAATTGTAACGAGCGGCGATAATTTTCGCACCTCCAGGAACGGTCACTCGACGCCCAACCGGGTGACGCTCATTGTGGCCCTGACCGCTTGCGTCGCGGCCTTCCAGCCGGAGGTGATCAAGGGCGGGCTGAACTCTTTCGACACGGGGCAGACGGATGCCGCCTATTTGCTCGGCTAGAAGAAAAGCCAGCTCTTCCGCCGGGTCATGCTGCCGCAGGTGATCGTCGCGGCCATCCCGGATCTCGCCAACTCCCTCATGGTGATCATGGAGGCACTGTCGCTCGGCTTCGCTATCGAAGTGGTCGGCTCGCACAGTCGCAACTGACCGCCGCGCTGAGCTTTTACTACCCCGAAGCGTTCCTGGTCGCCGTCGTGATCTACATGGTCATCGCCTACGTCGTCACACATGTCGCTGACAAAACGGAGAGAACGCCTCGAGCCAGGACATAGCGGTTTTTAGCCGCCCCCACTCCCGGTCGAGTTGGTCTCTTTCAGGAAACGCGGCGGGCCGGGTCTTGAGTTTTGTCTCAAGAAGTTCAAGCAGCGGCTCTTGTCCCCTCCGCCGCGAAGCCGCAATTCGCCACCTTTCGACAAGTGGGTCGATGCAAACGAGCCAAGCCCGATGTCCGCTGGGAAGGCTTTCTGCCCACAGGGTCGTAGGTTCTGATCCCTTCAACTGCGACCAACAAATCAGAAGAAAGTTCCCGGTGCGTGGCAACTGGGGTGCTATCTCATGCGTATGTCGCGCGTGGAAGCGGCCCGGATATAATGTGCTTTCCTCAGTTGATGATGTTGTCTTCACTTACAAGATGTTCGCTAGAACCTCGGAAATGACGGAGAATTTCACAGCCTGCCAACGTCTGTAGTCGAGCACCAGTTGAGTGGAAATCCAGCAGTCGCCACTCTTTTTCGCAGGCTCCCAACCCAACAATCCCTTTTCTTCGGCGGCCGCTAGCATTCTGCCGGCATGGCTGCGGGAGATGACGTACTCTGTCGCGGCAACTCGTGCCGAGACAGCACCGACCCACACGCGCTCACCCGTCGCTTGCGTTAGTGGCACGCGCGACATGAGATCATGCAATATGTTACTTCCGGATTCAGACTTGACGAACAGTGCGATGGTTTCCGGAGGCCGGGACCAGTCGGAATGGTTAAATAGCCGACGTGCGACTTGTGGCTGGGCACGAAAGAGAATCGTCGGATCTGCCTCGGAGCGGCGATACCGATCTCCCCCGTCCATGCTATCGAGCGAGCGAAGGTGTCCGTCGAACCATTGGCGAATTAGCTGTTCGGCATAGGCGGTTGCTTGCAAGGGGCTGGCGCGCCGATCTGTGGTCTCCACTGGCTCGAACAAGCCATAATGCGCCATCTCCTTTAGATGCGAGATTGCAGTGTTGTGGCTGGCGATGCGATTTTCCATCAAGAATTTCGCGAGGCTCGAAGCGGTTAGAGGCGACAGGAGGGGTAGAGGCTTCGCTCGAAATGCAATGCTAACGCCGCCTGGCTGAGCAGCCACTTCTGCAGATCGGCGACATAGCGCACCACTCTGGGCGCTCTTCGGTGGATTGCCAATAACTCCAGCGCGGCTTCACGAAGAGCAGCGGCGAAGGAGGGGTCGCCCATGAGATCATCAACGCTGAAGCTGCGGCATCTATTTAGCAAGGGCCAGAATCTGAAAGAAGAGACATTCTCTGAAACGGGAGCGTTATAAGGATTGCATTAAGGCTAGAATGGCAACTTCGAAATAGTACAAAAACGAATGAACGAAAATGCGAGCGCGGGAGACAGCGAACGCGTCAACTCTACCTATAGCTGCACAAAAGCGGAAGTAGGCTTTTGCATTGTAGCTTGCAGCGGGACGCCGGGCCCAGGCTTTGCAGCGGTTATAGGATCACGCGGATTGGTGGATCTTGGGTTGAAGACATGGCGAGGCGATCGAGACGGCGGAAAAATCTGACAAGCTCAATTGCGTAAAGTCAAAAAGAGACGGCAGTAAGCCTGCGCCGAAGCGGCAGAACCCTCGCCGACTCCGGTTTCTGGGTCGTGGCGCTCAATCACTCCGACGACTGCGCCGATCTCAGCCGCGCAGGCAATAGTCGATCGTGAAGAACTCGCTTTCAGGGAGTTTGCTGGGGTATTGGTCGGCTCTGGAACGTGATGAAGAGTGCGGCGAACAGACGCAAAAGCTTCCTGAACCATCGCAGCAGGAGAGAGAAGTTGTATCCGGCGGCGGCCAGAACGGCATTGACGGCATCCCCCTGTTCGCCCGCGAGATAATT
>NZ_JARWGH010000025.1:0-67047 GCF_036528765.1 Rhizobium sp. BR 362 | reverse complement strand
ACTTCCACGAAGCGGGTGGAGGTGACCTTCCCGGAACGATTGGCTGAAGGCGCTGCCACCGGAAATCCGACGGCCCGGATCAGCCGTTGGGCGACACTCGACGAGGGAAATCGGATTGCGACATTTTTCATGCCCGCGGTAACTGCGGTTGCGAGCCCCGCGTCTTCCCGCTTTGGCAGGAGCAATGTCAGAGGTCCCGGCCAAAAGCTGGCAGCAGCCAACTCTGCCTCCGGATTGAAATGTGCCATCCTGCGCGCCATTTCCACGTCCGAAACGTGGATAATTAGGGGATTATGCCGCGGGCGTCCTTTGGCTTTATAGATGCGCTCGATCCCAGCCGGGTTGCTGGCGTCCGCGCCGAGCCCGTACACCGTCTCTGTCGGAAAAGCGACGACTTCGCCATTTCGCATTAGCCAGGCGGCAGCTTCAATCGCACTGTCGCTGACGTCAAAACGACGGGTGGCGGTCATCTTTTTTCCTCGCGCTGGTTCTGGAACGGAGCAGAGATCGATACGGCCAACTGAGGGGTTCAGGAGGCTCGGTTCGGCGTGCCTCCTGACAGCCTCAACGTCGTCCCCGCCGAGCCAAACTCAGTTCAAGCCGACTACGCTGTGGGGCACGTATGGCTCCTCGAGTTCGCGGACCTCGTTGTCGCTTAGCTTGACGGCCAACGAAGCGACGGCATCCTTCAGATGCTGAAGCTTCGTAGCCCCGATTATAGGAGCCGTCACGCCCGCCTTTTTGTTTAGCCACGCCATCGCAACGAGGGATCGTGAGACGTTCTTGTCGTCTGCAATCTTTGCGACGACGTCTACGACGCGGCGATCCGCCTCGTCCGCGTGACCGTAGAACCGAGCTGTGACATTGTCGGTCTCGGACCTCAAACTGCTTTCCTCCCAAGGCCGGCTGAGGCGCCCGCGAGCCAGCGGACTGAACGCCATGATCCCCACACCTTCAGCTTTGCAGAGCGGCAACATCTCCCGCTCTTCCTCGCGATAAAGGAGGTTCATCTGAGCTTGCATCGAAATGAAACGCGACCATCCGGCAGCATCCGACTTGTAGAGCGCCCGCGCAAATTGCCATGCGTAACAATTGCTGGCTCCGATGTAGCGAACCTTGCCGCTTCGAACGAGATCCGTCAGCGCTTCCAACGTCTCTTCAATCGGGGTCGAATTGTCCCAGAAATGAATTTGGTAGAGGTCGATGTAGTCCGTCCCCAGCCGCTTGAGGCTGGCCTCAGCCTCCGCGATAATTGCCTTGCGGGTAAGTCCGACCGCATTCGCTCCATTGCGCATCTTACCGTAGACTTTGCTGGCAATCACGACCTCATCACGCTGCACCATCTCCTTGAGCAGCTTGCCGACGATCTCCTCGCTTGTGCCGTCTGAGTAGACATTGGCCGTGTCAAAGCAGTTTATGCCCTGTTCGAGTGCCTCTTTGATAAAGGGCCTGCTGTCGTCTTCGGACAAGGTCCAAGCATGGTTACCGCGATCGGCGACGCCGAAACTCATGCAGCCAAGAACCAATTGCGAGATTTTCAGACCTGACCGGCCAAGCTGACGATATTCCATCTGTCATCTTCCTTCTGATACGGTTTTAGAGCCGAACTTGGCGAGCGACTGCGCCAGCTCTGGATGAGATTTGGCATATTCATGGAGATCAATTCCGGCGACCGCGGCATCCCAGGCCGCACGGACCGCTCTCACACCCGCCGACGGCCCGCCGGGATGGCTGACGACGCCACCGCCACAAAGGTAAAGGTGGTCAATCGCCTGCCCCGTCCTCCGATAGGTCTCAGGCGCCTGTCCACCCCATTGACCCGAACAAACGACCGGTAGCGGGCGGTCGGCGTCAGTGAAGATTGGTTTCTGGAGATCATGGAACGACTGAACGAAAGAGGCGTCCGGTTCCCAGTATTTGGCGGCGATGCCGTTGATCTGGAATTGGTCGACGCCGAGAAGTCGCCAAAGCTGTTGGTAGACCGAGAAATCGAACCCAAGACCAGGATGCCGAGTGAGAAGATCCCAGCCGTTGCGATGGGCGTGCAAGACCAGAGACGACCGTCGACGCAGAAACAGAAAAGCGCCCATGCCGATCGAATTGATGTTGATGACGGCGGCGTTGCCACCCTCGCGCACGACCAGGTCGTGCTTGCGAACCATCTCGTCGGGATCGACGTCGGAAATGCCGAAGGCATACATCACCTTCTTGCCGGTGCGCTGCTCCTGATCCCGGATGATCGGCATGATCGCTTTCACCCGCGCCTCCAACGAGGAGTACGGTGGCGACATCAGTTTCTCGTCGTCCTTGATGAAGTCGACGCCGGACGCGACGAGTTCAGCAACCACCTGCGCCGTTTCGTCCGGAGTGAGGCCGAGCGCGGGCTTGATGATCGTGCCGATGATTGGCCTGTTGTAGACGCCGGTCAGACGCCGGGAGCCTTCGATCCCGAATTGAGGCGCCGGGTAGACGCCTTCAAACTCTGGAGGCAGCTGCAGGCCGATGACCCTCAGCCCGGTGAATTCCTTGATCGACCAGACCCCGCCCAATGCAACCGTGGTGACTGCCGCGAGGTCAGTTCCGACGGCCTCCAGGGGATAGGCGATTGTTGTCTCCGCTCGGTTGAAGACTTCGCCCGCTGCAGGGAGCGAGGGAACCTCGACAGAGTCCAGTTTCTCGAAAGCGACCACGCGCGCGGCCGCGCGCGCCTTCAGTTGCGGCGTCTCTCCGGGCAGGTCAACAAATGTACCCGTCGACTGGTCGCTTCCGATCTTGACCGCCAAGGCCTCAGCGCTCCCGGCGGTCTCAATCCGATAGGTGACCAGAATGTCCGAGGGCCTGCGCTGAGCCAGATCCATCGCTATCATGCCTCCGGAACTGGCGCGGCTTCAGGGATGAGGCCGGACGACTTCAGGTCGGCCCAGAACGCAGCCGGAACCGGCGTCGAGATCGCGGCGACGTTTGCGGCGACGTGTTCGGGCGCCAGCGCTCCCTGTACCACCGCGGTCACTGCAGGATGTGCGTAGACAAATTGTGTCGCTGCAGTCGCAAGCGAGACGCCATGGCGCTCGCAGACGGCTTCGAGCGCCTCGACCTTGCGGACGATCGCTTCAGGCGCGGGCTGGCAATCGTAGGTGCGGGTGGTTGTCATCGACTTGCTACCCTCGGCGAGGATGCCGGAGTTGTAGATGCCAGCCGCAATGATACCGATGCCGCGACGCTGCATTTCTGGATAGAAATGGTCGAGAGCGCCGTGGTTGAGCAGGGTGTAGCGCCCGGCGACCATGGAGCAGTCGAGATCAAATTCCTCTGCCACCTGCAGGACCGACGCGGTTTCATTGACGCCGAGGCCGATGGCCTTCACGGAGCCTGTGCTGCGCAGCTCGTCACACGCCTTGTAACCGCTCGATCTCAGCGCCGAAAGGTGGGTGCTATACGCCTCGCGGTGCCATTCGCCGCTCACGTCGTGGAGATAGAGGATGTCAATGTGGTCCATACCCAGGCGCTGCTGGCTATCTTCGAAAGCGCGCATGATGCCGTCATAGGAATAGTCGTAGTCATCGACAAATGGCAGCGCCTTCACCCAGTCGATGCCGTAAAGGCTCTCGGCGCGCTTTGCGCGGCTTTCCGGCTTGAGTATCCGCCCCGCCTTGGTGCTGACCACGACCTTGCCGATGAGATCGTTGTTGCGAAGGACATGGCCGAGGGAATGCTCGGACTTTCCAAGGCCGTAAAGGGGCGCGGTGTCGAAATAGCGGACACCCAAGTCGTATGCCTTGAGGACGACCGCCTCGAAAGTCTGGAAGCTCACATCGACATTGCACCCACCGAGCGGCGAGGTACCCAGCCCTAGCGAGGTCAGCGTCACATCGGTCTTTCCAACTTTTCTCTTCAACATGATGGTCGATCCTATTTCCCTGGTGTAAGGCGGACGGCCGTATGGGCCGTCCGCCGTTGTCCGATTACATGTACTTCTCGACATTGGTGGAATCGAGCACGAGCCACGGCACGACGTAGTCCTTCTCGGTGCCGCCCTTCCATTCCATCAGCGAGCCCCAGATTTCGGACTGCGGCTTGTAGCTCTCGCCCTTGATCGCCCGCAGTGCGAGGTCGACCGCGCCCTGGCCTTCGGCGCGGGCGTACTTGTAGAGGCTGACCGCCATCTCGCCCTTCTTCACGGCGCGCTTTGCGTCCGGAATGCCGTCGATCGCAAGAACGGGAACGGTCTTGAGATCGATGCCGGCGCTCTTCATGGCTTCGATCGCGCCAAGCGCCATCTCGTCGTTTTCCGCAAGGACGCCGTTGATCTCACCCGGGTGTGCGAGCAACCAGTTCTCCATGAGCGCCTGACCCTCGGCGCGGCTCCAGTTGCCTGTCTTGTCTTCGATGAGCTTGAGGTTCGGGAACTTGGCGAGACCAGCGTCGATGCCTGCGCGGCGCTCGATCTGGGCCGACTGGCCGATCGGACCCTCCATGAGGACGACGTTGCCGCCGTTCGGAAGGCGCTTGGCGAGTTCCTCAGCGATGATCTGGCCGCCTTCGGTATCGTTAACGATGATGGACGCGGTGTATTTCGTCGACTTGGTCTTGAGCGCCGACACGATAAGCGGGATTTTCGCTTCGGCGGCCTTTTCGATCGGCGGCGCCGAGGCCTCGAGGTCGAACGGTGACATGATGATCGCGTTGAATTGTTGGGTGATCGCTGTGTCGATCTGGTTCGCCTGTGTCAGTGGATCATACTTGCCGTCGAAAACGGTGATCTCGACCTCGCCCGATTTGACGGCGGGATGGTTCTGGATTTCCGTCGACCAAGCCTTCATGTACTCGCCGGACTCACCGAACGAGAGAGCCGCGATCCGAATTTTGTCCTGCGCGAAGGCGAAGTTCCCGCCAGCCAACGTCGCTACGGCGATTGCCATACCCACACCCGCATTGAGCAGGTTCCTCCTAGACATCTGCATTTCATATTCTCCTCTGGTTTAAGATACGTCCGGACGCGACACGCTGGGCCGGACATTGTCGCCGGCCTTCCCCGGCGGCAATTTCGGGATTGGTCTTATTTGCGGATTTGGTCGGCGATGACCGCGACCACGATGATCGTGCCCTTGAGGACTTGCTGGTAGTATGAAGACACGCCCATGAGGTCCATGCCGTTGTTGATCGTGCCGATGATGAGCGCGCCGATCAGTGTGCCGAGCAGCGATCCGCGGCCGCCCGCAAGGCTCGTCCCGCCGATCACGACGGCGGCGATCGCGTCAAGCTCATAACCGATGCCCGCTTGCGGCAGCGCAGCGGTGGTGCGAGCCGTCAGGACAAGCCCCGCAAGACCAGCCAGGAGGCCCGAGATCACATAGGTCGCACCGACGATCACCTTGGTGGAAATGCCGCTCGTGCGAGCCGCCTTCTCGTTGCCGCCAACTGCGTACACATAACGGCCGAAAGTCGTATAGTTTAAAACGGTCCATCCAATCAGGAACACGACGAACAGGATGACGATCGGTACCGGGATATACATGATCTGCCCGGAGCCGATCCACTTGAAGGGATCCGACAGATTCGGGATGGGGCGTCCTTCCGAAAAGATCAAGGTGAGACCGCGGGCCACGCTCAACATGCCAAGCGTCACTACGAACGGCGGGACCTTGACCGCGGCAACAAGCACGCCATTCACCAAGCCGAGGCCGGCTCCCGCCGCGAGACCCGCAAAGATACCGAAAAGCACGAACTGCTCGTTGGTCTCCGTTACGAGGCTGGCGGCGATCATGCCCGCGAGCGCCATTACGGAGCCGACCGATAGGTCGATGCCCTTAGTAAGGATGACGAAGGTCACTCCGATCGCCAGAATGCCGTTGATCGACGACTGGCGAACGAGATTCAGCCAATTCAACCATGTCATGAAGTACTGGTTCGCGAACGCGAAGAACGCGACGATCAGGAAAAACACGAGAACGATGCTGAACTGCCTGATCATTTCCCCGGCGCGGAAGTTTCCGGGCTTCGCCGCAGCGATGGTATTCATTACTCAAGTCCTCCCGTGAATGGGGCTATGACCGCTCATCAGCTCGCCATGTCCATAAGCGTCTGTTGCGTTGCTTCGGCACCGTCGATGATGCTGAGGAGCTGCCCCTGTTTGAAAATCGCGATCCTGTCGCTGAGCTGCATGATCTCCGGTGCCTCCGAGGAGACCACGAGGACGCCGTTGCCCTTTGCCGCGAAGTCTCGCAGGAACGCGTAGATCTCCTGCTTGGAACCTTCGTCGATGCCACGCGTCGGTTCGTCGCAAATGAGAAGCTTTGGATTTGTCAGAAGGCACCGGGCCAGCACGACTTTTTGTTGGTTGCCCCCTGACAGAGTTTCGACGGCAACATCTGGCGACGCCGACTTGATCCTCTGTGAGACGATCATGTCTTGAACTGCGCTGCGCTCTTTGTCCCCGCGGATGAAACCGCTGATGGCCATCAAGGCCAGCGATGAAAGCGTGATGTTGTGGGCGATCGATGCCGAGAGCACGAGACCACTGTCCTTGCGATCCTCGGTCACCATCGCCATTCCACGTTGAATTGCGTCCTTAGGACTGCCTGGCTTGACCTTACCGCCGTTGAAGACAACTTCGCCTCCCGTTGGTGAGTGCAGCCCGAATATTGTCTCGAGGAACTCGGTTCGTCCGGACCCAAGCAGCCCGTAGATTCCGACCACTTCGCCGGACGCCACGTCTAGCGAGATGTCTCGGAAATGAGGCCCGCGCGCCAAGTTCGAGACCGAAAGCAGGATTGGCGCGTCTTCGAGAGGCTTGCCCTTCTCGACCAGCTTGACTTCACGGCCGACGATCTGTGTCACAAGATGACGGCGGTCGATGTCTTTGATGTTTCCAGTCTCGATGAAACGGCCGTCGCGGAAGACTGTGTACTCATCCGCGATCTCGAAGATTTCGGTGAGTTTGTGAGACACGTAGATAATTGCGGAACCGCGCGCGGTGATCTTGCGGAGCGCGTTGAACAAGACATGGACTTCGTGTTCGCCGATAGCAGATGTCGGCTCGTCCATGATGACGATATGTGCCCGATAGCTGAGAGCCTTCGCAATTTCGACGAGCTGAATCTGGGCGAGGCTCAGCTCCCCCATCTTCTTGGCAGCGTCGACTTCAAAGCCGAGTTCATCGAGGAATGCCTGGGCGTCCCTGCGCATCTGGCTAAAATCGACGAGCACGCCAAGTCGCTTCGGCTCGCGGCCAAGGTAAAGGTTCTCGGCGACGGTCATCTCGGGGACGGGGGAAAGCTCCTGCGTGATGATCGCGATGCCGTGACGCAAGGCGTCAGCGGCGCTTTTGAAGTCGACCTGCTCGCCATCGATCTCCACTATCCCTCCATCGCGGCGGAGCAGTCCCATCGTGATGTTGAGGAATGTCGACTTGCCGGCGCCATTACCGCCGCACAAGGCATGGACGGTCCCGGCCTTTAGAGTTAGTCGGCCATCAACGAGCGCTGGGACGCCGTTGAACGACTTTTCCACGCCCTCGGCCCGCAGAACCACGCGCGCCGAAGACGACTGCGCGGTTCTCTGAACTGTTATCTTCTCAGTTGCGTTGACCATGATATGACGTCATACCTCGTAAAATCGAAATCTATGCCGCGTGTGTGCGGATCGCATGCCGTATTGGTTCTACGCGGCGTCCAGTTCGAGGATCGCGCGTGCCTCCTGAGGTGTAGCCGGCTCACGTCCGACCTTTTGGGCAATCTCAACAGCGCGCGATATGACTTCCGCGTTCGTGGGTGTGCCGAACTCACGATAGGGATAGTCGCCTATTCCAATAGCCATGTGGCCGCCCAGACGGCAGATCGCAGGAGCAATGTTCAAAAGATTGCCCCCAAGGCAATTGACCGTCCATTCGATCGGCCGGTCGTCGGGCAGAAATGCAAGATGCGCCATGAGACCCGCCTCGGTCGGCGGATGCCCGGTAATGTATCGCCCTCCCGTCAGGTGGAGGAGAAAGTAGGCCGGCCCCCTCACAAGGCCCGCGTCCATCAGAGCGATCGCGCGGCGCGTGAACCCAACAGACCAGGAAACCAGCTTCGGCTTTACGCCCTTTTCGGCCAAGGTACGCGCGTAGTGCGCGAGACTTTCGGTCGTGTTGAGATACAAACGTTCTGGATTTTCGAACCTGCGCGTCTCGGCATCCCAAAGCTCGAGATTGGCCGAGCCGGTATCGATGGGCGCAATATCGGGCTTCGTAGCAGGGTCCAATGCCAGGGTTGCGACCGTGTCGATGCGCTTCATGGCGTCGGCATCATTCGAGATAAAGCCGAGCGTGGGAAGGATGAGTAGATCGGTCGCCTGCCTGACTTCGCGGATGATTTCGGCGTTTGCCTCAACGGTGTTTGTCGCACCGCCGTCGGCTGTCCTGGCATGATAGTGGAGAATCGCCGCTCCCGCCTTGCGGGCTGCAACGGCGGCCTCAACGATCTCGTCGGCGGTGTATGGGATATTAGGGTTGGATGTGCGCGGCGCGTACTCGTTGACCCTGGCTTCGAGGATGATTTTCTTTTGCATCTTTTGCTCCTTACGCCGCCAGATAACCCGAGGTGCCCGCCTTTGCCCGCAGGAAGAAGTCATCGGCACCAATCTGCCCGCCCTTCAGCATGACTTCGAGGCCATCGACTTCGGCGTCGCCCGGCGCATCCAGGCGGCAGACATGGCAATTTTGAACTTCGTCAAAAACGGCGATCTCGAGCGCTTCGGCGCCGATTGTCCGCACCGCATAGCTCGAACTGTCACCGCCCGAAAACACGATCCGCGGCAAGGAAACCGCGCGGCGCACGGCACGCGCAACGTCACAGTAGATGGCGCCCAAGCGTTCCGCGGGAACATCGCTGCCGGCCAGGCGGCCGGTTTCCCCGCGAGCCGTGTAGATGATTGTAGATCGACCGCGCACAAGGCTCTCGATCGCCTTCAAAGCAGCCTCCCGCGCAACTGCGTCAGCATCATCATCGGACCGGACTGTCGAGACATCCAAGTGGACAAGGTTCCACCCGGAAGCTTCGGCCACCGCAATCTGGCGCCCGGTTTGCAGGGCGCAACTACCTGATAAGACGAGTAGATTTTCGACGCCGGCAATCTCCGTCTTGACGGGCTCCGCCGACGATAGCAGGCCCAAGCGGGCCCAAAGAGCGCCGAGTTGTTGCGCCAAGCCTTGAGCTGCAAGCGCGAACATCGGACGTGTCGGATACCGCGCCCAGAGCAGATCGGCGACAGCCGCAAGATCCGCATTTTCGAGCCCATCGAAAATGACCCCTGCCCCCTCTTGGAAGGCCTTGAAGACACGCTCCTCCATTGCCGAGCGGTTCCGGATTGCGGGAAGCGTGACGTTGACGAATTCCTTATCTGTCTGCCCAGCCAGATGCATGCGCAGATCCGCCTCGTGCATCGGCGTCCTGGGGTGGCGCGACATGCTCGGGTGCCGGTCGAGCCGCTCAATCCTGTCGGCAAAGCGCGCGAAATGATTTCCGAAACAGGTGTAGCGCCCGAAGTCCGGGGTCGCGGCGAGGACTGGAACGTCCCTCTTGCCGAAGTGAGCCGCAGCGCGCGCCAGAACAGCACCATAGCTTCCAACGGTGGGCGACGAGTCGAACGTCGAACAGATCTTGTATTGGATAAGCGGACTGTTGAGGGTGCGCATGATCGAAAACGCGCTGTCAAGCTCCTCGTCGAGCTCGACGCCGGACAACGCCCTTGCGGTACCGGCGAAGCCAAGCACATCATAAGACAGAGCATCTGTTGACGCCGTCTGTGCTGAAGGGCGTGCGAGATAGAGTTTTCCCTTCACACCACTGCGATGGAACTGCGCCAGGTTTTCGGAAGAACCCGTGAAGTCGTCGCCGTAAAACACGGCCTTGAGCTTGCCAGCTGATGTCATCGGATCCTCCCAATATCCCGGCCGAGGATATCTTCCTCCATACATCAGCCGGGCTTCACTCTTGACAATACTCATAGAAGCAGCTCATAACTCTGTCAAGGTCATACCTTATACCTTATACCTCATATCGAGAAAATTGGAGGACGACGAGATGAGACTTTCTGGACGCACTGCCGTGGTGACGGGCGCTGGCCGGGGCATCGGACTGGCAATCGCTGAAGCCTATGTTCGCGAAGGCGCGAATGTCGTTATCGTCGACCGCGATCTGGAAGTGGCGAACGAAGCCGCCGAGCGGCTTGGGGAGCGGGCTTTGGCCGTCCGCGCCGATATTTCGGTCAACGAAGACGTTGAGACGATCGTTAAGGAAACGATTGGCCGGTTCGGCACGGTCGACATACTCGTGAACAACGCGGGCGTGGGCGCAACCACTCTGTTTCTCGAAAGCTCAAGGGAGGAATTCGAACGCGTCGTCCGGATCAATCTGACCGGAACATTCCTCGTGGCGCAAGCCTTTGCTCGGATCATGGCCGCCAAAGGCTATGGGCGGATCATCAATATCGCTTCGCTGTCCGGTCAGAAGGGCGGTGTCGGACGTTCGGCCTATGGAGCCTCAAAGGCCGGCGTCGAACTCCTCACGAAGGTTATGGCGGTGGAACTCGCGGAATCGGGAATCAACGTGAATAACATCGCACCGGGCCCGATATTGACCGAGGTCTCGAAAGTCATGCACACGGTCGAAACGCGTGACGCCTATCATCGGCTAGTTCCGCAACGCCGTTATGGCGAACCATCGGAAATCGCTGATGCCGCGGTGTTCCTGGCGAGCGACGATGCTGCCTATATTACGGGGCACACCCTGAACGTCGACGGCGGCTTCCTGGCCGCTGGCCTCATGTTCCCATTCGATCCAAAAGCCTCGAAGCGGCTGGGACAAATCAGCGAATAACCTGGAGAAGTGGCCAGTTCGACGTTCGGCATTTGTCGCAAGCGGTAAAACGCGGTATGACCTCGTACCTTTTCGATTTCTGATTGGAGCGTGACCAGGAATGCTGTCTGTTGACCCAAAGAAAATCCCAAGCCGGCTGGACATAGCGCTCGACTACATTACGGGCGAAATTGCCAAAGGCAACCTCGGGCCTGGTGACAAACTTCCCAATGAAAAAGAGCTGGCCCAGCTTCTCGGGATCAGTCGCACTCCAATCAGAGAGGCGATCAAAACGCTCGCGGTCTCGGGTCTTGTCGAGACGCGTCATGGCTTTGGAAATTACATCCGTAAGGACGAAGGCCTTCCGGCGATGCCGCTCGCGATGTTTCAGCTCTATCTTCAGAGCTCGACGCCTGAGATGCTGATGGAACTGCGATACATTTTCGACCGCAACTGTTCAGAACTCGCGTCGCTGCGGCGTACGGACGAAGACCTCGCCACGATGAGAGAGTGCATCGACCGACTAAAAAGGCTGTCGGAGGATGCGAACTCCGCGATCGAAGATCTCCTCAAGGCCGATCTCGATTTCCACCGAGCAATATACAAAGCTGCCGGAAACCCGTTGATCGTCGTGATCGCCGACTTCGTGCTGACGATGGTCGCGCCTTGGGTGCAAAAATCGCTAGAGGTCAGTGGCAAATGGCGCGCAGTCGATCTCCACGAACACATGTTTCAGATGATCCGGGACAGAAAGACCGGTGACCTCAGCCGCGAAAGCGTCGAGGAAAACATGGAACACTTCCGCACATCCCTGCTGAAATGACAGCCAGGGCATCACGTCAAGGCGTGGCGCATCTTGCATTTCCCGCAGGTCGCACTGCGATCATCACCGGCGGCATCTGAAGGCGGACGCGAAGCCCGGATACCGTATGCCGCCCGGCCTATTCGCCGGGTTCTGAAAATTGCCAGAAAACGATAATGCGCCAGGCTGATTGCGCCTGGCGCGTCGACCGCGAGCAATGCTTGCCCAGCCTTCCAACTAGCGGGTGTGGTATTTCGTATCGACCTCGTCGATGGCGGCAACATTGCTGGCCGAGCGACCGTTCTCGTCGAACCTCTGGGCGAGGAAGGAGTCGACGATCGTCTTCGCAAGTTCCGATCCAATGACGCGGGCGCCCATGGTAATGATCTGGGCGTTGTTCGACAACGCCGCCCGCTCGGCGGAATAAGTATCGTGTGTGAGGGCTGCCCTAATACCCGGCACCTTGTTTGCCGAAATGCAGACGCCGATCCCGGTGCCGCACACCAGGATGGCCTTGTCATAGGTGCCGTCGAGCACGCCGTTGGCGACCCTGTCGGAGAGGTTCGCATAGAAATCGTCGAGACCGGCGTCCGTCCGGGAGACCTCGAACACCTCGAAACGGTCCTTGAGATAATCGGCGAGGACCTTGGCGAGGCCTTCGCCCGCGCTGTCGCCTGCTACTGCAATTTTCATCTTCATCACTCCTCAGATTTTGGCCGCGCACTTTTCGAGGATGTCGAGGTAGCCCTCGATCTTCCAGGCCGAGCGGCCGATGAACAGCCCATCGACATGGGGGCAGGATATGAGCTCTTCGCAGTTGTCCGCGTTGACCGAACCGCCGTAGAGGCAGGGAATGCGCCGGCCGAGCACGGCTTCCGCGAACGCGATGATCTCGGCCTGGCGGGCGTCGGCGTAGTCCGCTGTCGCGGGGATCCCATCGACGCCAATGGCCCAAACAGGCTCGTAGGCAAGCAGTATCGGTTTGTGCTTCTGGTCTGTAGAAAGGCATCCCAACGCGCCGCGAACCTGGCGCTCGAGGACGTCGCGGGCTCGCCCGGCCTCGCGTTCGGAAAGTGTCTCCCCTATGCAGATGAGCGGGATCAAGCCGTGGCGAACCGCCGCCCCGACTTTCAGTCCTACCGTCACGTCCGTCTCACCGAAATGTTCACGCCTCTCGGAGTGACCAAGCTCGACGATGTCGAGGTTGCAGTCCTTGAGCATCAAGGGTGAAATCTCGCCCGTCCAGGCGCCCTCCTCGTCCCAATGCATGTTCTGCGCGCCGACCTTCACCGACGTGCCCGCCAACGTGGTCTTCACTTCCCGGACAACAGTGAAAGGAGGGATGACAAAGCGCTGGATGCGCGGATGGGACGTGATGTCTGCGGCCCTGAGACCGTGCGCAAACTGCGCGGCATCGGCAAGCGTCTTGTTCATCTTCCAGCTGGTGCCAATCCAGAGGGTTTTCTTCTCGGTCATCGCCGCTTCACCACGTTTGCGTTCAAATGGATGTTGGCCGACCTAGAGCGAGCCGGCTCGATACCGCTTCGCCATTTCCGCGAGCGGCACAACATGAATGGAGCTTGCGCGTCCTGCCGTTCCGAAAGCTTCGAATCTCTCGCGGCACAGCTTTGAAAGCGCCGTCATTGCAGGCTTCAAATATTTGCGAGGGTCGAATTCTGTCGGATCTTCGGACAGCACTCGGCGCACCTGCCCGGTCATTGCCATGCGGCAATCAGTGTCGATGTTGACCTTTCGCACACCATGCCGAATGCCGCGCAGGATTTCCTCGAGCGGCACGCCCCAGGTGGGCTTCATCCGCCCGCCGAAGCGATTGAAAATTTCTTGCAACTCCTCCGGCACGCTTGACGAACCGTGCATGACGAGATGGGTATTCGGAAGTTTCCGGTGGATCGCCTCGATAACATCCATTGCCAGCACGTCACCGTCCGGCCGGCGTGAGAACTTGTAGGCGCCATGGCTGGTGCCCATTGCGACGGCAAGCGCATCCACCTTGGTCTCCGCGACAAATTTCGCCGCCTCCTCCGGATCGGTCAAAAGCTGATGCGGATCGAGCTTGCCTTCGACGCCGTGACCGTCTTCCGCCTCGCCCGTACCGGTCTCAAGCGAGCCCAGAACGCCAAGCTCCCCTTCCACCGAAACCCCTGCCCAATGGGCCGTGTCGCTGACGCTTCTCGTGACCTTGACGTTGTAGTCCCAATCCGCCGCGGTTTTCCCGTCAGCAAGGATCGATCCGTCCATCATGACGGACGTAAAACCATGCTGGATCGCGGTGACGCAGGTGCTCGGTTCGTTTCCGTGGTCAAGATGGACGCAAACGGGGATATGCGGATAGATTTCCGTCACAGCCTCCATCATGTGCTTGAGCATGATGTCGTTGACATAGGCTCGGGCCCCACGGCTCGCCTGGAGAATCACAGGCGAATCCGTTCCGTCGGCCGCTTCCATGATGGCAAGCGCCTGTTCCATGTTGTTAATGTTGAACGCCGGTACGCCGTAGCCGTGTTCGGCGGCATCATCCAGCAGCTGGCGGAGAGTAATCCTGGCCATGACGTGTTACTCGCTGGTTGGATTGGAATTGAGATAGCTTGCGATCACGTCGACCTCCGTCGCCGAACCGAAAACCAGCGGCGTGCGGCAATGGTGAGAGGTCGGGATCTTGTCCAGGATGGCGGTCGTGCCGTCGGTGGCCCGCCCCCCGGCCTGCTCCATCAGGAACGCGATCGGATTCGCTTCATACACCAGGCGAAGGCGCCCATTTTCAAAGCCGGGTCGCTTGTCGCCGGCGTAGAAGAACACACCGCCCCTGATCAGGATCCGGTGGAGCTCTCCGACTGCCGATCCGAGCCAACGCATGTTGAAATCGCGGCCGCGCGTTCCCTCCTTGCCGGTCAGACAATCCTGAAGATACAGGCTCATGGCAGGGTGAAGGTGACGGTGGTTGGAAGCGTTATATGCAAGCTCGGACGTGTCGCGAGGTATCTGAACCTGCCTTTTGACGATCAGGAACTCGCCGGTTTGGGGATGCATCGTCGCCAGCAGCACACCCTCACCGACCGAAAAGCCCAAATCGACCGTGTTGCCGAATGAGACATAACCGGCCGCGGCCTGGCGCTTTCCAGGGGTTAAAAAGGGATCTTCAGCTTCGCAGAAAGGCATGATCGAGAAGATCGTGCCGACGGGCGTGCCCAGCCCGACATTGCCTGAACCGTCGATCGGATCGATTGCGACCGCAAAATGCTGGCCATTGAGCATAACTGGCGCGTCGGCCTCCTCGGACAGGACCCTGGCAGCGCCTGCGCGTGCGAGTATTTCGACGAACAACTCGTGCGACGCGATGTCGATTGCCTTTTGCGCATCACCGTCGGTATTTGATCCGACAAGGTGGGCCAGATCGCCCTCCAGGGAACCGGCTGCGATGCGTGCGGATAAAAGACAGGCGGCATCCAACACACCGTTGATTAGAGCCGCCACCCCCTGACGGGACAAATCCTCAGCAGCCCAGGTCGAGAGGTACTCATCGACAGAACCATACTGGACGCCCGCTTCGTCATTTCCGGGTGTCGCCGGCGCGCTCATTGCTTGCCCCTTATCCTTGCTAGGGCGCGCGTGACGATTGCGTCACGCGTGATCCCAAATTGCTCGTACAGCGTCTCGGCCGGCGCAGACGCTCCGAAGCCGGACATCCCAATCACGTCGTCTTCGCTGTCGACATACCTAGTCCAGCCGAACTTCGAGAGCGCTTCCACGGCAATGCGCGGCGCGTTGCCGAGGACCGAGCTGCGGTAATCCTTGGGCTGCTGTTCGAAGAGATCCCAGCTCGGCATCGAGACGACAGCGGCGGGAACGTTTCTCGCCTCAAGCTCGTCGGCAGCCTGGATCGCAAGCGCGACTTCCGTTCCAGTGGCGATGATTGTGACGGCACGTTCGCTGCTCGCTTCCCGCAGCACATAGGCTCCCCGTGCGCAGCGATTGATGCCGTCACGCTGGGCGCGCAGTTGCGGGACATTCTGCCGCGAGAGCGCCAAAACCGACGGCGTGTTCTTGCTGGTTATTGCAAGATCCCAGCATTCCAGCGTCTCGATGGTGTCGGCCGGCCGGAATACATGCAAGTTCGGCATTGCCCTGAGGCTGGCAAGATGCTCGACCGGCTGGTGCGTCGGACCGTCTTCGCCAAGACCGATCGAGTCATGCGTCATCACGAAGATAGAGCGGACGCCCATCAGAGCCGCCACACGAATGGCATTGCGGCAATAATCCGAGAAGACGAGGAACGTGCCACCATAGGGTATGACGCCGCCGTGAGCCGCCATACCGTTCATCGCGGCGGCCATGGCAAACTCTCTAACGCCATAGCTGACATACCGCCCGCTTGCAGCGGCGGTGAAATCGCTGTCGACGGCCGGAACCCGGGTCAAGTTTGAGTGGGTGAGGTCAGCGGACCCGCCGATCATTTCCGGAAGCAGCTCCGTCAGCGCTTCCAGTGCGATCTGGCTTGCCTTACGCGTTGCCACTGATTGCGGCTTGTCGAGCAGCTTTGCCTTGGCGGCGTTGACCGCTTCCTCATATCGCGCTGGCAATGAGCCGGCGGTGCGGCGTTCAAACTCACTTCTGACATCTGCGCCCGCTGCTTCGAGCCGCGCTTGCCAGTCCTTGCGCGCCTTGGCGCCCTTCGCGCCGACTTCGCGCCAAGTTTTGAGGATTGGAGCAGGAATCTCGAAAGTGTCCGCCGTCCAGCCATAGACTGCCTTCGTCGCGGCGGCTTCGCTGGCGCCGAGCGGTGCACCATGTACGGAGCTTGTTCCTGCCCTTGACGGAGAGCCGTATCCAATGATGGTTTTCAGGGCTATGAGGGATGGTCTGGATCCTTCCGCCTTCGCCTGCGAGATCGCCGCGTCGATCGCATCCGGATCATGACCGTCAACGCGCTGCGTGTGCCATCCGTAGGCGTCGAACCTCGCGAGCACATCTTCCGAAAACGCGATTGCGGTCGAGCCGTCGATGGTGATGGAGTTGTCGTCGTAAAGGACGATCAACTTGCCGAGCTGCAGGTGGCCGGCCAGCGAAGCAGCTTCCTGACCAACACCTTCCATGAGACACCCATCTCCACAGAAAACGTAGGTCCGGTGATCGACAAGCGCTGCGCCAAATTCGGTTGATAGGCGCCGCTCCGCGATAGCCATTCCGACAGCCGACGCGATCCCCTGTCCGAGCGGCCCGGTGGTCGTCTCGACGCCAGCGGTGTGCCCGTATTCGGGATGACCTGGCGTTTTGGAGCCCCATTGGCGGAAGTTGCGAACCTGCTCAATCGTCATGTCTTCGTACCCGGTGAGGTGCAGAAGGCTGTAGAGCAGCATCGAGCCATGGCCGTTCGACAGGACGAAACGATCGCGGTCCGGCCAGCCAGGTTCGCTTGAATCGAACTTGAGGTGCCGGCCGAACAGCACCGCCGCCGCATCAGCCATGCCCATGGGCATTCCGGGGTGCCCGGACTTTGCGGCCTCAACCGCGTCGATCGACAGGACACGGATAGCGTTCGCGAGATCGCGGATCGAAACTGCTGCTGTCAATTCTTCCTCCCTCATAAACCGCGACTAATGTGGCGCACTTTTCTGGATATCACAATATCGAAACACAAAATAACGTATTATATACGACAAACATAACAATATCACATTCCGCTGCAAAAAGTCTGCCCATCGACATCATACCTCATACCTTATACCTCTCTATTTGCGCAATAGCTTTTATTTGACTACCGCGTCGATCGGGAGCCGTAAGGATCGTTCCGGGTCGATTTCATGGGGGCGGTCTGCCTCGATCCGTTTGGTGGCAAACGGACAAGACGACCACCGTGATGAATACCGCGTTGGGCACTCACGGTGGTTGAAACCATCCCAAATGCGGGATGCTCAATTCGGCTCGCCGATGTTTCCCGACATTTCTTCAGTTGACAGCTTTTACAAATGCATTAACGTATACGTTATTGAATTCGAGGAACTCAATAGGCCTTAAAGGGAGGAACCGAAATGCCTATGACGATGCGCAAGTCCCTACAGATGATCGCCCTTGCCACTGCCCTCGGCGGCAGCGCTGCCTATGCGCCGAGCGCCTTCGCGATCGATGTCGATAAACAGATCAAGGATATTGAAAGTCACCCGGCAAGCGGGCCCAACGGCGAAAAAGCGACCCTCGCGAGCGACCTGAAGCTATCCGCCGAAGAGATCGAAAAGATCAAGGCGAAGCATGCCAAAGCGGCCATTGTGATGCACTACACGGCGTCTGACTGGGCCAAGGCCCAGATGGCCGGGCAAAAGAAGGCCCTGGAAGAGCTCGGCGTCGAAATCGTTGCGACGACTGATGCTGGATATCGCGCGGAGCAGCAAGTTTCAGACATCGAAAGCGTCATGGCGCTCAAACCTGACGTCATGATCACCGTTCCCGCCGAGCAGTCAGCCACGGCCGCAGCATACAAGAAAGCTGCTGCCGCTGGCATTAAGATCATCTTCCTTGACCAGACCGGCGCCGGGATGAAGGCTGGCAAAGACTATGTGAGCCTCGTCTCTTCCGACAACCGCGGGATGGGAAAGGTCGCCGCACTGCTCATGGCCAAGGCGCTCGACGGCAAGGGCGAAATCGGTCTCATCCCGCATGCGTCCGACCTTTTTGCCACCAAAGAACGCGTGGTCGGCTTCAAGGAAGCGATCAAGGATTATCCGGATATCAAGATCGTCCAGGAGACCGGTGTCGGAGGCCCTGATTTCTCAAGCGAATCCGAGCGCGTCGCCTCCGCAATGCTGACGGCCCACCCCAACCTCAATGGCATCTGGGCCGTGTGGGACGTTCCAACAGAAGGCGTCCTGTCAGCGGCGCGCGCAGCGGGCGCGTCCAAGAGCCTCGTCATCACCACTTGCGACCTTGGCGTCAACATCTCGATCGACATGGCTAAGAAGGGTTACGTCAAGGCAACCGGATCCCAGCGTCCGTACGGCGCCGGTTATGCCGAGGGCATCCTTGCCGGATACGCCCTACTCGGAAAGGACGCACCTCCCTACGTCGTGCTCCCGGCCCTTGCGGTGACCCGCGATAACCTGATCGAGGCGTGGCCGCAGTCGAACGGCGACCAGGCACCGAAGATTCTCACCGACGCAATGAACTAACGGTGCGCGGGAGCGGCTCCGGCCGCTCCCCGTCCCCAGCGGCGGACAACGACCATGAACACTCAAGCAGTCACCGAAACCCTCGCCGCCGTCAGGATGCGCGACGTGAGGAAATCGTTTGGCGGCGTGCACGCATTGCGCGGTGTCAGCCTGACGATCCAACCCGGGACAATCCATGCGCTGGTCGGCGAAAATGGCGCCGGCAAGTCTACGCTGTTGAAGATCCTGCAGGGCGTGGTCACACCCACGGAGGGATCCATCGAGGTTTTTGGCGAACACATGTCGTCAAGCTCTCCGGAGAATTCCCGCAGGCTCGGCATTGAGATGATCTTCCAGGACCTCAGCCTGATCCCCACCCTCACGGTCGCCCAGAACATTTTCCTCAACCGGGAGCCCCGCCGCCTGTCGATCTTGGTCGACGAGCGCAGGGAAATCGCACAGGCAGCCGAGATCATCGGCCAACTCAACCTCAGGGTTGATCCGAGGACGCCTGTTTTTGAACTCAGCCCCGGCCAGGCCCAGCTGACCGAGATCGCCAAGGCCATCCACCAGGACGCCAGGATCCTTATCCTTGACGAACCAACCTCGTCGCTGAGCGCACAGGAAGCCGACACTCTGTTCGGCATGTTGAAGAAGCTCACTGCGGCGGGAACAGCCGTGATCTACGTTTCCCATCGCATGACCGAGATCATGACGATCGCCGACGAGATTACAATTCTGCGTGACGGTCAGAACGTGACCTCCGGGAAGACATCCGAATTCACGCTCGACTCGATCGTGCAGCACATGGTCGGCAAGCGTGTCACCGGTTTCCAATACCAGGCGCGCGCCATTGATCGCAGCGGCAAACCCGCGCTGAGCGTACGTGGCCTTTCGGGCCCTTCGGGAAAACCCAGCGATGTCAGCTTCGACGTTCACAGGGGCGAGATTGTGGGAATAGCAGGCCTCATGGGCGCTGGCCGGAGCGAGCTTGCCCGCCTTCTTTTCGGCGTCGATAAGAAAACTGCGGGAACCGTAGAACTCGGCGACACTGCCGTTGAGTTCAAGTCACCTTCGGATGCGATCAAGGCTGGCATTGTGCTTGTTCCGGAGAGCCGCCACGAGGAAGGTCTGGTTGTCGAGCACAGCGTCGGCGACAATCTTGGACTGCCGCAGATCGGTCAGCTCGTCCGCGGTCCCTTCATCGACCGTCGACGCGAGGGAACACTGACCTCCGATCTCATCAAGCAACTGAGGATCAAGACGCCGTCCGCTGACAACAAGGTCAGGAACCTTTCCGGCGGCAACCAGCAGAAGATCGTTATTGCCAAATGGCTAGCGATTGATCCTTCGGTTGTCATTCTCGACGAACCAACAGCAGGCGTAGACATCGGTTCAAAGGCCGAGATCGTTGAACTCATTCGGAGCGTCGCCTCCTCCGGAAAGTCCGTCATCGTCATCTCGTCGGAACCAGCCGAGCTTCTGGCAACAAGCGACCGCATCCTGGTCATGAACAACGGACGTCTCGCGCGCGAAATCGAGCGCGACGAAATCGAAAGCTGGGCCACGATTGCCGGCGACGAAACTCAATCTCCGCTGATCCGCACCGAACTCGGTCTGCAGGTCGCGATTCAGAAGGCAACCCAAAATGTCCACTGAAGCCAAGACATTGAACACAGAGACGGATGCAACCCACATGCGGCCGTGGCACAGCAACTGGCGCGACTACGTCGTCTACATCGGCTTCGTCGTCATCTTCATCGTCTTCGCGATCCTGCTGCAGGATCGCGGATTCCTATCTTCAAACAACCTGCTCAACATCCTGCGGCAGACTGCGATCGTCGCCATCGTTTCCATGGCAATGTCGTTCGTACTCTCGGCGGGCGAGATCGACCTCTCGGTCGGAGCCATAGCCGGACTGTCGTCGGTGGTCGCTGGCCTGGTGCTGAGCAAGTACGGTCTATTCCCCGGCATTCTCGCGGGCTTGACCCTCGGGCTGCTGGTAGGCGCCGTAAACGGCGGCCTGACTGCCTATCTCAACATCCCGTCGTTCTTGGTGACACTCGGCATGATGGGGATCGCGCGAGGGGTCGGAATGTGGGTAAGCGGCACTTCGCCTGTTCCAATTATCAACGATACGTTCATTTTCGTCTTTGGTTCCGGTAACATCGGCCCTGTTCCTGTCCTCGTTGTCTGGGTCGCCGTTCTGGGCACGATCGCCCATATCGCGCTCCGAAAGACACCGTTCGGCCGCAAGGTCATGTCGGCAGGCGGAAACTCGGTCGCAGCTCGCTACAGCGGCGTCGATGTCCGGAAAATCAAGTTCCAGGTGCTGCTACTGACGGGGATGGCCGCTGCGATCGCTGGCATGCTCTATGCTGGACGCCTGCAGTCTGGACGCTTCCAGCTTGGCGAAGGCGATGAGCTGTCTGTCATTGCAGCCGTGGTTCTCGGCGGTACCAGCCTATTCGGCGGACGCGGCACCGTGATCGGTTCCATCGTCGGTGCCCTGCTCATCGGTGTCATCAACAACGGTCTTATTCTTGGCGGCCTCGACTACAGCCAGCAGCTCATCGCGCGCGGAATGCTCATCATCCTGGCTGTGGCGGTCGGCCGAAGCCGCTAACCTGGAAGGTTCTACGGAGGTATTACGATATGAGAGTTTTAGTCACAGGCGGCAGCGGCAAACTGGGTAGAGCCACGATCAAGCATCTGGTTGAGAGCGGCCACGACGTCATCAACGCGGATACGATCGCTCCGCCAGAAAACCTCTGCCCCTTCGTCAGGGTCGATTTCGAGGATATGCGCGCCACGATCGAGGCGATCAGTGGCTTTGATTGGGACCACAATCGCAACACTGAAGCCGTCGTCCATCTGGCCGCTGTGCCGATGCCGGGGCGCGTTGCTCCTGCGGATGTTTTCCGGGTCAACACCATTTCGACGTTCAATGTTTTCGAGTCATGCCGCTTGCTCGGCATCAAGAACATCGTGTGGGCGTCGAGCGAGACCCTGCTCGGCATTCCTTACGAGATCAAGCCTGACTATCTGCCGGCGGACGAGAATTATCAGTCGCGCCCGGAAACCTCCTATTCCCTCTCGAAGCATCTCGGCGAGGAGATGGCAAAGCAGTATTGCCGCTGGGACAGCGAGCTCAAGATCGTTTGCCTACGCTTCTCCAACGTTATGGACGAGAGCGAGTATGCGGACTTCCCGGCCTTCGAGCAGAACCCGGGCAGCAGACGCTTCAACCTTTGGACCTATATCGACGCCCGCGACGGGGCACAGGCGATCCGTCGCTCGCTCGAGTGGAGCGGCAAAGGTGCCGAGGTGTTCATCATCGCAAACGACGATGGGGTCATGACCACCTCCAACGAGGAACTCGTCAGGAGGTGGTATCCGGGGGTCCCGTTCAAGAAGCAGATCGGGAACAACGAAACCTTGCTGTCGATCGACAAAGCAAAGAGCGTTCTCGGATACCAGCCTGAACATAGCTGGCGAAAATATGTAGGCTCCTGAGAAATCAGCCAGCTTGAAGGGAAAGAAAATGCCGACCAGGAAACAGACAGCACCGGTCTCAGAGATCAAAGAGGACGCCTTCGCGAAAACAATGACCGCGACAGCGCACCTTCGGTTGCGCCAGCTCATCCTGGATAACAAGTGGGCGCCCGGTTACCAGGCGACCGAACAGGAAGTCGCGTCCCAGTTGGGGATGAGCCGGACGCCCGTAAGGGAGGCGCTCATGCGCCTCCAGCAGGACGGACTTGTCTCGGTGATCCCGAGGCACGGAATGCGGGTTCTGCCGATTTCTATTTCTGACATGAAGGAAATTTACGAAATCCTGACGTCGCTCGAGAGTACGGCTGCAGAGCTTGCCGCCAGCCGCCAGCTTTCCGAGGATCAACTCCGGGGTCTCGAAAAGGCGACGGCCGACATGGACCATGCGCTTTCACAAGATAATTTGGAGCGCTGGGCGCAGGCGGACGCAAGATTTCATGAGCAACTGCTCGACCTTGGCGGCAACCAGATGCTCAAGTCGGTCGTCCTCAATTTCATCGACCGCGCACATCGCGTCAGGATGGTGACGCTGAAGATGCGTCCCAAGCCGGTTAACTCAACCCGCGAACATGCAGAACTCGTGCAAGCAATCCGCGAAGGCGACCGCGAAAAAGCAAGAAACATTCACAAGGCGCACCGCGAGCGGGCAGGCAAGGAACTGCTCGACCTTCTCGAGCGCCTCGGCCTCAACCACCTCTAGGACAGGTTTCAAATGTCATCGTTGTACAACACTCTCAAGATCGCAGTCCTTCCCGGCGACGGGATCGGCAGGGAAGTCATGCCTGCCTGCCTGGAATTGATCGACGCCGCCGTCAGCCAGGCGGGCGCGCCACCGCTCGTGTTCGAGACGCATCAGGCCGGTGCCCAGCACTACGCGGAGACCGGCGAGGCCCTGCCCGCCGCCGCGCTCGAGGCCTGCCGGACATCCGACGCAATCCTCTTCGGCGCGATGGGCTGGCCCGACATCCGCTTCCCGGACGGGACGGAAATCATTCCGCAGCTCGACCTGCGCATGGAGTTCGGCCTGTTTGCAGGTGTCCGTCCGATCCGGTGGTTTCCCGGCCTTCCGAAAGTGCTGTCCGATCCTCGCGCCGAAGGAATCGACTTCGTGTTGGTCCGCGAGCAGACAGAAGGACTGTTTTATGCGCGTGGCCGTGGCGAAGTGCTAAACGACCAAGAGGCCTACGACACGATGCAGATCACGCGGGCCGGCACCGAGCGCGTTACCGAATTCGCTTTCCAGCTGGCCGCCCAGCGCAAACGTCGCGGCAAGGCCGGCACGGTGACCTGCGTCGACAAGGCGAATGTCTTCAGTTCGATGGCTTTCTTCCGGAAGGTTTTCGATGAGATCGCCGCCAAGCACCCCGAGTTGCAGAAGGACTATGCCTATGTCGACGCGCTGGCGCTCAACATGGTGAAGAAGCCTTGGACGCTTGACGTGCTGGTGACCGAGAACATGTTTGGCGACATCCTTTCCGACCTTGCGGCCGGTCTGATCGGCGGCATGGGTATGGCCCCTTCGGCGGACATCGGCGATACGCACGGCCTCTTCCAGCCGGCACACGGGACCGCTCCCGATATCGCGGGCAAGGGCGTCGCCAATCCGGGCGCAATGTTCCTGTCGGGAGCGATGATGCTCGACTGGCTGGCGGTGAAGCACGGGGATCAGCGGCTTGCTGACGCCGCCGGGCTGATCGAGGCCGCGGTCGAGCACACCTTGTCGACCAAGATCGCGGTTCCAATGGAGTATGGCGGAAGCGCCAATTGCGCGGAGATGACGCGCAGCGTGATCGGCGCTCTGGGTGCCGTCCGCAAGGAGGTCGCATGAGTTCGGCATCCACAGGCTTTGTCGTGGTCGTAGAGTTCGTCGTTCGAAACCAGTTCGCCGATAATTTCGATGCGGCGATAATCGAGAATGCGGCGACGTCGCTGCGCGACGAACCGAACTGCGAAGTGTTCGATGTCTGCCGCGATCCTGAGCGGCCCGAGCGAATCTACCTCTATGAAGTCTATGGCTCAAGAGCCGATTTCGACTTCCACCTGAAGACGCCGCACTTCACGAGCTTTGATGCGATGGTTCGAGATTGGGTGGCCGAAAAGCGAGTGGAAACGTTCGAGCGCATTTCGTCCCACAAGAAGGAGGGCGCGAGATGACCAGCAGCGTCAAGGCGATTGTCTTCGACACGTTCGGCACTGTCGTCGACTGGCGGGGTTCGATCATCCGCGATCTCACCGCCTGGGGCGCGGCGGAGGGCCTGCAGATCGACTGGACCGGTCTCGTCGACCGCTGGCGAGACCATTACAATCCCCAGAAAGCGCGGGTGCGCAGCGGCGAGTTGCCGTGGACGAACCTGGACGAACTTCACTTCGATGCCTTGAAGGCAGTGTTCGCAGAGATGGGGCTGGCCGAACTAGACCACGACCGGATGATGCACGTCAACAAGGTCTGGCATCGCCTGGACGGCTGGCCCGACACATCGCGCGGGCTACACCGGCTGAAGTCGAAGTTTATCATCGGCCCTCTGTCCAACGCCAATGTCGCGATTCTCGTCAATATGGCAAAGCATGCCGACTTGCCGTGGGACAACGTGTTCTCCTGCGAGCTTTTCCAGCACTACAAGCCCGATCCTGAGACCTACCTCGGGGTCTGCAAACTCCTTTATCTGGAGCCCGGGGCCGTCATGATGTGCGCTGCCCACAACTACGATCTTGCCGCCGCGCGCAGCCTTGGCCTTAAAACCGCATTCATCGCACGACCCACCGAATACGGCGAGGGCCAGACGACCGACCTCACAGCCGAGCAGCGCTGGGATTACGTCGCCGACGATCTCGAAGACCTCGCCCGACAACTCGGATGCTAGAAGAGAGAAAGACAATGCAGACATACAAGATGTTCATCGACGGCAAGTGGGAAGACGCTGCCAACGGAGATACGTTCGAGACGAAGAACCCTTTCAACGGGCAGACCTGGGCCGCTATTCCGAAGGGCGGCAGGGAAGATGCGGAACGAGCAGTCGAGGCTGCGCACCGCGCCTTCACGAGCGGTCCGTGGCCGAAGCTCACCGCGAGCGCCCGCGGACACCTTCTTCGGCGTCTTGGCGACCTGATCGCCGAGAATGCGGAGCATCTCGCGACGATCGAGGTTACGGACAACGGCAAGCTCATCAACGAGATGCTGTTTCAGCTCAAATACATCCCGCAGTGGTACTACTACTTCGGCGGGCTGGCGGACAAGATCGAAGGAGCGGTCATCCCGATCGATAAGGCGGACACCTTCAACTTCACTCGTAATGAGCCGCTCGGCGTCTGCGTCGGGATTACGCCGTGGAACTCCCCTCTCCTGCTGCTCGCCTACAAGCTGGCACCGGCACTCGCCGCAGGGAACACATTCGTGGCAAAGCCCTCGGAGTTCACGTCTGCTTCGACCCTTGAGTTCGCAAAGCTCGTCGAGCAGGCTGGCTTTCCCGCGGGCGTCTTCAACGTCGTCACAGGGTTCGGCGCAGATGTCGGCGAGACGCTGACGACCCACAAGTACGTCGCCAAGATCGCTTTCACGGGAAGTGAAGGCACCGGGCGCAAGATCGGCGAGCTTGCAGCGCGCAACTTCAAGAAGGTTACGCTTGAACTCGGCGGCAAGAGCCCGCACATCGTCTTCGACGATGCGGAGATCGACAATGCCGTCAACGGGGTGATCTCCGGCATCTTCGCTGCCACCGGACAGACATGTATTGCGGGCTCACGATTGCTCGTGCAGCGAAAGATCCACGACCAGTTTCTCGAGAAGATCGTCAACCTCGCAAAAACGGCGAGAATGGGCGATCCGCTCTTGACGTCGACGCAGGTTGGCCCCGTGACGACGCCGCCGCAACTCGAGAAGATCCTCGGCTATATCAACATCGCAAAAGGCGAAGGCGCCGAATGCGTTCTCGGTGGGGGGCGGCCGGACAATGCCGAGCTCTCCAGGGGCTGGTTCGTCGAACCTACGATTTTCTCCGGGGTCCGAAACGACATGCGCATCGCGCAGGAGGAGGTCTTCGGCCCGGTTCTGGCGGTCATCCCCTTCGACAGCGATGAGGAAGCCGTGCATATTGCCAATGACACCAATTACGGGCTGGCCGCGGGCTTCTGGACCCAGGACATGCGTCGTATCCTGAAGGTTTCGGCCGCTATCCAGGCTGGCACCATCTGGGTCAACACTTACCGCGTCATCAGCTATATGTCGCCGCTGGGAGGCTACAAGCACTCCGGCATCGGTCGCGAGAATGGCATCGCCTCGATCCAGAACTACATGCAGACGAAGAGCGTGATGATCTCGACCGCTGAAGACGTCGCCAACCCCTTCATCATGAGGTGATTCATGGTGGCCGCCGGAAAGTTGCTGGTCGGCTGCGTCGCCGACGATTTCACGGGAGCGACCGACGTCGCGAACATCTTCGCGCGCGCCGGCCTCAAAACGACGGTGCTGATCGGCGTTCCTGAAGACGACAGGGACATTGACGCCGACGTAATCGTTGTCGCCCTCAAGACTCGAACGACACCTCCGCAAATGGCGGTCGAGCAGTCCTTGGCCGCGCTGCGATGGCTGCGTGGCTGTGGCGCGCAGAAGTACTACTTCAAGTACTGCTCGACGTTCGATTCCACGGCGAAGGGCAACATCGGCCCGGTCGCCGACGCGATGCTTGCGGAGCTTGGCCAATCCATAACGATCGCCTGCCCCGCCTTCCCTGCCAACGGCCGGACGGTTTACAAGGGCAACCTGTTCGTCGGCGACGTGCCGCTGGACGAGTCCGGCATGCGCAATCATCCGTTGACGCCGATAACAGACGCGAACCTGCTGCGGGTGCTCGGGCCGCAGTCGCGGGCCGAAATCACCGGATGCTATTACGAGACGGTGAAGCAAGGGGCGTCCGCCATCGCCGAATGGGCCGCCCCCATTCACGGCGACGGCACGCGTATTGTCGTCATCGACGCCCTGGCTGACGAGGACCTTGTCGAGATTGCCCAGGCATTCAAGGATCTCGTGCTGTTCACCGGTGCGTCGGGCCTGGCATATGGGCTGGCTCGTGTTCTTCTTGCCGGCGGGAACAGCCGCGACGCTGCCGTTACGACTGACTTGGAAGAAGGCTACAGAGCCGTCGTCTCCGGTAGCTGCTCGGTCGCAACCAACGGACAGGTAGAGGCGATGCTCGCAGACCACGAGGGTTTCCGCGTCGACCTCTCAAAGCTGGCGGACGGCGGCGATGTCGTCGGCGAGGCCGTCGAGTGGGCCTCGTCCCGTCTGGGCCGCAAGCCTGTTCTCATCTATGCGACGGCTCTGCCCGACGAGGTGAAGGAAAACCAACGCAAGTTGGGCGCCGCGCAGTCCGGCGAGATGGTCGAGGCCGCCCTCTCCTCAATCGCGCGAAGGCTCGTCGAGAAGGGTGTGAGCGATCTCATCGTCGCCGGCGGCGAGACGTCGGGAGCGGTGGTGAAGTCGCTCGGCGTCGACCAGCTCTCGATTGGCAACGAAATCGCCCCCGGAGTGCCGTGGGTACACGCAAAGAGCCAGGGGCGATCTCTGTCGCTCGCGTTGAAGTCCGGCAACTTCGGCGAACGGGACTTCTTCATGAACGCTTGGGACCGGCTACGATGATAGGCTCCATATCTGAAGAGACGAAGGTCCGCGACGAGATAGTCGAGGTCGGTCGCTCGCTCTTCGACCGCGGGCTGACCGCAGGATCGACCGGCAACATCAGCGTCCGTCTGTCGGACGGTCGAATTTTGATGACGCCCACCAACGCTTCGCTGGGCGTGCTCGATCCAGCACGGCTGTCCTGCTTTTCGGCGGAAGGCGTGCATGTCGGAGGTGACAAGCCCACCAAGGAGGCGTTCCTCCACAAGTGCATGTATTGCGGTAAGGACAATCGCCGAGCCGTCGTCCACCTGCATTCAACCTATTCGGTTGCCGTCAGCTTGTTGAAGCAGGTCAACGAGCGCGACGTTCTGCCGCCCCTGACCGCCTACTATGTCATGCGTATCGGTTTCCTGCCGCTCGTGCCGTATTTTCCTCCCGGAGACGAAGCGCTGGCGGCGGCGGTGGGAGCCGCCGCCGCGAACCATCATGCGGTGTTGATGGCAAACCATGGACCTGTCGTCGCGGGCAAGTCCCTAAAGGACGCCCAGTACGCGACAGAGGAGTTGGAGGAAACGGCGAAGCTCTTCTTGCTCTTGCAGAACCACGAGGTCCGGCCGCTCACCGCCGAGGAAAGGGCCACCTTGATCAATCTCTCGAGGTGACAAGAGCGCGTTACGAACCAGGAGGAACCCAGCGGGTCTGGGTGCCGTAACCTGCACTCTCGTTCGTGCCATTGTGCGGCCCGTAAAGGGGAAATGCCATGAAACTTCTGGTCACTGGAAGCAGCGGACGAATCGGGCGCGCGGCGATTGAACGCCTTCTCGAAGAGGGGCACGAGGTCATCGGAATCGACGAGGTGCCGTCATCCGACATGAGGTGCCCGTTCGCCCGCGTCGATATGCGGGACTATGGCCAGGTCCTTGATGCGGTCGCCGATATCGAATCCGGGATTGATGGCATCGTCCATCTTGCTGCGATAGTAGGCGCGAAAGTCGCTGCGAGCACGCACATATTTCACACCAATACCGCCATCAGCTACAATGTTTTCCAATCTGCAAGGATCGCGGGCATAAAGAACATTGTTTCTGCGAGCAGTGAGACCTTGCTGGGCGTCCCGTTTGACGATCCACCTGCCTATTTTCCGGTCGATGACAAGCTGACCTCGAAGCCTGAGAGTAGCTACGCGCTTTCCAAACTTGTAGACGAATCCGTCGCAGCCGAATTCTGCCGCTCGGATCCCGCGCTCAAAATGATCGGCCCGCGGTTTTCTTGGGTAAAAGAGCCCCACCAATATGATGCAATGAAAGCTTGCGAAGATAATCCCGGCGTTCAGAAATGGAACCTGTGGTCCTATGTTGACAGACGGGACTGTGCCCAGGCCATTTCGCTTGCGCTCAACGCAAGCCTCAATGGTTTCCATCACTTCGTGATAGCAGCAGATGATACCGTGTTGGCGCGGCCCACACGTGCCCTTAGGGCTGCTTATTATCCCAATGTACCGCTACAAGGACAACGTGCTGAACATGGCAGTCTTGTCTCAAGCCTAGTGGCCCCGAGACGTTCTATGATATCGCCCGAAGTACAGCTGGCGTGACATACCAGCGGGGGTCTCCTAGCTTCTTAGGCTGCTGTGACCTTTCAAAAGAAGGTCGAACGCGGATCAGCAGATTTATCATATCCGGGCGGGCTTCCAAGTTGCTTGCATTCGCTTCATAAGGTTCGCCGGTGTTTGCACTTCTGAAAATGGGGAACACAGACGTGATTTCGAAGGGTGCGGAAGAAGCAGCGTCGGCAACGACGTCTCCTTGTGTACACATCTCTCGTCCAACTGCTTTCAAACAGCAGACGGCAGACTTCAACTCCGAGCTTCACGCTCGACCGTCGATCTATTTCACCGGTCCGGCAATTGTTGAGCACGTTGCTTTCATGCCCATAGACGGTGTGATCAAGGAGTTCCACGACAGTCTCGAAGCTGATGGCACGATTTCGGTTAGAGTCGAAAGGCACACTGAATTCGTGACGGTTACGCGCGTCCGGAAACTTGACAGCGAGCCAGGGGGCTGGCCGGAATCTGACCTCCTTGAAAGTGATTTTGCCGAGCTCGCAGGATTGAACTCACCGCTGCTCGTTTGTCACGTCAGCATCCTTGTCCTCGGGAACCCTCCTGACAAGCTGGGACCGGTGCTGGAAACCTTCGGCTTCGGTGATACCGCCGCCTCATTGATCGGTGGGGGCGCGGCGCAGGTTTGCTCCGATTTTCGTGTTCGAGGGGACAATTCAAGTAGAATTATCCTGTTCAACAAGGACCTGAACGCACACCGACTGGGGCGCATGGTACGCCGCATCTTCGAGATCGAAACCTACAGATCCATGGCGCTTCTCGGATTGCCGGAAGCGCGTCGTCTCGCCCCGCTTCTCGGCGGATATGACACGGAGTTGGTTCAACTGACCAATCGCAATCTTCGTACGCCCGCACATCAGCACAAGCAATTGCTCGAGGAGATTACCGCTCTCTCATCCCATGTCATTTCGGCCACCGCCGAGACCAGAAACAGATTCGGCGCAACCGCAGCCTACGCCAAGATCGTTGAGGAGAGGATCGCGCTTTTACGGGAAACGCACGTCGTCGGCTTTCAACGCTTCGGTACCTTCGTGGAGCGGCGGTTCAAGCCAGCGGTGCGTACCTGTGAAGCGACCGCCTTGAGGCTTGAGCAACTATCGAGGGCCGCGATGCACTTGCTCGACTTGTTGCAAACCCGAATTCAGGTCGAGATCGAATTCCAGAACGCGACACAGATCCAGGCCATGGCTGATCGCGCCGCGACGCAGGTCAAGATCCAGCGCGCGGTCGAAGGCTTTTCGATCATTGCAATAAGCTACTATTTGTTGAGCTTGCTGAAGTTCGTGTATGAAACGGCAGACCACGCTGGGTTCCATTTCGATCCAATGATCATGCTCCTCGCTGTTCCGGTCGTTGTGGGATCTGTTGTGATCACTATTCTGCGCGTCAAGCATGCGCTGAAAGCAGAGAGCTAGCGGCGCGCAACCTCGCCTCAACAAGCTCGATCAATCAAGCAGCTCTTGAGTATCTCCACGAGGCGGTTCAGCGGAGGCGGTCATCTCTTCTTCAGGTAATGGCTCGCTCGGGGACTGCGTTTTGAATCTAAGATTTGGCAGGCATTCTCGCCACCACGACGTCGGCGACAATCAATAATGCCAGAGACGACGCACTTTTAGCTTTGCCGAAAATTCCGATGGGAGCTTTGATCCGGTTGATCGGCCTACGCAATAGCCGTCGTCGGCCAGAGCCTTGATCCGCTCGCCAGCCGGCTGAGGGTTCTTTCGATCGTATCCTGCATTGGCCTTTGCGCCCTTCAATTTCGGTTAAGGTATTACGTATAAGGTTATACCTCATACGGAGTTCAAAAGGTTTGCTCGGGCGGAGGGGAAATAATGTGGAGGATTCGGAAATTTGGCGTGGCGATACGTTTGTCTATCGCATTCGGGTTGCTGTTGTGCGCAATGGGAGTTCTGTCTCTTTCGTCAATCAGCCAGGTCGACGAGATCAACGGGAAGCTCAGCCTCATAAATGGCAGTAATAGCCAAAAATTTCGGAATGGCATCGATATGCTGGGCTCGGTCCGCGATCGAGCGGTAGCATTGCGCGACATCGTTTTGACTGACTCGAATACGGATCAAGCCACGACAATCGTGATGATGAGAAAGCTACAGGCATCCTACGCTTCCAACTTCGCGGAGTTGCAAAAGGCCGTTAATTCCGACGTCGCCAGCACCCCCGCAGAGCGTCGCCTCGCTGAGGGTCTGACGGCTTTTCAGAATGACGCCGAGCCTTTGATTGCCGACGTCACCAAGTTGACGCTCGACGGAAAAAGAGACGAGGCAAAGCCGCTGCTCTTAAATGAACTGAGACCCAAGTTGACGGCATGGATTGGTGCTCTGAACAAGTTGATCGATTACGAGCAAGCTCTAAACCAAGGCGTTGGTGGCAAAGTTAAAGCAGCTTCTGATGAATTTAAATTTCTGACGCTAGCTGCGCTCGGCATAGCTGCCTTGTTCGGAGTAACCGCGGCATCGCTCACTATCCGCTCCATCATCGTGCCTCTGGCGAAACTACAGCAGTCAGTCCTGCAAATGATCGCCGGCGACATGGAAATTGACCAAATACTCGAGCGACGGAAGGATGAAATCGGTCAGCTCGCGCGGCAGATATCCGGCCTTAAGAATCATCTTTCAGAAAAAGCGGAGCGCGATGCGGTCGCCGAGCATCATCGACAGGATGCCGAGCGGCGGCGTTTGGAGAACGAAGGAGAGGAGCGCCAGCGGGCTGCCGAACAGACCAGTTCCGCCGTCGAACAAGTTGCCGATGCACTGAGGCAGTTATCGAAAGGCAACCTTCACATTCAGCTTGATCGGCCTTTCACGGGAGCTCTTGAGCCGCTCAGATTGGACTTCAATTCAGCGATTAGCCAGCTTCGCGATGCAATGTCCGAAGTAAACGACAATGCGCAGGCGATTGCTGCGGGGGCTGAAGAAATCCGTACTTCCTCGAACGAACTCGCGGTGAGAACGGAGCAGCAAGCTATAGTCGTCGAGCAAACGGCTTCTGTCCTCGCAGACATGACAAGGCAGGTGGTGGACGCAAGCCATAAAGCTCACGCAGCAGGGATCCTCGTCGGCGAGACCAAGGAACATGCCGAGAGGTCAGGCACCATAATGCGCGAGACTATTGAGGCCATGACAAACATTCGGTCTTCTTCGGTCGAAATAGGCAATATTATCGGTGTCATCGATGAAATCGCATCTCAGACAAACCTTTTGGCTTTGAACGCAGGCATTGAGGCGGCTCGGGCCGGGGAGACTGGCCGAGGGTTCGCGGTAGTAGCGCAGGAGGTCAGAGACCTGGCGCAAAGGTCTGCGGCGGCGGCGAAAGAAATCAAGTCTCTGATCAAAATATCCAACCTGCATATCAATGATGGGGTCCAGCGTGTGCAACAGGCCGGCAACGCTTTGGGCCAAATCGTTGTTCAGGTGCAGAGCGTCAATCAGAACGTCGACGCCATTGCTCAGGTTTCTCGCGTCCAAGCCGACGGGCTCAAGGAAATCAATTTCTCAGTCGGTAAGATCGAATCAGCGACACAGCAGAACACAGCTATGGTGGAAGAGTCGACTGCTGCCGTGAACAATCTCGCGAAGGAGACCGCATCGCTTTTCGAGATGCTATCCAGGTTCCAAATTGCCGATGGGCCGGCAAAGACGAACCGCGCAGAGGAGCCAACGCTTTATCTAGTCGTGGCATAGCAGAGCCGATGCAAAGCAGGACTTTCATTTTATGCCCGGTGTGATCTCCCTCCCCCAGAGGGACTAGCATCTGCCGAGGACCGAAACCCGACGACGCAGCAATCTACGGAGGGGAGATTGGCGGCGCTGGAAACTCAGAGGGCCGCTGACCTGCGGTAAGCGGCCGGAATTTTTGAGACGCCTTTTTATTAACCGGAAGGTCAATAAGGCGGCCCGGCGTTTTAAGCCGGCAAGGCACGTTCTCCACTTAAGACGCGCCAGGTTCGCCGCTCTCGAAGGACTAGGGACGGAATAGGGACATCGAGCCGGCACAAGCGTTCGGTTGCCGTTTTCGGGAGTCGAGTTGCGACGGCGCGATGATAGGATGCGGCTTGCCCTGGTCGCCAAACAGGACTCGTCGGCTCCAAGATCTCCTAACATTTGTGCACACAAGGCAGTGGAACCTCGATGTGGTCGAGGGCAATTCTCTGCGATCAATCCAGTGACCGATCGATGCCTCGACGGAGGCCGTACTCGTTGCCCTTCAAGACTCCACCAAACGGCAGAAAAAGTGCTTGCCATATTGGGTATGACATCATACCTTATACCTACGCGCAGAGGAGCACAGTGCGCGGAATTCGTGGGAACGCACTTTAGAGACCACTCCGGAAACCGATCGGGCTTTTCCGAGAGGAGCAGTGCGCCCGCGCGAGCGTGGGAGGACAGGTTTTGAGAAATACCCGACTGCGTTGCATCCGCACGCAAACGATCAGGCCTTACCTAATGGGGAGGCCACTATGACGGTTCACGGAGCCATCGAAGATGTCGCAAGGACCTCAAGCCTGGCAGCAATGGCACGCAAGATCGAACATGCCTTGGTAAGGTGCCTGGAGATACCGGTAGCACTTCTGGTGCTTTGCGAAATTCTTCTACTGTTTTCAGCCGTTGTCGCCCGGTACGTATTCCACGTCCCGCTGGTTTGGTCGGACGAACTGGCGTCAATCTTGTTCCTCTGGCTTGCTATGCTTGGTTCCGCCGTCGCTTTTCAGCGGCAGGAACACATGCGCATGACGGCGGTGGTCACCGCATTGAAGGGCGATACACGCCGCTTCGTCGAACTGGTTTCGGTCGCCGCAGCACTTGCCTTTCTCGTACTAATCCTGCCCGCATCTCTGGAATATGCCACCGAAGAGTCCTACGTCTGGACGCCCGCGATGAATATTCAGAACTCATGGCGCGCCTCGGCGTTGCCGACGAGCTTCGCTTTGATGCTTGTTTTCGCGGTGTTGCGGCTTCTGCAGAGCTCGAATCTCCGTCTCGCGCTCGGTGCGATTGCTGCCGTGGCAGCGGTCTTCTGCTTGTTTTGGGCGCTGAAGCCGGTCTTCGCCGGTCTCGGAAACCTCAATCTTCTCGTCTTCTTCGTCGGCGGCGTTGCGGCGTGTGTTTTCGGCGGCGTGCCGATCGCCTTTTCATTCGCGATCGCTACATTCGGCTACCTTATATTGACCACCAGAACGCCGCCTCTGATCATTGTCGGCAGGATCGATGAAGGTGTCAGCCATCTGATCCTTCTTGCGATCCCTCTGTTTGTGTTTCTCGGCCAACTTATCCAGATGACGGGTATGGCACGGGCGATGGTTGCGTTCCTCGCCAGCCTTCTTGGCCATGTGCGCGGCGGGCTTCACTACGTGCTGGTGGCTGCGATGTATCTTGTATCTGGGATTTCAGGATCGAAGGCCGCCGACATGGCCGCCGTCGCGCCCGTGTTGTTTCCGGAGATGAAGGCGCGCGGCGCAGACGAAGGCGATCTTGTCGCACTTCTGTCGGCGACGGGCGCCCAGACTGAGACAATCCCGCCTAGCATCGTCTTGATTACAGTGGGATCCGCTACCGGGGTGTCGATCGCCGCGCTGTTCACCGGCGGTCTTCTCCCCGGCCTTATTCTGGCGGTAACCCTTTGCTTCTTGGTCCGCTGGCGCTGCCGCAACGATGATCCGAGCCACGTCAAGAGGGCAAGTCGACGGCAGATCGGCAAGCTGCTTCTCGCTGCACTGCCTGCCCTTGCGCTTCCGTTCGTCATCCGCTCAGCTGTCATCGAAGGTGTCGCCACGGCGACGGAAGTTTCGACAATCGGCATTGCTTACTCGGTAATCGCGGGCCTTCTGTTCTACCGTCAGTTCGATTGGCGCCGACTCAAGCCGATGCTTGTCGAGACGGCGAGCCTATCCGGTTCGATCCTTCTGATTATCGGCGCGGCCACGGCGATGGCTTGGGGCCTGACGCAATCAGGCTTCTCGACAGCGCTGGCTCAAAACCTTTCAACGCTCCCGGGCGGTGCGGTGACCTTCATGATCGTCTCGATCGTCATTTTCATCATCCTCGGCAGTGTGCTCGAGGGGATACCCGCAATCGTACTGTTCGCACCGTTGCTGTTCCCGGTTGCTCAGCAATTGGGCATCCATCAGGTGCATTACGCCATGGTTGTCGTGTTGGCGATGGGTATCGGCCTCTTCGCTCCACCCTTCGGTGTTGGCTACTACGCTGCCTGTGCAATCAGCCGAGTCAGCCCCGACGCCGGCATGAAACCGATCGTCGGCTACATCGTCGCCATGGCCATTGGTCTTGCTGCGGTTGCTGCGGTTCCGTGGCTCTCGATCGGCTTCCTGTAGCCCGACCTCGACCAACCAAAATTACAGAGCTTATTTGGAGGAGAACGAAATGGTAAATCTGACAAGACGCGCATTCACAGTGACGACGACGCTTGGTCTCAGCGCCACGGCGCTCGGGTTTTCGATGAAGCGAGCGGCCGCAGCCGAGTATTCCCTGAAGTTCGCGTTCAATCTGGCCGAGACCCATCCGATCACCACGCGCGCAAGGGAGGCGGCAGCACGCATCCAACACGAGACAAACGGGCGGGTGGAACTGCAGGTCTACCCGAACAACCAGCTTGGTAGCGACACTGATATGCTGTCGCAGGTGAGAGCAGGCGGCATCGATCTGTTCCTGAACTCTGGTATCAATGTACTGTCCACGATGGTCCCGGCGGCCTCGATCTACGGTCTCGGCTTCATTTTCCCGGACTATGATACGGTTTGGAAGACGATGGATGGTGAACTCGGTGCCGCTCTGCATAAGCTCATCGAAAAGGTGAATCTCCTCCCGATGGAAAAGATGTGGGACAACGGGTTCCGGCACATCACCACCAGTACGCACCCAGTCAACTCGCCCGCAGATCTCGCCGGTATGAAAATCCGCGTTCCAGTCGGAGCGCTGTGGACCTCCATGTTCCAGACGTTTGGGGCAGCTCCGGCGTCCATTAATTTCAACGAACTCTATTCTGCACTTCAGACGAAGGTCGTCGATGGACAGGAAAATTCGCTGGCCAACATCAAGACCGCAAATATTGTCGAGGTCCAAAAATACTGCGCATTAACCCGGCACATGTGGGACGCGTTTTTCTGCGTTGCCAACAAGCGCAACTGGGCAAGCCTGCCGGCGGATGTGCAGGAGGTCGTGAGCCGCAACATCAACCTAGCCGCGCTTGATGAGCGCCAAGATATGGCCAAGTTGTCGGAGTCCCTCAAAGAGGTCCTGGCCAAACAGGGCCTTGTATTCAATCAGCCCGACACTGAGGCGTTCAGGCAGAAACTTCGCGACGGCGGCTTCTACACCGGCTGGCGCGAAAAATATGGCGAGGAATTGTGGGCAATTCTCGAGAAGACGGTAGGGAAACTCACGTAGGCCCCTAGAAGGTATATGTTCTCCCAGAGGCCGGCTGTCCGGCCGACTTCCGGGTCTCGTGAGAACATCACGAGACCCGGCTTTTTTCGTGACTTTGTGGCAATCGCGTGCAGCGGGTGGCGCCGGCGGATCATACTCGGGCGCCTTGAACGGATTCGAACCGTCAGCCAGCCCAAGGAAATTCGTAAGCGACTGAAAAGCAGAAATCTTTCGCTCCTTGGGCTTCCTTATCAAGAACTATGTCAGAATGACGGGGCACCCCCAAGATAAGACATTTCCCATGACCTCGGCTGCCCGCTGCCCATCGAGCCGCCGAATAGCTTGCAGATCCGGTGATATCTCCTGCAACACTCGTATCAATTCACCTTGATTGCGCATCATGAGCAAGGTTTCTTTCAAGGCAGTAGCCGGCGGCAGGCGGGTCAGCGCCATGGCAAGACTGCTACCGAAGGCCAAGGCGGCATAATAGTCGATCGGCCACAGATGGCCGATAACCTGCTGCGAAGGAGAGACGAGTTCTTGAGCGAGGCCCGACCGAGCCATTCCGTTAAACGTCTGCGCTGTCGCACTCGAACAAATGTTCAAGACGAGCAGCCGGCGCCCCGTGCGAGGCACGTTAAATTCTGCAAGATCAGCAAGCGACGCCATAGTGCCATCTTCCATCACGATACCGGTCTGGCTCGCGTCGTCCGATGTTTGTTCGCCATGCCCAATGACCCACAGCACGTCGGCTTCGGAATCCTCGTAAAATTGACGAAACGCTCTCAGATCGAGCCCTCCTGACGTCACCTTCGCACGCCAGCCAGCGGTAGCCGCGACGTGCATCAGGACCTCCACCTCGGCCTCAGTGGTGTGCGTTGACCCGGGCCAAATCGAAAGAACCCTGATAGGCCTAAGGTCGTCGGAGATGGTTAGAGACGTTTCCAAGGGGGCGATCCAGCCAAGGCGATCCAGGATCATGGCTTGCAATGGGTCACGATGGGCCGGCATTACCACGACAGATCGCGGGACCCAGCCACGCGGCAGCCTATCGGCTAATTCCGATAGTCTGTAGTGATCTCCCATCGCCGCCCAGATCTCAGCGCCGAATTCGAAGGCCGGGGTAGTCTTCAGCCGTTCATCTACCCTAATTTGCCGATCTCCTTGTGGCCCACGGAAATACTCGTTGAGCGCATTTGAGTTTGCGATCAGAGCCTTTTCAAGAGATTCGGCCGCGCTATTGGATGCAAAATGACGATCATCGGGCCAAACATAAGCAACCCCATCTCCATGGTTGGGACATACGAAAAGGATATCGGCGTCAGCGGGGGATGAGTCGGGCTCCGCGTACCATGCATGCAGAACCGTCATCAGGTCTTCGGTCGAACCGAACTTGCATAGCGCATAGATAATCGGATGCAGTAGGAGGACACGCGAATCCAGAGCGACCCGTGCAACTTGCCGCGAACTTCCGGAGCGGTAGAGCTTGGAAAGGGCTTGGATCTCCGACTGGATTTCTGCCCGTGTTGCAACCCAGGCCTCTTGGTCTACCAAAGTGACCCCAAGAAGCTGCAGCGGTTCGTGCTCCTTCAACTCCGATCTTAAATCTGAAAGTGTCCGGCGTGCCCATTCGACCGGGTGTGTATCGGTATAGAAGCCGGCGTGTGTCGACATCGCAACCTGAATTTGAGCTCTCTCCCGCGCGGGCGTGTCGGGATCCTCTAAAAACTTCAACAAAGCATTGATCGGCAATTGCGTAGCCTCCAGCTTCCTCGCAGCCGAGTAAGCGGCGATGGCGGTCAACGCCATAGTTCCTTTGCCAGAACCTGCTTCCAGACCGATCGCAACCGCAGCCTCGAAGAACATCGTGCAGTGGTCATCAAGACCACCAAACTTGTGCGCGACAATGTATGCCGCCCAGACCCAATCAACTGCGACTTCGAGCGCGAGCTGGTTCATCGCTTCTGTGGCACCTGCGTAGGGCGGAAGCGCGTACATCGCATGGTTTTCAGTCCGACCGAAAACGTGCTCTCGAGAAATCGACCAGAGCAGCCAGTCGTAACATGTCCGCATACGGCCTGATGCCATCGTCCGACAGATCTGCACTTGAGAGGTGACAAAGCGGAAGCCGTCGACCATCGCGGCAACCGTTGGGTCAGTCTGACGTGCCGTTTGAACCTCTATGTCCGTTCGAAGGGCAATACAAAATGCATCCAACTGGGCGCCATTCTCTTGAAGCTTGATCTGCAAGTCCAAAACGGCGCCAGCAAAAGCCGATCCCCTCCCGATCCAATCGAAGGGTAATTGCCAAGGCAGAAGGTCTGGAAACGATTTGGCGGATGTTGGGAAATGGTCTGCTAACGTCATGGCTTACGCACCGCCTGTACGATCGAAGGACTTTAGGCTAGTGGGCACCTTCGCATCAGAGACGGAACGTGCAAACTCGAAAGTTGAGCACGCTCGTGTCGATCACCCCGACCTCCTCGAAATGCTCTTTGAACCCTTCACCCTCCATCGAGTAAATTTCAAGGTAGGGCTCTATCACAGCAATCGCGGCCTTCGCTGCGTTGACGATAAGCGGCAGCATATCGAAGAAAACAGGCGTGTTCGAAGTCTGCGCAGCAATATGGGTGGCGATGCAATCGGCGCCAAGATAGGCCCGTATCGCGCCCACCTTAGCAGCGCTCAAACGCGTCATGTCAAATGGCATATCGAGAAGGTCACTGATGTCCGACCATGAGAGGGCCTGGACAAAAAGTGGCGCCTCACCGTCACCCTCGCCATAGGTTACAAGGTCGTAGTCTCTAGACAGATGCGCACGACCGGCTCTGGTAAAGTAGCCTTCCAGACTTCGGACTCTATGTGCGTGATTGTGGTGGCGAGCGTTGCGTATTGCGAGGAGCGTCGCGGTAGTCGGCTCCCGGTTCCACGCAAACGAGATTCGCGGGTCATCGTTTGCAGCGTCGTAAATGCTATGGAAGCCGTTCAGAATAGACGACAGCCCCTGATCGAGATTGCCTGCGGCTTCCTGCGGATCGATCTTCATAAGTTCAGGAGCCCGAATAAGGTGCTCGGTGTTGACCCGCAGTGCGTGCGCAAAACTGTCGAATGCTTCACTGATAGATTTCATTATCTTGCTGTAACGACTATTTGGCGAAGCGCGCCACTTGCGCACGGGTAGGCTTGCTGACGACAGACGGCATTACAAAGGACTTCCCTAGGCCAGCCTTCGCATGGATAAGAATGAAGGTATTGAATGGCGTGCCGAAACCTTCCGCTACAAACTCCACCACGTCCCCATTCTTGTCCTCGAGAGGCAAAGTCCCCGGTCTGGACATTCTCTTGCCCCCGAGCGGAATGAACTGCGCAAGTGGATTTAACCGGTCGATGTATTCGGGCAGCTTCAGATCACCGAAACGCCCTTGAAAGAGTGGCGACAGTTCGACCCGCCGAAGCTCGGAGCGCATGCCCAGTACCGGGCAAAGGTCTGCTGGATTGAGAACGATCACCGCGCAGGCACGGTCACTTCGCCGGACGTATTCTCGCATCGACGCATAGGCAGACGCGCCGAACCTCTTGCTCAAGGCAAGGGGAACTTTGATGCCGAACGTGCTGTCAGCGGCCATTTCCGCAAAGCGACGATCTTGAAACAATACGACCGTCGCGAAGATGTTCGCCTCGCGCTCGAACTGGTCGGAAACTTCCGGCGACAGCGATTTGTCGCAGTCCTGGATCCATCGGAACAGACCAGTCTGGTGGGGGATATGTTTGTGGCCCGCCTCGTGGAGTTTCAGGAAATTCTGCTTCGATTCGTTCACCGTCGTATCGATGTGAATGAGGTCCCCGTGGACATCGAAAATACCTCTGACTTTATCGATCGCCGATTTCACGAGCTTTGCCGCCCGCTCGCCGAATTCGCGGGCGTGTCGCAGAAGCGAACGCGGATCGAATGCGCTCATTGGGGCGACGTGCAGCTTTGCTGCGCTGAGTAGGTCGGGGACCGGCGTAGGTAGCCGGTCCCATGCGCTTGCCTTGTTCAACAGATCGGTCGCGGCGCGATGTATTGCTGCATACTCGCCCGGGGTGAGCGAACTGTCGTCAGGTTTCAATTGGTCAATCCTTCTTTGAACGCAGATACCCGAGGTATTTCAGCAGCTCGGCCTCCTCGTTCTGCGTCAAGTTTAATTCAGAGAAAGTCGCCGCCCTCCCATGGCGCTCAACATCGGTACGCGTCGTTGTAATGTAACCTGCTAACTCCATCAGTTTATCGTAGTCCACGCCATATAGGTTTGCGAGTGCATATAGGATGTTTGGGGACGGCTTCTGAATTTTTCCGTTCTCAATCTGACTTAGATAAGCGTTTGAGACTTCTTTGTTTGTCGCCTCTTCGACTCCACGAAGAGTAAGCTTTCTATCGGTGCGGATTGACCCGAGATATTCTCCAAGGGTGACTTTCACGACTCTCCTCTTTCATCAGCAACGCTTCGGGCGCCAGCGTTGCCTATGGATTTCGCGGCGCAACGCATTCTACCTCCGTCGCTTGATAAGTCAAGCATGCGTGCTTGATGCTATTTTTATCAAGCATGCTATTTTTATGCTTGACAAACTTAGCACGCTTGAATGATGATGCACTCACTGACCGACCGCGGTGGGATAGTCAGCCAACCACAAACCCACGAGGGTAAAATGCGCATCATCGGAAATGAAAACCCGGCCTCCCGCATCGAGGATCTTCTCGAAGACATCCTTGATGAGATCATCGAATTGGAGACCTACGCCAAGGAGGGCAAGCGCCCGCCCCTCGCAAAGGGCTACCGCTTCAAGATCAACGACAAGTCGTTCGTCTGGGACAAGCCGTATATCACAGGCCGCGAAGTTCTCGTTCTTGCCGGACTGACCCCGCCGGAGAATTACACGCTTCGCGTCAAGCTCGCCGGCCACAAGCCGCAGAAGGTGGAGCTTGACGAGAAGGTGGACCTCCGGCATCCAGGCACAGAAAAGTTCCGCGCTATCCGCAAGGAACAGACCGACGGCGAAGTTCAGGGGCGGCGCGATGCGCCACTCCTGGACGCCGATATGGCCTTCCTGGAGGCCTACGGCCATCGCTTCGATATCGTCAAGGACGGCTCGACGTGGGCTATCCTTCATGAATTTCCGGTGCCCTCCTGCTTCGACCGTCAGAGCGTGTCGCTCGCGATCCGCATCGAGCAGGGTTATCCCATGACCCCACTCGACATGCTCTACGTCCATCCGAAGCTGTCCCGCATCGACGGGCGCGAGATCCCGCAGACGCAGGTCGAGCAGCCGATCGAGGGCAGGATCTTCCAGCGTTGGTCGCGTCATCGCTCCGGTGTGAACCTGTGGGTGCCCGGCGTCGACTGCCTGGAAACCCACGTCTTCCTCATCGAGGAGATTTTCGAGCAAGAGGCTTCCCGATGAACGTTACCCTCAGCATGACGGTCGACCAGCATGAAATGCTGCGTCATCATCTCTTCCCCGGCGACGGCCTTGAGGCCGCCGCCCTCCTGCTCTGCGGCGGAAGCGCTTATGGAGACCGTTACCGCCTCTCCGTTCGCGACGTCGTCTTGCTCGATCATGACAAGTGCAAAAGGCTCGACAACCGCATTTCTTGGCCGACCGACCTGATCATTCCACATCTCGATCATGCGGAAGAACTTAGGCTGAGTGTGGTGAAGGTTCATTGCCACCCCGGCAATTTCCCGCAGTTCTCCGAAATTGACGATGTCGGTGACCGCGAGCTGTTGCCGGTGGTCCGCTCCTGGATCGGCGCCGATCTTCCTCACGGCAGCATCATCATGCAACCCTGTGGACGGCTGTTCGGCCGCTATCTTTGGCAAGGCGACGAGATGCGGTCGATGGACATGATCAGCGTTGCAGGGCCTGACATTCGGCTCTTCCCCGCAAGCAGCCACAATCACAACTCTCCGTTCGCCCGATCTCAGGATCAGGCCTTCGGGGATGGAACGACGGCAACGCTTGCGAGACTGCGCGCCGGCATTGTCGGTATTTCGGGAACCGGCAGCCCGTTGCTTGAACAGCTCATCCGCCTCGGCTTCGGCGAAATCGTCATCATCGACCCCGACACCGTCGAGGAACGCAATCTGAACCGGATCTTGAATAGCAGCATCGCCGATGCCCGCGCCGGTCGGCTCAAGGTCGATGTGGCCGAGGCCGCAGCGATCGCAAGTGAGCTTCCGACGAAGATCATCAAGGTTCCAACGACGTTGATGTCACCGGCGGCGATCCATGCCCTATCGGTCTGCGACGTCATTTTCGGTTGCGTCGATACGCATACCGGGCGCTTTGCGATGAACTTGGTCTCGACATACCATATCATCCCGTATTTTGACATCGGCGTCATGCTTGATGCCTCCAGCGACGGCGATACAGCGGGACGAATTCGCGACATCCTGGGCACAATCCACTACATCGTCCCCGGACGGTCGAGCTTGATTTCCCGTGACGTGATCTCGCTTCGCACCGTTGCGCAGGAAGGTCTGGCCGATTCCGATCCTGAAGCGGAAGCACAGCAAGTTCGCGACAAATATTTCCGCGGCTTGAGTGTGAGCCGACCTGCGGTGATCAGCATCAACATGTTCGCAGCAGCCTTGGCGGTGAACGATTTTCTGGCACGGATACACCCATATCGCCAGATGCCGAACAGCGATGTCGGCTCGATAGAGTTCAGTTTGGGTCGGTTGCGTCTGACGGCAGACGAAGAGCTGGAAGATTGCGCACTCCTGCGCCCGTGGCTCGGCCACGGCCGGATTTCGCCGCTTCTTGGCTTGCCCGAACTTTCGGAGGCGCGTTCATGACGTGGTTCCAAGATGCCGCTCAATACCTGGCGGGGACATTCCGCCTACTGCTACGCCGCCCCTACCGCGGCGTGGTCCGCGAAGGCAGCATGCCGCGGTTTGTTGCCCCGAAGACCCTCTACATTTTGAACGAAGACGGCGACCCGTGGCAGGCGACGATGATGTGCCCCTGCGGATGCGGCGCTGTCCTCGAGATGAACTTGGTGCCTGACGAGAAAGCCGTCTGGCGCGCGAAGGTGGAAAAGGATGGAACAGGCACGCTCCACCCTTCGGTCTGGCGGCAGGTTGGTTGCCGCTCCCATTTTTTCATTCGTAACGGAAAGATCCGCTGGTGCGATTGATGCGGACTACCTGCGGATCGGAATTTCGACGACCGGACGCAGCGGTTCGAGCTGCGTCTGATACCGGCGAACGATCTGATCGTAGAGATCCGCCACGCGCTTTGCCTTAACGCTGACAACCAGCGCGTAGCGTAACTCGTCTTCCGGTTCGAAATCTCGGCTTTCGAGGCGGGCATTATAGTGGATGTCGAAGGCCGGATTACGCAGACTTTTTCCAAGAAACCCGACAGAGGCGTGGAGCGTGTTCTCCCATTTCCAGGCGTCCCGGCGCAGATCCCCCTCCGTCAAGCCTTTCTGGGCTTTGCCGAAGAAGCTCTGTGTATCGGCATGCAACTTCTTGTCTTCTTTTCGCTTTGTATCCTTTGGACGGAACGCGATTTCCAAGCCGGCCCGTGTGTAGTTGCCTGGATGATGGGGGTCCGTCAGGGTCTTATAGCAGATCGTCGCCGTTATCTGGACCTTGCCCTCCATTTCGGCGACCGGAACCGGGATCGGTGCCCTCACGTAGCTGCGGGCGGAGATAGTACCCTGATAGATGACGCGGACGGTGTCATCGTCACACAATAGAATGTCGTCCATCGTTCTGGCGACCCGACCCCGGCCGACCTCTTCAGCAGAAATCGACGTTTCTTCGGCTGTATGTACGAGCAATGCTCTTACCGCAAGCATGTCGACATTGGCGCCAAGATGGGCCTTCACGCCGGCGGCTACCCTCAACAGGCTCGGTGCGGCGAAGGAAGTTCCTCCGGTCACCTCGAGCTGTGGCCTTCCGTCCAAACTTGCAACCAGGAACGGTCGCTGCAGCGAGCCGCCGAAATCGACAAGATCAGGCTTGATGAGACCTGGGCTTCGGCCAGGACCGACAGAACTGTACGGCGCCCGTGCCCAAGTAGCGTCGGGGCTATCGGCGGCGCCGACAGCCATCGCGTTCACGCAGTCGGACGGCACCTGTATTCTGTTGAACCCCAGTGCCGCATCCCCCTCTCCATCATTTCCGACGGCGATCGTTGCCAGGGTATCGTTCCTCGCAAAGCGGTCGTCGAGCACCGCGGTCCACGCGTGTACATCGTCATCCTCAATAGGAAGATTCGGCCCAAGACTGATGTTGACCAGATCGAACTGCCGAGCAAGCAGCGTCTGATCGATCCGGTAGAGCACCTCGTAAAGCCCATCCGGATCCTGGCTGGGGTCGGTGTCGAGAACACGATAGTGCTCAACCGGCGCGTAAGGTCTTGGAAGCGGTTTGGTCGGGTCGATATGGCCGAACAGAAATGCCGATGTGACATGGACACCGTGACGGCGAAGATCCTCATGCGAGCTGCCCACGCCAGTCGTATCGATTGGCGTGGTCCAGGCTGTCACCGGATGATTGTCTGGTACACCACCATCAAAAATGGCGACCCTGATTCCCGGATCCATTGGTGCTTCCGAAGGATATTGAATCTGAGGCGAAGGGGTCGCGGCCGCTCGAATAGTTGGTCGAAGCACCCTGAGGGTCGGCATCTGCCGAAGTGCGCGGACCGCTGTAAATATCGCAATGTCCTCGGCGCGTTCACTTGGCGCGGTCAACTCGACAAAGCAAAGCCCGCCAGCATAAAAGCGGTTGCCCATTGGGGCATCGATCCCAAGCTCCGCAAGATATGTCCGAAATGCGCGAACGATTTTCTGTTCGCCAAGAAGTTCATCAGTGTGCAGCACCGCTTCAAACGTCACACTCCCCTTTTCCGGCAGATGGCCTTTCAGCTTATCATCTGCGTCAGGAGCACCAATTTCCTCGATAGAGATAATCCCGTTCGTTGCGGTGGACGCGTTATTCCATTGCGGCATCGCGGAGCTCCAGCTGCGCAGCGATGCCCTTGGGCCTATCACAAAGATCTCGGTGGTCAGGGTTTCTTCTGCCGGCCGGCCAAGCGATCGCTTCTGCGGTGTGATCGATCTCGTACGGCTCCCGACGGCCTCAACGCCGACTTGCTGGAAGAGCTCCTTCGGATAGAACGACTTTGCGATGTATTCCGGGTTGAGAACTACCGACAGAACTGCCTTGTCATCGGGGCATGCCGCTGCTGGCAAACTGTCGACCAGAGACACCGCACGGCTCAGCATCGGTGCCAAGCGCGAACGGGATTCGAAAAACGTGTAGGGATGCTGTTTGGGGGAACCACCTCTGACGCCTGTGACAGAAGATACCAGGCGCTCGCCTTTTCCCAGGAGAAAATTCTGCGTCGCCATCAACCACCCTTTCGTTTGCGCGGGCTTGCTTCAGCACGCGAATGACTGCGCACGGTGTCCCGGGCGACGCCGGTCAACTTCTGCACGCTCCGCTGGGAAAGCCCACCATCAACCAACATCGTCGCGAGATTGATGCGCTCTGACTTTGACAGCTGATCGGGCGAAATCAGGGCTTGTAGGTGGGTCTCCAGCGCATCTCCGGAAATCGCAGCGGCACGGCGCGCTCGCTCTACAGATTGCCTGATGTCGCTGAACGATTGACCGTGAAGGGCGATCGAAAGGACATTCGCCCAGTGATCGGCGTTTTCATCATGGGGCTGAAGCAAGCCATTGACGAGCTCCTGAATTGCCGGTCGCTCTGGCATCGGAAACTCAACCTTCATCTCGAAGCGTCGCCAAACAGCTGGGTCGAGCAAGTCGGGATGATTGGTGGCTGCGAGCAACAGCCCAGGCGCCGGCCAATCATCGATCTGTTGCAAAAGTACAGTCACAAGCCGCTTCAGTTCGCCAACCTCGTCGCGGTCGTCCCGACGCTTCGCAATTGCATCGAGCTCATCTAACAGGAGAACGCAGTCCGCCTGCTTGGCATAGTCCAACACTTGGCGAAGATTTGCGCCGGTACGGCCGAGATAGCTGCTCATAACCGCCGCAAGATCGAGGATCATCAAAGGCTTGCCGAGCCGTTTTGCCAACCATCTTGCGGCAAGAGTCTTGCCGACCCCGGGCGGGCCGACGAAAAGTGCAGTCCTGGTCGGATCCAGCCCTGCCGCGTCGAGCGCTTCGAGCCGGCCTCGTTCCGCAATCAGCTGGTCGAGCGCGACGGAAACCTCCGTGGCTAGCACTGGCGGATGATCGAGCTCGATACTCTCCTCAATCTTCAGAAGATGAAGGCGCGAATCGGAATCAACCGGCATCGGGACTTCGGCCATCCGGCGCAGCGGGGTTTCTTTCGAGGGCGCTTCTCGAAGAAGAGCGGTCAGCGAACTGGAAAGCTCAGGCTTGTCCGTCCGTGTTTTGCGCGCAATGCGTTGCACCAACATCTGGATATCCTGAGCTCGGCCGGCGAGAGCCAGGCGCGCAAGGCTGATGATGTCGGAATCGAGATCCGCTTTTGCCGTCGTCATGTGTGGAAATCCTCGTATGCTTACGTGCAGTCTCACCTAAAGTGGACGAGAATTCAATAACGGATGGTAAATTTCTTCCATTTAAGCCACAACCCATTGCATTTGATGATTTATATGATGGACTATAGGCTTAGTGGGACGTTTCATGATTGGAGGTAATATGCTCTACTTCGCCTATGGATCCAACATGGATCCGGATCAGATGATTGAGCGTTGCCACGACGCGAAGCTCATTGGCCTCGGCTATCTGCCGGATCACATCCTTTGTTTTCCGCGTCGATCAAAAAACCGCGGTTGCGGGGTGTCGTCGGTCACTCCGAAAATTGGCCACGATACTTGGGGTGTGGTTTGGGAGCTAAGCGACAAAGATTTTGCCTCGCTCGACAGCAATGAAGGCTACCGTCGCGACAGGGAACCGTCCGCAAACGCCTACAATCGCCGGACCATCAAGATCAATCTGAACGGAGAGTGGATGGATGCCGATACCTACTTAGCATCGCCTCAGGAAGGCTTGCATCTGCCGAGCCTTGCCTACCTGGACCAATTGCGGAACGGGGCGACCCATCACGGTTTGCCAGAGGCATATCGGAACTACCTCGCCGGCTTGCCCGACGATCTGTCGATTCAAAACATGCCGGCCAGCTCCCACTCTGACTAGGCGCCAGCCGAGCCGTGCCAAGTCAGTGCCGTTGTGGCTTTTCGTTTGCCATTTCGCACCCGAAATTGTCATGTCCGGGTGGTTTAGCGGTAAAATGAGGGGCGATTTTCGCTAACGATTTCACTCCCCTCCCTTCCGACATGCATTGGTGTGCTTGGGGAGGCTGGCGCGCGATACCGCCAACCCCACGATGCTCAGCGCGGCAAATCCTGCGCCAGTGGTGCTCTAAGCTCGGCCTTTCTCCAAGCCCCTTGCGAAGCCAATCGAACCGAACTATTGCTGCAGATGTGAAGCGAATGGGGCGTTAACGAAGCTCTGGAGCATTCTCCAGTTCCAAGACCTGCGCCACTTCGTCAGCGGTTAGTTGAAAATCACGGCGAAGGCGGGTCAACCCTGCCAAAACCTCGTCACGATGGCCAGGCAGGCGCCGCAAAAGATCCAGTCTCATAAGTTCATAGAGCGCGTTCCCTGGAGAACGCTCGACCAATCGGCCCGCTACCGACAAAGCGCCGATCTTCTCGCCGGCAAACCAGAGGCAGCCGATCAGATGACGAGCGCCTGTATCGTTCTGAGCAGGCGCAATTGTCCCCTTCCGCACGAGTTCGAGAAGCGAGCGATGGCTCGCACCTTCAGTTGGGAAAGCCAAATGTAGAACTAGCCCGACATAGTCCCGGTTTTTGATCAAATGCTGCGCCGCATCGATATCTCCCGAGCGATCAGCAGCGTTTAACTCAGCCGACACGATCGCAAGCAGGCGCTCGTCTATTGCGTCCAGATCGTCCTTGAAACGCTGCGCGAACAGGTTCAGATCGGGATTCCAAATCACGCTCGCCATAGCCAGCCGAAGTTCGAGCTCCTCTTCAGGTGACACCGCTACAATGAGAGGTTCGATCTCATCGCCCATCTGGGCGAAGACCCTCTGATTATTGATACGTAGAAGTCCCTCATGCCGAACGAAGATCCGGAAGTGCCCAAGTATGGCTTCACGCCTGATTGGCCAAGGTTGGCCGCGCTTTGCACCAATTGCAAGTGGCCCCATAAAACGGGGAACATCCCATTCGGCCAGCATCCCGAGCGCATGGATCACGATCGGTGCGCTGGAGAGGGGACCGCTTTGCTCGATGTACCGGATAAGCAGTTCGGCGGCTCGGTTCGGATGGCCTCGGCTAGCGCTTAACAGCAAATCGATCAGCAAGACGGCATGGGTTTGTGATGGCGCTTCGATGAGCGCCTGCAGCAGAACACCGTGCGCGATTGTAAAGGTCGTGCGATCCCATCGGCTGCTGCTCCCTGCTGAATGTTCGACCGTAAACTCCTCACCGCGATTTTGGGAGAAACCCGATCGGAAGGCGTCTAGGGCGGTTTCCTGTTTTTCGATGTCTTCGCTAAACCAACCGGCCATTGTCTGTCTAAAGTCGTCTGGGCCCCAATCGTGGACACGCTTGAGTTCAGGATCGGGATCCGGCTTTGCAACCGGGTCATAGGCAACAACTGAATTCAAACGGACAGGAATACCGCCGCGCACGGCTTCCCCATCGGCCCGATACAGCGACAGGTAGACACGTTCACTACAGGCTGCGAAAAAAGCGTGTCGCATGACTTCGAAAAAGTTGTGCAGATCCGCCAGATCGACGCTGTCCAACAACAAAAACACGGCCGGCAGGACCTGCATCGGATCGATTTCGAGATGACCTCCAATCTGATCCCGAACTGGTCGATATCGGCTGAGGACGGGCTCAAACTGGTATCCGGACAAGAACGTCGCGAGAGCGGGAGATGGACCGCCCGCTTCAGCCGCCATCAGATCGTTGAACCCGACCATAGTTTGAAGCGCTCCCGATGCAGTAGGTCGTGTTATCAGACAATCTGCAAAACTCACCACGTCGGTGACAAGACGTGACAGAAGGATACGCCGCACGCGAGGGAAAGCCGCGAATCGATCGAGCGTCACTCGATCCCAGTGGATCCACCGTGCGATCAGACTAAGTTGAGCGGCGCGGTGATGGATCGGCGTGTTGCCCGAGCCGGCTATCGTGCCTGGTCGAGTCATTGCAAGGGAGTCCGAAGCGTATTCCGCACGAGCCGGAAGAGCCGACTGCTGGAACTGAGCAAGTGTCGATAGGAAGGCAGGATCTGCCAGTTCCGCCGGCGGAGATGTTAACGGCACAAAGCCGGGAAGATTGAGGGGTGCAAGCAGACCATAGATCTCAGCTGCGCCCTCAACGAAAGTTCCAACTTTGCTCGTCTCAATGTCATTCCAGAGTTCAATACGTTGTCCGAAATCCAGATCCTGGACATGTGCTCCCAGCTTGTGCCGCGCCGTCTTGAAGTATTCGTCGAACCAACTGGCGTAGGATTCTTTCGCCTCGTGAAACTTCTGATCAGATCCGAAGGTCCGGACCAATTTCCTGATCTGACGAGCATGAGCTATGACGTCATACGCCCGGATCAGTATATGCCGCGCTAGCAGGCGCGAGCTCCACGCATCCGGAGCGTTGCTTGCCAGAGCGAACGCGAGCTGGAGCTCCTCAGCGAGAAACCGCAACTTGTCTAGGCGGACGGATAGTTCGGTCATCGCTGCTCATTCCCCCAATTTATGTTCGATGGACATAGGAGTCGTTATATCCAGCTTTAGACACCCGTGGCCACTCCCGCTCCCGGTCGCGCCCACCACCTAGACATCGACTTTCGCCTTTCCTAGATCACGCCCCACGCCCGAAACCTCCCCCTCCCCGTCATCTCCCGCAGACCCAACTCCAAAACAATCCGCCGCGCCGCCTGTGGAGTGACGTCCAGCGTCTTCGCCACCATCCCGGCCGACACCAGCGGTTTCGCCATCACCAGCTCGACCAGCTCCGGCAGCTTTGAAGACGCCCGGCGTCCGTCAAGCTTTCGCTCGAACATCTTGCGCGCCAAGGCCAGCCGGTCGTGCTCTTTCAGACCGAGCTCGGAGGCCGCTAGAAGGCCGTGGGCGATCGCGAGCAGTCTGGTCTCCCGGTCGCGATGACGGCGCCGATCGACGGGAATGGTTTTCAGGCCGAGATTGATGGCGGCAAGATGGGCACCGGTGGTAACCCCGGCCTGGCGCAGGATCGAGGCGGCCAACAGCCGGCCAAGCCAGGGCGCGTGCTGAAGGACGGAAAGCTCGTTCCAGGCATCGAGGGCGACGATGGCCTGCAGCACCGCCGGCAGGTTTTCTACCTGGCGCACCACGCTCCGCCATTCGTCAAGCCGCGCATCCTCGTCCCAGTCGATATCATAGACGAGCGGATCCTTTTCCGCCGCGCCGCCACGGCCGGGCCGGGTCGCGTTCTCGATCGCAGCTTCGGAACGGGCCAGAACTGCATCGATAGCGGCGTAGTCAACGCCGGGTAGATTTTCGATGTCGTCATCGTCGCCCTCCCCTTCCAGATCGAGCGCAACCGTCTGCCGGGCCGCCGTGGCGACCGCCGCCTCGTCAGCGTCGGCCGATGTGATCTCTGTGGTTTTTCTTAGCGTGCGAACACCATCAGCCGATAACGCCCAGCCGGGGAGTTGGCCAGATATGCGTCGGCGGGTTCGCAGCACGTCGCGGGCGATGGTCAGCTCATGGGTAGGTGTGCGAATATCCTTCGTGGCGTCGTGGAGGACGAGGTCTTCGAGATGGACGAGTTCGCCGTCGATCCACAGCGAAGCGCAGGCGTCGGTGAACTGGGATCGTTCGAGGAAGCCTCCCCCGACCGGCGAACGGGCGATGCGCTCGTCCAGACGCGTTAGAGCGACACCGGCGTCGAAGGCCGGCCGCATCAAGGTCGTCATGCTGATTTTCGTAAGATCATAAGCCATTGAAATCATGGTAAATGATTTGTTAAAGGAACTCTATATGAATATTGCGATTCCTCACATGGTATGACTTTTAGTTGGTGCCATCACCTCCGATAAGTACTGCGTATCGGGGGTGTAAGACAGGCCGCAGCCTAGGTTGGCACCTCCCCTCTCGCCGGCACTACGCCAACGGCACTCTTGCCGCCAATTCGCTTCCCCTCCCCTCCTCAACTTCCCTTGCTTTCCGGCGTTTCCGCCAAGGAAGCCCGCTGGCGCACGTTTGTCGCTGCGGACGCTCCGATACCCATGCGCAGCCGCATTTCGAGTCTGGTGGGCCGTTCTCAAACAGATAAAACACGCTTGCAACTGACCATTTTCTCACGCGTTCTTTATCTGTACAAACTAACTTGAAACGAGACTGTTAAAGGCGCCATGGCAAAGCGACAAACCGTTAACATCCACCAGCCTCCTAAGCGGCTGATCGGCTACGCCCGGGTGTCCACGGACGATCAGATCCACGATGCCCAGATCGATGAGTTGCGGGCAGCCGGCTGCGATCGGATCTATCAGGAGCACGGCTCCGGCGCATCGCGGGCTCGACCGGTGTTGACGCGGATGCTCGGCGAACTCACCGCGGGCGACGTCCTGGTCGTCGTCCGCCTCGATCGACTGGCCAGATCGGTGAGCCATCTCTTGTCCGTCATCGAGGACCTCGAGGAGCGGGTCGTGCATTTCCGGTCAATACGGGACCCGATCGATACGTCAACGCCACAGGGCATGTTTTCCCTCCAGGTCCTCGGCGCGGTCGCGCAGCTCGAGCGGGCGCTGATCGCCGAACGCACCAAAGCCGGCATCAAGGCGGCGAAGGCTCGCGGTAAACTTCCTGGCAACCCGGGCCTGCGAGAACGGCGTCCGGAGGCGATCAGGGCAGTTTCACGAGCGCGGGAGAAACTTTATCTCGATGAGCTCATCGCGTCGGCGCAGATGTGGCTGCCAATGGTGCGACAACTGCGCCCGCAACATAGCTGGGATAATGTCGTGCGGGTACTCAACCGTCGCGGTCACGACTGGACCGTCGAGCGCCTTCGTCGCGCCGTTCATCGCCTGGTTCGCGAAAAGCTCGCGGAGAAAGAACTTCTGGCCCGCTCCCCGCGTCGCGCCCCCGAGGACCACCTCATGAAGTTGGCGGCGGCGATCTCTATTGCCGATCCCGATCTGTCACTTCGCGACATTGGCGCGCAACTGGACCAGATGGGAGAACGGCCTGCGCGTGGCGGCAAGAAGTGGCAGCCCTCATCCGTTCGAGACCTGCTGGACGAAGCCCACCGCTCTGGCCTTATTCGCCGGTGACAGCGCAATTCATCGGGCGAGCGCCGGCTGGGTGTTTCGCGCCGCTATCCGATCGCATCGACGTCCACACTTGGCTTTTGAGGATCTGGAGCGCTAGGCAACGGTATTCGCCATCGGTCCGCAGCTACGGTGGACAGCTTTCAACCTGGCACACGGGCGCTAGTTCTTCCGGCGCCTGCGATGGCGGCGGCCCGCCCATCGAGAGGGAGCGTGGATCGCGGCGCAGGTGCCCGCGGTGATGGCGGCGACTTCTCATACGGAAGCGAACCCGCCGCCGAGCCGTCGAGACGGGCGTCTCCCCATGTTAGTCCCTTTCAGCTTGCCGAATTGCGCGCGGCGACGATCCGCGCCGTGTCGTCAATCATCACCGACCGCATGCCGCGGCGGCCGCGAAGGCGACGCGGGCGGGGATGTCGCCAGGCTGATAAGCGAGCGCGCGTGCCAGCGGGCCGCCGTTAGGATGCCCTGGTCGCCGAACAAGAAGGGCCAGGCGCTTCGGGATCGGGCGGCGCCGTCGACGGGACCATGCCCATGATCGCGCCCATCGAAGCGCAACCAATCGTTCTCGTCCGCGCCGCGCCAGCAGACGAAAGCGACCCACCCGCACGGCCGCAGCGCGCGGCGCATATGCGCGCGAATGCCCCTTTAGAATCGTCTAAGAACATCGCTCCGAAACGAGAGAACAGGATGTCGAACGCGCCCTGGCCGACCGGCGTTCCTGGCGTCGGCCACCGGGCACAGGACTGGCCTATCCTGCGGCGCTAACGCGCGCACTGCTGATCAACGGTCGGATACGTCCACGCCCAGCACGTTTCCCCCCGACGCCAGTGGCCAGATGCCAATCAGCTTAGCTCTATGATTAGCGCATCGAGGCAAGCCAAAGCGTCCCGGCTGCAGATCGCTTGGAAGGACTGCAGCGAACGCTGGCCGCTTTCAAACTCGGCTCGCATCTTTTCCAGAACGTCATTGTGATAACGCGCAAGCCACACGTATTTACGATGGACGTTCGGTCGATGCGTTGTGCCTAAGTTCCGGCGCAGCAAGTCAGCGTGCCTTTCCATGAATTGAAGGTAACTCGCGAAGTCGTCGAATTCCCCCTCGCCGGCAGTCAAATAGTCTATGTACCGCGTACCGTCCTCGCCAACTCGAAGAAGTCCGTTGACATAACTCGCTTCCTCCTCCGGATCGTGATTTTCATTATGTAGGCGACTGTCCGCGAGGAAGAGCCTGTATGCGGCTTCGTCAATGACAATCCGCGGATACATGGCTTCCTCGCTCTCGATTTCGTAAGCGCGCACCATCGCCGGTCCGAAGATTGGGCCTTTTCCATTTAAGCCAACATGCACGTCTCCGATCGCGACCCCGGCTCGGATCAATACTCCGCTGTTAATGCATTGTATCTGGATGTGGAGAAGGTCTAGCAACTCGTTGAACAGCGCCCCATCAGCATATTGCGTATCAAAAACACGGACACGCACCACCGCGTCCGACACCGACTCCGCGAACGCTCGACTGCTCAGCCGGACGTCCTTCATTCGTCTCGCGGGTAACTCATCTGGCGTGGAAAATTCCCGCAGATCGAGAATGATGTTGTGAATCTCGGCAGGAGTTCTCGAATTGAGGAGCGCCTGGAAACCCAGCACGTCGATGAAACTTACGATCGCAGGTTCATAATTGGAGGCATTGGCGCGAGCCTTCGATTTCTCCCGCTCGACCTTTTCTCGCTGCCGCCGCCCTTGCGCAACAGCTTTATCTAATTTCGCACGAAAAGCAGCAATTTGATTAGTTGGAGTTGGTTCGGTCACTTTATCGCTCTATTGATGGAAGCACGGTGCAGGACGCTGATAACGCCTTGCCGCTAGTAGATCGCCTAATATGCGGATGGCAAGTTATGCCGGCCTGCCCAGCCCCAGCGCTGCTTCCAAGTTTACTGCTCCCCTCTAGGATCCGCTCGGAACCTCTTTCGTCGATCACCATTGAGGGGCATACCTCACCTCACGACTTATGCGCTCCAGCTGCCTATACGTCTCTTCCAGAATCCATCTCGGGAGTACACTCAGATTTACGCGGAAGTAGAGGTCATTGAGTTGAAATGGCCGTCGCCGAAAGCCCTTTTATTTCAAGATATTAGGACGGTGGTCAGCTGACCACCGAGGAACATGCCATCGCGCACCCGCATCAGGCCTCCCTTTTTAGCGGCTTCAAAGGGATCGATTTGGTCAAGCGAGCCTTGAGGAATTTGCCGAGATAGAGCCGAGCATCAAGCCTCTGACCGACTTGCAGTGGCTCTCATAGCCCCGCGTTGCCTGTCCGCCAATAGAAGAGGTCGTCCTCCACTACTCGCCGCACCGGGCACTAGGAGGCAGTACGTCGAACCACACAGAGACGCCGACACAAGGTAAGCCTCCGCTCAGACGTCCCTCGTTCCTGGCCGGCCGATACCGTTGGCCTTGGCCTTCCGAGGTGCGATCGATTGCCTTCGCCACCAAATGACATGACAGCAAGACTTGACCGCGTTTGCGGTGCTCATCTTCGAAAGCCATTGTCCGCCAAAGTGTTAGATTTGTGGTCAGCTGACCACGACCGAAATCGTGAAGGCTTGGATGCCGATCGGGCAAACCTATCCAGCTTTCAAATTCTTCCCCTGCCCGTTGGCCTTCAGCAATGCCATTATCATCGGTCCAAGCGAGAATTCCCCCCGCTCACTGCGCCGCGTCAAATCACGCAGGTAGCCTCCCGCCGAGTTGATGAAATTCGCTCTCTCCAGGATGCACGCAACCGCCACCGCCGCATTTTCCGGGCCCAGCCCCTCGCAGGCATCCTGATAGGCGGAAGGGCTAACCCCCAGCACAGATCGAACGACCACCGCAGCAGACATCAGATCACGCCAGCTCGCGATGCCCCCCGGCGCGTAGTCCACGATCGTCGGGCATGCCTTGAGCACCAACCCTAATGGGAAAGCCCTTTGCTGTTCATTCTTCGGTTGGCGGCTCGAACTCGACTTTGCCCCCTGCTCCTTTTCAGAGCTAGGTTCAAGTTCACTGAAGGATTCGGATTTTGAATTCTGTATGTGCTGCTCGCTATGAGCGCCATTGGTGCTAGTATTTTGAGAATTTTCGAGCGTTTCCAATCGATTGAGGACTTCCTCGCGAAGCATCTCCATTTCATCAAGGATGGTCGTGGTGCCTGCGAGCGTCGGAACCCGCGGAATTCGTCCTACAAGCGCCACGTAGACGTCCTCGATCGATTGCCAATCTCCATCAACACCCTCTTCCATCGCTGCGGTGATGAGCTTGCGGACATCGCGGCGGCAGATGGTCAGGTTTTCTCTTGCGTGTCTCAATGCCGCTCTATCGGCCGTCACTTGCTGCGCCAGCATCGCCAACTCCTCGGCGCGTGCCAGCAGCGGCGACAAATCGAAGCCGAAGGCGCTCTCGATTTCGCCATCACCGTTCTTGCGGGCGTAGCGCTTACCATTGGCGCTATCCTTCCGAACGATGAGACCCGCTTCCACCAAGATGGCGATGTGTCTGCGCAAAGTCGCGCCCGCCATTGCATGCGCCCGAAGTGCAAGCTGAGCATTCGAGGGGAAGACGATCAGTTGCGCGTCCTGGCGCAACTCATTCTCAGGATAGAAACTCAACAGCGCGTCAAGAACCGCGAGGCTATTGGACTGAATTCCCAGCAACTCCATAGCCGCGGAGGCATCTCTGAAGACCTTCCACTTGTCCGCTGTCTTGCCTTGCTTAATCTCAGCCAAGGCCGCCTGGCGCCGCACGAGCGCGAGCGTCATCGGCCGCCGCCCGAATGGCGTCGTCACACTTCCCGTCTGCATCGTCTTTCACCTTTCAGCAGGCAAAAGAAATCCGCTCACCAAAACGGTGCCAAAGACTCTTGACGAAGATTCGAGGAAATGCGATTCTGTTCGTGCTAAAGAGACAGAAGGGCTTCCACGACGGCAACGTTGAGGGGGCTCTTTTCTTTTGCGGGTTACTCTCCCTGTTTCTGTTGATGCTTGGCACGGTGCTCTTGATAAAGCGCCGGCAAATGTTCGAGTACAAAGGCGGCAAACTCAGGCGTCGCCTTCCTGTCGATCGTGATCTCCAGCTTGCTCTTGCTCTGTGTCACCTGCGCAAGTCTGTTCCCATCCGGGGTCGACATGACCTCCGGCAGACCGCGCGCAATACGACGCGGCTTCAGGTGTCCGATCACCGCCTTGAACCGATCCGCTGATGGCAGCGTCTGAGCCTCTGCCGAACTCGCAAATTTGACGGCGTCCGCTGGCGACCCTGCTTTCTCGACCAGTTCGGCGAGTTGTTGCCAGCTGGGGCGACCGACTCCTGGAGCGGCCCCAATTGCGTCGATCAGCTCGGAGGGGAGGGCGTCGACAAGTAGGAGCATCTTCGACAGATTGCTTTTGTCGATCGACATGGCAGCGATGACGATTTCTCGCGAGAACTGCTTGTTCAGCTGATGCGCGAAACGCGCCTTTTCAATAAAGGTGAGGTCTTCGCGTTCGTTGTTTTCCTGACCCTGGGCCACGACCAATTGCTCGTCCGTCAAGTCGCGAACGACCGCCTTGACCGGCAGTCCGAGCTCTGACACGGCGCGCAGGCGGCGATGGCCGAAGGCAACCTGGTATCGGCCACCTCCTTCCGGATGAGGCCTCACAAGGATTGGGACCTGCTGTCCTTGCTCCCGGATCGACACAAGGAGACCGTCGATATCACCTTGCATACGATCTTGAACGAACGACGGCTCGATTGATGATGGGTCCAGTTCAACGACGGCCTGACCTTCCGCGAGCCGCCGTTCAATCTCCTCGGCACGGCCAAGACGATCATTTTGCTCACGCAGTGCGTTGCCGATATTTGCCGTCAGCTTGGTCGCAGGATCACGTTCTTTTCTCGCCACGCCGAGAAGCGGCATCGACCGAGTCTTGGCCGCTCTATTGTCAGCGACTGATGTAGTGTCGGGCGCGTCTGTGGAGACGCCGAGAAGGTGCTTCCGACTCATGTGGTTCTACCCCAGGCTTTTTTGATCAGAGTCTCGATCTCGTCGTTGACAGCGTTCATCGCCTCCAAGGCGCGATCGTAGGTCGAGCGCGTAAACTGACCACGCTCAACCTCGAACAGCGTCTGGTTTGTCAGGCCAGCGTCAGAAACAGCAGTTGTCTTGAGCATCGGAAAGTTGAGCACGTTTTCACCGAAGATCGAACGAAGATAGCCAACCATCTGGTTTTGGGGCCCGTCACTCGGTTCAAAGCGCGTGATTAGATAGCGCATCCAATTAAATTTGAACTGAGCGCCCGCATTCTCGATCTCGCGCAGGAGATTCGAGGTCATCGCCAGGAACTGGTTCATCGACATCACGTCCAACATCTGCGGATGGACAGTGACCAGGATCGACGTCGCGGCGGTCAAAGCCGAAAGCGTGAGATAGCCCAGTTGAGGAGGGCAGTCGATGACCACGACATCGTAGTTGTCCGCGATGTCTTCGATGACTTGACTGATACGACCATAAAAAAGCGTGTCGCCTTCCTTCCGGCTCATCAGGGCGCGCGGGGTGTCGTGCTCGAACTCCATCAGTTCAAGATTACCCGGAATGAGATGGAGGTCCGGAATGTAGGTTCCTCGCACAACCTGCTCGATCGGAACCTGCTCGTCATCGTACCTGATGGCGCCATAAAGAGTCTCATTCGGACCGACGTCCGTTTCTGGCTGACTGCCGAAGAGTGCGGAAAGGCTTGCCTGGGGATCGAGATCGATTGCCAGGACGCGGTAGCCACGCATCGCCAGATATTGCGCCAGATGCGCGGCTGTCGTCGTCTTGCCCGAGCCACCCTTGAAATTCATCACCGAGATAACTTGAAGCTGCTCGCCCTCGCGACGATGGGGCAGGTAGCGCCGGTTCCCGCGGCCGATCTGGTCCAGGTGCTTGCGGATTGCATGGATATCTTCGATCGTGAACGTGCGTCGACCGCCGGGGCTCATGCTCACGTGCAATTCTGGCATTTCCGAAGCAGTCTGCCTAAGATAAGACTCACCGATGCCGAGCAGTTTTGAGACCTCTGACGGCGCAAAGGATCGAATGCCTTTTTCAGCCGTGGGCGGGAATACCTTGAGATGATGCGCCTGAAGTTGGCTGGAGAGGGCGTCGGCGTGACGCTCCATCAATGCGGTCAGTCCTTCAACGACTGGCGCTGTTTTTGCGGCGGTCTTCGCCATCTCAAAACCCATTTCCTGCAAGTGGCGGTATTTTTCGCGAAACCGGTAAAGTTCCGCCACTAACCATTAGAGCCGATTCTGAATTTTGAGCAAGCGGTTTTAGGTTAACGAAAGGTTAACGCCGCCGCGCCAGAAACATTGATAGCCCCCGATTTTCCGTTAATATTCGCGGAGTTAACAGGCCCGGCCTTTGGCTATGTTCTCGATCTGTTTATCTGTGAATCCTGCAACCCTAACTAGCCGCATTGGGCGTGATGGGACCTGATTTCACCAAACTCCGCGGCCACTGCCGCCCGACTCACTCGCAAAACATTGCAGGATCCTCCAACTACCACGCAATTCCGTTCCATGCTGACTTCTCCGCCGATCAACGACGACGGAGAAATTCATGCAGGTTTTCGCGCTCAACAAACCGCGGAATGTTCACGAAGCTCAGCTCATCCAGCAACATCACCAGCTACGCGCTCGCGTCTTCTCGGAGCGGCTGGGCTGGGAGGTCAACGTCGTAGATGGTGAGGAATCGGACGGCTTCGATTCTCTTGACCCCACCTACATCCTGGCCGTTTCCGACCTGGGCAACGTTAGCGGTTGCGCCCGGCTTCTGCCGGCCGCCGGCCTAACGATGGTGGCGAACGTCTTTTCGTCGCTGCTACCGAGCGACGGACTGAACGCACACCCTGCAATGATCGAGAGCTCCCGCTTCTGCGTGGACACGACCCTTGAAGAGGGCAGGGGGGCAGGCTCGGTGCATGAGGCAACGCTGACGATGTTTGCGGGCATCATCGAGTGGTGCCTCGCAAACGGCATCACCGAGATCGTGACTGTGACCGACCTGCGGTTCGAACGCATTCTCGGACGTGTCGGCTGGCCGCTTCAGCGCATCGGCGATCCGAGCCGTATAGGCGTGACTACAGCCATCGCGGGGATCCTTCCGGTGAACGTAGAAACATTTCTGAGGCTCCGTCCGTCCAGCTATCGCTCGCAATTTGATGGTCCGCTGGGTCAGGCAGCATAAGGGAGAAAACCGTGAACCAGCTTCGTTCTCATCCTCGACTCGTGCGCAAACTTCAGGAGGCGCTGGGCGATCAGCTCTGCGTCGCGCTCGACGATTCGACTGTTGTCGAAATCATGCTCAATCCGGACGGCAAACTGTTCATCGAACGGCTTGGTCATGGCGTTGCACCCGCCGGAGAAATGTCGTCCGCAAGTGCTGAAATGATTATCGGAACCGTGGCGCATTCGCTCCAGTCCGAGGTCGACAGCGAGCAGCCGATCGTCTCCGGCGAACTGCCGATCGGTGGCCATCGCTTCGAAGGACTGTTGCCTCCTGTGGTCTCCAAGCCGGCCTTCACCATTCGCCGTCGCGCCTCACGCTTGATCCCGCTTGAGGATTACGTGCGCTCGGGCGTGATGAGCGAGCAGCAAGCGTTGACGATCCGCAGCGCGATTTCGTCTCGGCTCAACATCATCATCTCCGGCGGCACCGGCTCGGGCAAGACGACGCTTGCCAACGCCGTCATCAACGAAATCGTCAAGTCGGCGCCGGACGACCGCCTCGTCATCCTCGAGGATACCGCGGAGATCCAATGCACAGCCGACAACGCTGTCCTTCTCCACACAAGCGATACTGTCGATATGGCGCGGCTCTTAAAGAGCACGATGCGGCTGCGTCCCGACCGGATCGTCGTCGGCGAAGTCCGTGACGGCGCTGCGCTCACTTTGCTTAAGGCCTGGAATACCGGCCACCCTGGTGGCGTCGCGACCATCCATTCCAACACTGCAATGTCGGCGCTCCGCCGCCTTGAGCAACTGACCGCCGAAGCCAGCCAACAGCCGATGCAGGAGGTGATCGGCGAGGCGGTCGATCTCATCATCTCGATCGAACGGACGGCAAGGGGCCGACGCGTTCGCGATGTCATTCAGGTCGAGCGCTACGCACACGGCCAATACGAAATCGAATCCGATGAGCTCACGGAAGAACAGGAGGCGCGTCATGTCGCGTAAGAACGCTACTATCGCCGCCGCGCTCCTTGTAGCGCCGATCGTCCTGGCGTCGGTTGCCCCTGCATTGGCGAGTTCGGGCGGCAGCCTCCCATGGGAAGGACCACTGCAACAAATCCAGGAATCGATCACCGGCCCGGTTGCCGGTGCCATCGCGCTTGCAGCAGTGGCGATCGCCGGCGGCATGCTGATCTTCGGGGGCGAACTCAACGATTTCGCGCGGCGGCTCGTCTATGTGGTGCTTGTCGCCGGCATCCTTCTCGGCGCGACGAACATCGTCGGCCTTTTCGGCGCCACCGGCGCCTCGATCGGAGCGCCTGACGAGCGCGCCACGTCCATCGATCCAAGCTCAGCAGGGGAGGGGGGTCATGGCTGAGACCTTGTCCGGACTGCAACGCAACCGCATTCACCGCGCCCTGTCGCGCCCGAACCTGCTGATGGGCGCGGACCGGGAGCTGGTGCTGCTCACCGGGCTTGCTGCCGGCATTCTCATTTTCGTAGTGCTGACGGCATACTCCGCCCTTTTCGGCGTTGCCATTTGGATCGTCATCGTCGGCGTCTTGAGGATGATGGCAAAAGCAGACCCGCTCATGCGGCAAGTCTATGTCCGCCATATCTCCTACAAGCATTACTACAAGGCGACCTCCTCGCCGTGGCGTCGGTATTGAGGAGGAGACATGGTCGCGCTCAAACGCTTCCGGGCCACTGGCCCGTCCTTCGCGGATCTCGTTCCCTATGCCGGTCTGGTCGACAATGGTGTGCTCCTGTTGAAAGATGGGAGCCTAATGGCCGGCTGGTACTTTGCCGGCCCGGATTCCGAAAGCGCGACGGATCTGGAGCGCAACGAACTCTCGCGCCAGATCAATACAATACTGTCGAGGCTCGGAAGCGGCTGGATGATCCAAGTCGAAGCGGTCCGCATTCCGACGTTCGACTATCCGTCAGATGATCGTTGCCACTTTCCCGACACGGTCACGCGCGCGATCGACGCCGAACGGCGGGCGCATTTCGCGCGCGTGCAGGGACATTTCGAAAGCAAGCACGCGCTCGTCCTCACATATCGGCCGCTCGAGTCCAAAAAGACGGCGCTCAGCAAATACATCTACTCGGACGAGGAGAGCCGCAAGAAGAGCTATGCGGACACGGTGCTGTTCGTCTTCAAGAACGCCGTGCGCGAGATCGAGCAGTATCTTGCCAACACCCTGTCTATACGCCGGATGGAAACGCGCGAAGTCGTCGAGAGGGGAGGGGAGCGGGTCGCCCGTTACGACGAGCTGCTGCAATTCGTTCGCTTCTGCATCACCGGCGAAAACCATCCGATCCGACTGCCGGATGCGCCGATGTACCTCGACTGGATCGCCACCGCCGAGCTTGAGCATGGGCTGACACCAAAGGTCGAAGGCCGCTTTCTCGGCGTCGTGGCGATCGACGGTCTGCCGGCGGAGAGCTGGCCGGGGATTCTCAATAGCCTCGACCTGATGCCGCTTACCTATCGCTGGTCATCGCGCTTCATTTTTCTCGACGCACAAGAGGCGCGGCAGAAACTCGAACGCACCCGCAAGAAGTGGCAGCAGAAGGTAAGGCCGTTCTTCGATCAACTCTTCCAGACGCAAAGCCGCTCAGTCGATCAGGACGCCATGAGCATGGTGGCCGAGACCGAGGACGCCATTGCCCAGGCTTCCTCACAATTGGTGGCATACGGCTACTATACCCCGGTCATTGTCCTCTTCGATCACGATCGCGAAGCCTTGCAGGAGAAGGCAGAGGCTGTCCGCCGGCTGATCCAGGCCGAGGGTTTCGGGGCGCGGATCGAAACGCTCAACGCGACCGACGCCTTTCTCGGCAGTCTGCCGGGCAACTGGTATTGCAATATCCGCGAACCGCTGATCAACACCAGCAACCTTGCCGATCTCATTCCACTCAACTCTGTCTGGTCGGGCAGCCCTGTCGCACCGTGCCCATTCTACCCGCCGAACTCTCCGCCGCTGATGCAGGTGGCCAGCGGCTCGACGCCGTTTCGCTTGAACCTCCATGTCGACGACGTCGGTCACACGCTGATCTTTGGGCCGACCGGTTCGGGCAAGTCGACGCTGCTGGCACTGATCGCAGCGCAGTTCCGGCGCTACGATCGCGCCCAGATGTTCGCCTTTGACAAGGGGAACTCGCTCCTGCCGTTGACACTCGCCGCAGGCGGCGATCACTACGAGATCGGCGGCGACGCTCACGAAGAGGCGCTGGCCTTCTGCCCACTCTCGGAGCTCGCGACCGATAGTGATCGCGCATGGGCGACGGAATGGATAGAAATGCTGGTTGCGCTGCAGGGCGTTGCCATCACTCCAGATCACCGCAACGCTATCTCGCGTCAGATTGGTTTGATGGCGAGCGTAGCCGGCCGATCGCTTTCGGACTTTGTGAGCGGCGTTCAGATGCGCGAGATCAAGGACGCGCTCCATCATTACACGGTCGATGGACCGATGGGTCAGTTGCTCGACGCCGAACAGGACGGTTTGACCCTCCGCGCCTTCCAGACCTTCGAGATCGAACAGCTGATGAATATGGGCGAGCGCAATCTCGTGCCCGTTCTCACCTATCTGTTCCGCCGGATCGAAAAGCGTCTCGATGGCTCGCCTAGCCTGATTGTCCTCGACGAGGCCTGGTTGATGCTCGGTCATCCGGTGTTTCGCGACAAAATCCGCGAATGGCTTAAAGTGCTGCGCAAGGCCAACTGCGCCGTCGTGCTTGCCACGCAGTCCATCTCGGACGCTGAGCGCTCCGGAATCATCGATGTCCTGAAGGAATCCTGCCCGACGAAGATCTGCCTGCCGAACGGCGCCGCTCGTGAGCCTGGGACGCGCGAATTCTACGAGCGGATCGGCTTCAACGAGCGGCAGATCGAGATCGTCTCGAACGCTACTCCCAAGCGCGAATACTACGTGGTCACCCCCGAAGGCCGGCGGCTATTCGATATGGCGCTCGGCCCTGTGGCGCTCAGTTTTGTCGGGGCCTCCGGCAAGGAAGACCTGAAGCGCATCCGCGCGCTCCATTCCGAACATGGCCACGACTGGCCGATCCACTGGCTTCAAACGAGAGGAGTTCACGATGCCGTATCGCTGCTCAACTTCGAATAGATTGCTCGCCGGTCTGGCGGCAGTCGCATTGATGGCCGGCACCGCCGTGCCCGCAGATGCCGGCACCGCCACTGGTGCCGCCACAGAATGGACGCAGGTCCTGAACAACGGCGAGTTGGTCGCGTTGGTCGGGAAATCGGGCGAGCAAATTCAGAACCAGCTCACCCAGATCAGCCAGCTGGCGCAACAGATCGAAACCCAGCTCAATATCTACCAGAACCTGCTGCAAAACACCGCGACGCTTCCCTCGCATACGTGGGGACAGGTCGAAAGCGATCTCAATCAGCTTCGCAGCATCGTCGACCAGGGCCAGAGCATCTCATTTTCCATGGGCAATGCCGACGATGTGCTGCAGCAGCGCTTCCAGAGCTATTCCAGTCTCAAGACCAACCTGCCTAACTCCGAGAGCTTTTCGTCAAGCTATCAGACCTGGTCCGACACCAACCGGGACACGATCGCCAGCACGCTGAAGGCCGCGAGCCTGACGGCAGAGCAGTTCGACACCGAAGAAGGCACGATGTCTTCGCTGCGGTCCATGTCCGAGACCGCCGACGGGCAGATGAAGGCTCTGCAGGTCGGACACGAGATCGCCGCGCAGCAGGTCGCACAGATGCAGAAGCTTCGTGGCCTGGTATCCCAGCAGATGACCATGATGGGCACCTGGCTCCAGACTGAACAGACCGACAAGGACCTCGCGCAGGCGCGTCGCGAGAAATTCTTCAGCGGAACGGCACCGTCCACCTCCGGCGGCGAAAAAATGAAGGTGGAATGGTGAGAACAAAATCGATCCTAGTCGCAATCGCGATTTTCCTGGCGGCCGGCAGCGCTGGCATCTGGCTGCTCATCTCCGAAAAGCAGGTTGCTCAGGAGCGTCGTGACCAGTTCTTCGGCTCGTCGAAGAAATATCCGACCTCTGGCGGCGAAAAAATGAAAGTCGAGTGGTGAGGAGATGACGGCAATATCTCTTCAACGGCTCAGGGCTGCGATCCTGCTCACGACCTTATGCGTGCTGGCGGCTCAGCCAGCCCTCGCCCAGGAAGGCTCGGTGCTAACCTCATTGCAAAGCCAGATTACAACGGCCGCGAAGGGTTGGGAAACAACCGTCATGGATGCGGCGAAGTCGCTTTTCTGGATCCTGGCAACGATCGAGATCGGCATAGCTGCCGTCTGGCTCGCGATACAAGCTGCATCGCTCGACAGCTGGTTCGCCGAGCTCGTCCGGCGGATCATGTTCGTCGGCTTCTTCGCTTTCGTGTTGGCACAAGGGCCGACCTTCGCCAAGGCAGTAGTTGATAGCCTGTTCCAGATCGGCGCCGGAGGCGGCACCGCTTCGCCGGCCGATGTCTTCAATGCCGGACTCGCCGTCGCCACCAAGATGTCGGAAAAGATCCAGTTTGGGCTTTTCGAGGACAATGCGCTGGCGATCTCTGCCGCTTTTGCGATGGTCGTCGTTGTCATCTCGTTCTCGCTCGTCGCCGCGATTTTCGTGTCTGTCATGGTCGAGATGTATATCGGCCTGCTCGCCGGCACGATCATGCTCGGCCTGGGCGGTTCCTCCTATACCAAAGACTTCGCTGTCCGATATTTGATCTATGCTTTCTCGGTCGGAATGAAGCTCATGGCACTGGTCATGATCTCGCGGATCGGATCGGAGGTTCTGATCGGATTGGCAAACCAACCCGACATTGGCGAACAATTCCAGACCGCGCTTGCGATTGCCGGCATTGCCGTCGTCGTTTTCATTGTCGCGATTTATGTGCCGAACATCATGCAGGGCGTTGTCCAGGGCGCCTCGGTTTCGGGCGGAATGGAGGCGATCCGCCACGGCGGCCAAGCGGCATCCTTCGCCACGGGCGCCGGGTTCCTTGCAGCGGGTGCGGCGGGCGCAGGCTTTGCGGCTGCCCAGGCTGCTCGCGCTGCTGGGTCATCCGTTGCAGGTGCAGCTCTTCGTGGTTTCGGTGCAGGAATCGGGTCCGCGGGAAAAGCGGCGGGGTCCGCTGCCAAGGAAAAGGCCATCGGTTCTCCCGGAGCCTATGCCGGATCGATCCTCGGTCTCGCTAACGCCAAGCTCGACCAAGCGCGCAGCGGGCATAGCGGGCCGAAGCCACCTCCCGAACGCAAAGACTAGGGTCCGGACCCATAATTGGCTTTCCTTGAGCGCTGAGACATGATTCATTGCCGCGACGAAAGGGCGGTGAGATGTCTGATTTCTTTTGGTTTTCCGATGCGCAGTGGGAACGGATCGAACCGCTGCTGCCAACGGATGTGCGGGGCAAGCCGCGCGTGGACGATCGTCGCGTGTTGAGCGGAATCGTCCATGCCCTGCGATGTGGTGGCCGCTGGGCGGACTGCGCCGACGTCTATGGAC
>NZ_JARWGH010000024.1:0-73000 GCF_036528765.1 Rhizobium sp. BR 362 | reverse complement strand
CCATTCGACGAAGCTTGCGCCATAGGCGATTTCGCCCTTGGCCTCGGGGAGCGGCTTGCCCTGTTCGGCGGTCAGGATGCGTCCGAGATCATCCTGGTTTTCCATCATCAGCTCGAACCAGCGCCTGAGGATGCCGGAGCGTTCCTTGGCGGTGCGGGCCGCCCATTCCTTTTGTGCAATCTCGGCCGCGGCAATCGCCTTCTTGGTCTCCGCAGCACCCAGATTGGGAACAAGGCCGATGATCTCGCCGGTTGCAGGATTGTCGACCTTGATCGCATTGGATGGATCGGCTTCGATCCACTCGCCGCCGACCAGTGCCGCCTGCCGGAACAATGTTGCGTCTTTCAAATTCATGACAGTCTCCTCGCCTCGCAAACGTTGATGAGGAGCGGGCATTTTCCTACCCACTCCCCCGGCTAACGCTTAAGGCGCGATAATCGGCTGTGCCTTCAAATCAGGCTCGACCACTTCTGCGCTGGCAAACAGGCTACCATGTTCGAACCAGGATTTCGGAGCAGGCGCGCCCCAAAGCGTCTGACGTTGCGGATCCTTGAGGTCCCATTTGATCGGCTCCAGATCGGGATCGACGGTCTGGTAATCCGAGCAATATATCTCGATGCGATGGCCGTCGGGATCGAGAATGTAGAGGAAGAAGGCGTTGGAGATGCCGTGACGTCCGGGACCACGCTCGATATTGGCAACCCAGCCGGTGGTCGCCATCAGGTCGAGCAGGTCGATGATGTTGAGCGGCGTCGGCACCCAGAAGGCAGTATGGTGCAGGCGCGGACCGCGGCCGTTGGTGAAGGCGATGTCATGAACACCGCCCTTGCGATGCGTCCAGGCGGCCCAAAGACGGCCTGTTTCGGCATCCTCGGTATATTCGGTAACGCGGAAGCCGAGTTCGTTATAGAAGGCGACGCTTTCATCCACATTGGTCGAGAAGCAGTTGAAATGGTCGATGCGTAGCGGCTTCACGCCCTTGTAAAGGGCATATTGCTGATGGATCGGCGGCAGGCGGTCCATCTTCGAATAGAATTCGAGCGGGATACCGTGCGGATCGCGGGTGCGGAAGGTCCGCGCCTGGTAAGGGCGCTCGACCCATTCGACCGGCAGGTCCTTGCCCTTGAAGAAATGCGCCGCCTTGTCGAGGTCCTCGTCACCGAACACTTTAAAACCGAGATCGCGGGCTTCGGCCTTGTCGGACTTCTTGAGCACGATGCAGTGATGGCCGCGTTCCTCCATCGCCCGCAGATAAATCGTGTCCGCAGTCTCGTCCGTCACCTGCAGGCCGAGCGTGTCGACATAGAAGGCGCGGGACTTAGCAAGATCGGTGACGCCGAATTCGACATGGCTGAGGCGCACGATGTTGAAGGGCGGATAGAGATTGGGTTTCGGCAGGGGCATTTGTTCCTCCTCGTTATGCGTTTTTGCGCGCGGTCGGCTCAGCCGCCGAGTTTCTGGATGGCGTGCGGCTTGGTGGCGAAGGCGATGTTCTTGGTTTCCATGTAGAAATCGAAGGACCAGTCGCCGCCGTCGCGGCCGATGCCGGAGTTCTTGACGCCACCGAAGGGGGTTGGCAAATGACGGACGTTTTCCGAGTTCACCCAGATCATCCCTGCGTCGAGATGATCGGTGAAGCGGAAGGCGCGGGTGACGTCCGAGGTCCAGAGATAACCGGTCAGGCCGTACTGGACATCGTTGGCGAGCGCCAGCGCGTGGGCTTCGTCCTTGAAGGGAATGGCTGTGAGTACCGGGCCGAAGATCTCTTCCTGGGCGATGCGCATCTTGTTGTGGGCACCGGTGAACAGGGTGGGGGAGACATAGCAACCACCGCCCGGGCCGTTGAGTTTCTCGCCGCCGGCGGCGAGCGTTGCACCTTCCGATCTGCCGATCTGGATATATTCCAGCACCTTCTGTTCATGCACGGGATGAATGAGCGGGCCGACGACCGTCTCGGGATCGAGGGGATGGCCGACCTTAATGCGCTTGGCCTTCTCGGCGACGAGCGCGGTGAACCTGTCATAGACGCTGTCTTCGACCAGCAGGCGCGAGGACGAGGTGCAGCGCTCGCCGTTCAGCGAATAGATCATGAAAACGGCAGCGTCGGCTGCGCGTTCCAGATCGGCGTCGGCGAAGACGACGACCGGGTTCTTGCCGCCAAGCTCGAAATGCACGCGCTTCAGCGTGTCGGCGCCCTGCTTCATGATCATCGAACCGGTGCGGCTTTCGCCGACGAAGCCGATGGCCTTGATCAGGGGATGTTCCGTCAACGCGCGGCCGGCGTCCTCGCCAAAACCGTTGACGAGATTCCAGACACCCTTGGGCAGGCCGGCCTCCTCGGCGATTTCCACCAGCAGGCGCGCGGTCAGCGGCGAGAATTCGGCCGGCTTGTGGACGATGGTGCATCCGGCGGCAAGCGCCGGCGCGATCTTCCAGGTCGACAGCATGAAAGGCGTGTTCCAAGGCGTGATGATGCCGACGGGGCCAATCGGCACGCGCGTCGTCAGGTTCATCTGGCCTTCGGCACGCAAAGCTTTGCCGTCCCGGGCCTCCGGCGCGCGGTCGGCGAAGAAGCGAAAGTTCTCGGCCCCGCGCAGGGCGGCCTTGGCCATGAACTTCAGCGACTGGCCGGTATCCATACATTCGACGAAGGCGATCTCTTCGGCGCGTGCGACGATTGCGTCGGCGATCTTATGCAGGAGCTTCTTGCGCGCATCGCCGGGGATGGCGGCCCATTCAGCAAAGGCAGCTTTTGCGGCGCTTGCAGCGCGATCTATATCGGCAGCCTTGCCGCGGGCGACGGTGGCAAGCGGCTTCAGATCGACGGGCGAGATGGTCTCGAAGGTGGAGCCGTCATCACCAGGCACATCCTCGCCATTGATGCGGTTCAGGACGCCCCGCTCCTTGAACCGGGCAAGATAGGCTTCTGCCTTTGCGATGTTTTCCTGCAGTTTGGACATCGTCAATTCCTTTGATGTTTTGTCGTCCCGCGTCGGGAGATGTCACTTGCCGCGCAGTCGCGGATGGATGGCGTTTTTCTTCCAGCTCAGTTCCGAATCGATCTCGCGGATCTCCAGCGAGAGGGCGAAATGCGGCGTCTCGAAGAGAGGCCCGAGAACGTCGATGGCCGCGGCAAAGATCGCCTCGCCGGCGCGCTTTTTCTCTTCGTCCGTACGACCTTTTCCAATGCGGAAGTTCAAATCGATGAAGGCGTTCTCGGGCAGCTTGTCGGCGATTGCGAAGTGATCGGCACGAAAGGCGCGCACGCGCACGGCGCCAATCTCAAAAAGGCCGGTCTCCAGAACCGTCTTCAGAAGCCGCTCGCAGAGCGCGCCGATGTCGGCACGGCCCTCCAGATTGGCCGAATATTCGATGGCAAGATGTGGCATCAGGTCCTCCCGATCGCTCAATTACTTAACACGTTAACAATTAAATAAAAGATGTCAAGCGGCGGCCTTGAGCTTTCTCGCCATCTCAAGACTTTCAGCGATGTAACGCGACAGGCGCTCGGCCGCGCCAGGGATTTCCGGGCGTTCGGCCAGCCATCCGATGTAGGTGAGGTTCCTCAGCACCATGAAGAGCGGCAGGCTCGCCAGCGCCGCGTCGGAAAGCGCACGTCGGCTGCGATAGCCTGATATTAGCGCTTTCTCGATTGCCGGATAGGCGGGCTCGCTGCGGTTCTTGAGCAAGGTCGTGGCGAGATCAAAGAGGCGGAAGCCATGCCCGGCATCGTCGAAATCGATGAAGGCAACATTGCCTTCGTTCTCCGTCAGGAAGATGTTTTCCCGCACGAGATCGGCATGGATAAGCCCATAATCGAGATCGCCAGGCGATATGGCCGCAAGCGCCTGATGCAGCTCATTGCGCAATGCCGAGAGCGCGGCAATGCTGTCGGATGGAAGGCCCCGGCAATCCCAGAAGCGCCCCCAAAGCGGCTTTTCGCCGAGCAAGCCTTCGGCATCCCAGGCCGGCCGGCGAAAGCGCTCCGGCGGCTCCCAGCTATCGGCAAGCTCGTGCATGGTGGCCATGCCTTCACCCACGCTGAAGAAGATTTCCGCCTGCATGTCAGCGGAATGCGCCAGCGGCGTGCCGCTTTGGCCGAGCGGGACACCCTCAATCCAACTCACCACATCGACGTGCTGTTCGGGAAAATGCCTGTTCGCCGGAAGGCGCGCGAGGCTTTGCCCGTCGCTCGTCGGAACCGGGCTCGGCACGTCGAGGCCGCCGAGCTTGAGGGCACTCATGAATTGCAGTTCCGAGCACAGGCTTGTCTCGTCATGATAGCCGGGTCGATGCAGCCGCAGGGCGGCGAACTGTCCATCTTCGAGGGTAATGCGGAAGACGGCATTTTCCCGATATTTCATCAGGAGAGGTTCGTGGGCCCGCACCGGCCAATGGTCGAGTGCCTCCAGCGCGCGCTTCTGCAAAGCGTCGCGGATGGTCTGCGGCAACTGGTCAGCCATATCAACCTCACAGGCCGGACAACACGTCGTCGAAGATTGACAACATGAAGTCGGCATTTGCCCTGGAGAATGGCATCGGCGGGCGGATCTTGGTGGCGCATTGGTGAATGCCGATCTTGCCCATCAGCACGCCGCGTTCGCGCATGGCGTTGACGATCCGGGTCGCCTCAGCGGTGGCCGGTTCCGTCGTTTCTTTGTCCAGTACGAATTCGGTGCCCATGAAGAGGCCGCTGCCGCGCACATCGCCGATGATCGAATGCTTTTGCGCGAGCTTGTTGAAGGCATTGCGCGTGTATTCGCCGACATCGCGGGCATTCTCAATGAGGTTTTCATCCTCGATGACATCGAGCACGGCCATGGCCGCTGCGCAGGAAACGGGATTACCGCCGAAGGTGTTGAAGTAGCGGAAGGCTTTGCGGAAGGCATTTATGGTGTCGACATTCGCGATGACGCCCCCGACCGGATGGCCGTTGGCCATCGGCTTGCCGAGCGTGACGATATCGGGAACGATACCGGCGCGCTGATGACCCCACATATGCGAGCCTGTGCGGCCGAAACCGGGCTGCACCTCGTCGGTGATCACCAGACCGCCGGCCCTGCGCACGGTGGCAATCGTCTTGTCGAGAAAGCCCGGCGGCAGATCCGGAAAGCCCTCGTTGGCGAAGAACGGATCGATGATGATCGCCGAGAAACCGTGTGGGCTATCCTCAAGCGAGGCGATCGCCTTTTCGACCTCGGCTGCGAAAGCCGTGGCGAACGCGTCCCCGCCTTCGCCACCGAGCGGACGGTAACTGTCTGGCGCCGAAACATGTCGAACATGACCGCCGAAGCCGCCGACCGGTGGCATGCGGGTGGACAATTGTGAGACGGCTGCCGTGTTGCCGTGGTAGGTGTGGTTTGTGGCAATGACGCCAGTCTTGCCGGTTACGGCTTGGGCCATGCGCAGCGCCACGTCATTTGCCTCGCTCCCCGTGCAGGTCAGGATCGCAGCATTGAGGCTCTTGTCGAAGGTTGCGGTCAGCCGCTCGACATAGTCGAGAATGCCCTCGTGCAGATAGCGTGTGTGGGTATTCAGCGTAGACGCTTGCCGCGTGATCGCCTCGACCACGCGTGGATGGCAATGGCCGACATGCGGCACATTGTTGTAGCAGTCGAGATATTTGCGGCCGTCGGCGTCCCAAAGCCAGACGCCTTCGCCGCGCACCAGATGCACCGGGTCGTCATAGAAGAGCGACATGTTTCGGCCCAGGAGCCGTTCCCTACGTGCGATAAGCGCTGCAGTGTCGGACATGATCAGCCCCTTGCTGCGGAAAGACCTGCGTCGAGCGCGGTCAGGATGGTCCGAGCATTCTCCGCCGTTACGATGAGCGGCGGCGACATGATGACGTTGGCGCCAGATGTGCGGACCAGAACGCCGGCCTCATAGGTCGCGTCCTGCACCTTCTGCACGACATCCTTGGCCGCGGCACTCTTCTTCTTGCGGTCGCTGACGAGTTCGAGGGCGCACATCAGGCCTTTGCCGCGCACGTCGCCGACCAATTCATGCTTGTCCTGCAGCTTCTTCAGGCCGGCCAGCAGCTCTTCACCGCGCGCCGCCGCGTTGGCCGCGACGTTGAGCCGCTTGGTTTCCTTCAATGTGGCAAGGGCTGCGGCCGCACCGACCGGGTGGCCGGAATAGGTGTAGCCGTGACCAATGCTGCCGACCGCACCTTTGTTGCTTTCGAAGACCTGTGCCACCTTGTCTCCGATCATCACGGCGCCGAAGGGGAAATAGCCATTGGTGATCGCCTTTGCCGTCGACATCATGTCCGGCTGCACGCCCCAAAGGCGCGATCCGGTCCAGGCACCTGTCCGGCCGAAGGCGGTGATGACTTCGTCGGCAATCAGCAGAATGCCGTGCCGATCGCAGATCTCGCGCATCAGCGGCAGGAAGGTCTCGTGCGGGACGATGACGCCGCCGGCGCCCAGCACCGGCTCGACGATGAGTGCGGCGATAGTGTCGGCGCCCTGGAAGGCGATCTCATCCTCGAAAAGTCGGCCGATAGCCGCCGCAATCTCCGCGCCGTCGGTGGTGTTGAACGGGTTGCGATAGGTGAAAGGGGCGGGCAGGTGGATGACGCCCGGAAGCAGCGGCTCATAGTTGCGGCGGAAATTCTGGTTGCCGTTGACTGAGGCGCCGCCGAAATGCGTGCCGTGATAGCCCTTCTTCAGCGCCACAAACTTGGTGCGCTCCGGCTCGCCGTTGACCTTGTGGTACTGGCGAGCTAGCCGGAGGCAGGTCTCGACCGAATCGGAGCCGCCCGAGGTGAAGAAGGAGCGGCTGAGGCCATCCGGCTTGAACCATTCGGCAAGCTCGTAGGAGAGCTCAATCAGCGGCGAGTTCGTCGTGCCGCGAAAGGTCGAATAATAGGGCAGCTCGTCGAGCTGGTCGCGGATCGCCTTCTTCACCGGCTCGCAGGAATAGCCGAGGTTGACGTTCCAAAGGCCGCCGACCGCGTCCAGCACCTTCCTACCCTGGATATCGACGATTTCGACGCCTTCGCCGGTATTGATGATGCGCGGTGGATTGGCCTGCATCTCGGCTGGATGGGCCATCGGATGCCACAGGTGGCGAGCGTTGTTTTCGATGATGAAATTGGTCTCACGCATGTCAAATTCCTCTTGGTTCAGAGCCCCAGCATGGCAAGTGCGCGGCCATAGCTTTCGGCGGGGCAGGTGACGTCGAAATGCACATGAGGCAGGTTCACGGCTTCGGCGCCTTCGATGTTTTTCTTCTGGTCGTCCACGAAGACGCAGGCCTCGCGCGGCAGGTCGAGCTCGGAGAGAACGAGCTCGTAGGCGCGGGGATCGGGCTTGAGAATCTTCGTGTAGGTGGCATCGACGATGACGTCGAAGAGATCGATCAACGGAAAACGCTGCCGGAATTCGACACCGTAAAAAAGGTCAAGTTCGTTCGAGAGGATCGCCAACTTTAGGCCGGCCTCCTTCGTGCGCAGAATGGCGTCGCGCGCTTCCGGCCGCAGAACCAACTCCGGCTCGGCGCCGCGCGCCCGGCGCACAAAGGTCTGCATGTCGGTCCAGTTTTCACCAACCAGCTTGCCGACTTCGCCGGCGCGCGTCAGCCAATAGTCGCGTTCGGTAATTTCGCGATTCTGCATCGCAACCCAGAGCGGATCCGTCGTCGTGTCGAACGGGCCGAGCCAGGTCAGCGAGCGCTTGGCAATGCCGAGCGTGCGTTCGGTAATGTCATGGGTTTCGAACAGCGTGCGGGTGACGACGCCGCCGAAGTCGAGGATAAGCGCGCGGTCTTTTGTCATGGCCGTCCCTCCGGAATGATGCCTTCGGCTACCCATTGATCGAAGATGGCGAGTGCTGCCGTCGAGAAGGCCGGCTCGTTGATGTGGGCATCGACCTCCTGCAGCGTGACGGAGGATGGAATAGCGCGGCGCATCTCGTCTATGAAAGCTTCGAGGCCCTCCGGGTCATGCAGCGGCTCCTCCGGCTTATCCCATTCCTGCAGTCCTTCGGTCGGCAGCAGGAAGGCGACCTTCGCTTCGGCGCGTTTCAGCTTTTCCCCGATCAATCGGGCAACTTCCCGCCGTCCCTCCGGCGAAGTCGTTACCGATCCGATCAGCCGGTTATGGGCATGATAAGGGCGATCGGCGAAAATCTCCGGCAGGACCTGCCATGCCTGTAGATCGACCATGTCGACCGCACCCGGCGCGACGATCTGCGGAATGCCGGCGCGCCCGGCATTTTCGAGCCTGTCCGGTCCCGAGGTGACGACGGTGCCATAGTGATGATTGCTCACTTCCTGGATACAGAAATCGAAGACGGCGGCAAAATCGCCCGCCGAGGCGATCGCTTCGTAGGCGCGCCCGCCCATGCCGGTGGAGTGGAATACGGCGACGTCATAGCCGCGCTTTTCCAGCTCAGGCCGCAGGTACTTCATATATTTCAGGCAGGACGAGCCGAGCGAGGTCATGCCGACAAGTGGCCGCTTACGATCCGGCTTGGTTCCGTGCTTGGCCGCTCCGACGACAGCGCCGCAGGCCTGCGAGAGGACCGAACGGCAGATGCTGTTGAGGCCGTAGAGACCGCCAGCCCACAGGATCATCATCAGGTCGGGCGCAATGCGTTCAGGCGGAATTAGGTGGGAATAGGCGATGGTCGAAACCACGAATTTCGGAACGCCGAGCGGCAGGACGGCGGCCACATCAAGCGCCAGATCCGTTCCCATGGAACCGCCGAGCACGATGACGCCGTCAACCAGTCCGTCTTCGTAGAGGCGCCGGGTCAGCGCCGCCGCGCCTTTTGCCATGGCTGCCATGGCGCTATTTTCGTCGCCGCTTTCGGCGATTGCCGCGATCGAGGTTTCAGCAGCGTTTGCAACATCGTGCTTGGAATAATCCGGCCTATAGGGTGGATCGCCGAGAATGCTGACATCGATCATGACCGGCTGCGCGCCGGCTTCTTGAATGACGGATGCCATGAATTGGAGTTCGTCGCACTTGGTGTCACCGGTTCCGATGACGAGTATCTTTGGCGAAGGAGCCATAGGGCTCATCAATCTGTCCTCCTGATTTTGGACTGGTTCCCATGGGTCTTTCCGACCCGTAATATTTTTCGGAGATAGCATTTGCCGCAGTGACTGCCTGCGCACCGAATTCATGGATGGTTGCCTTTGTGGTGCGCGAGAGCGGCGCGGCCACAGCAACGCAGCCAATCGGATGGCCATTGGGTGTGCGGATCGGCGCCGCCGTGCTGATGACGCCGGCTTCGAGACCTTGATCGCTGATGGAAAAACCGCGCGCCGCCGTTTCGTCGAGCAGGTTTTGCACGAGCTGGGGGTCGACAATGGTGTGATCGGTAAATTTCTCGAGCGGTTTTCGGAGAGCCGCATCGATCTCTGACCTTGGAGAAAAAGCCAGAAAGGCAAGACCGGACGCGGTGGCATGAAAGGGCAGGAGACTGCCGACATCGATGATGATGCGGTGGGCGCGCGGCGAATCCTCGACATGGATGGTCGAGAGCTTCCCACCGGAGAATTCCGAAAGGTGCACGGTCTCCGTGGATGTTTCGGCAAGCGACTTGATGAAGGGAACCGCGACCCGCAACAGCGGGAAGCGTGCTTCGCGAACCCGGGCGAGACGAACCGGCGCCGAGCCGATGCGATAGCGGCGTGTATCCTGATCCTGCTCCACGAAACCGTGCTTTTCCAGTTCCACCAGAAAGCGGCGCGCTGTCGCCTTGTCCAGCGCGCACAGACGGGCGATGTCGGTCAGGCCCGCCTCCTTGTCCAGCCGTGACAGGGTATCCAGCAATGAAAGCGCCTTTCCGATCGTGCTCATCGTTCCTCCTCTTGGGTGGGTCGGGTTCTGATTTCCTGCGTACGGCCGAAGCTTTTCGTCACATCAGGTCGCCGACCTTGCGCCGCGGCACGATAGCAACGACCCAAGATACTTAACATGCGAAATAACTTGACAGAGGCCGGGAATGTTTGCAAGTCTATATTTGAAGCTGTGGTTCAAATAGTGAACCATAAGTGCTGACGGCGGCAAAATCAACAAAAGCATCAGCCCCGTTCGTCAGTCCGGTTTTTGGTGGAGGTCGCCTGCGCGCAATCGCAGCGATGATCGGATATTCTCAACAAGGGGAACGAACGCAGATGAACACACAAAATTCGCAAGGGCCGGCTGAAAACCAGTTGCGCAAAAACAGTCTCGGCGTGGGTGCCGTCACCTTCCTGGTGGTTTCGGCCGCCGCGCCGCTGACGGCGGTTGCCGGCGGCGTGCCGCTTTCGATGATGCTTGGAAACGGCCCGGGTATTCCGCTGACCTTCCTGTTGGTCACCGGTATTTTATTGCTGTTTTCCGTGGGCTATGTCGCTATGGCCCGCCATATCCGCAATGCCGGTGCCTTCTATGCCTATACGGCTCAAGGTCTCGGCGGCCTCATGGGTGGCGCCGCGGCGCTGATCGCCATCCTCGCCTACAATGCCATGCAGGTTGGCGTTCTCGGGCTTTTCGGGGCGGCAACAAAGGGCTTCTTTGCCGAACAGCTCGGCCTTGACCTTCCCTGGTGGGTCTGGAGCTTTGTCGGTATCGCCTTCGTTGCCGTTTTTGGCTACCGTCGTGTCGACCTATCGGCCAAAGTGCTGACGGTGCTCGTCATTCTCGAATATCTCGTCGTTCTCATCATCGACGCCGCCATCTTCGTCCAGGGCGGCGATGCCGGTCTCTCCGCAGCACCCTTCACGCCGGCTGCCTTCTGGAGCGGAACGCCGGCCATCGGTCTCCTGTTCTGCTTCGCAGCCTTCATCGGCTTCGAGGCAACAACCATTTACAGCGAAGAAGCCCGCGAACCGGAAAAGACCGTGCCGCGCGCGACCTATATTTCCGTTCTCATCATCGGCCTCTTTTATATGCTGACCTCGTGGCTGATGGTGAACGGTGCTGGCGTCGACAAGCTCGTTCCCACCCTGCAGGGCCTCGCTGACCCGACCACGTTCCTCTTTGGTCTCGCCGAGCGATATGTCGGCCACTGGATTACCGTCGTGATGAGCGTGCTCTTCATCACCAGCCTCTTTGCCGGCGTCCTTGCGTTCCACAATGGCGTGGCACGTTACATGTATGTCGCGGGTCGCGAGGGCTTGTTGCCGAAGTCGGTCGGCGTCACCCATCCAATCTTCCAAAGCCCGCATGTCGGCTCGATCATCCAGACCGTTATCGCCGTGCTCGTGGTCGCGCTCTTTGCGGTAACGGGTCAGGATCCGGTGCTGGCGCTCTTCTCCTGGCTCACCAATGTCGCCACCTTGGCAATCATTCTGCTGATGGCGTTCACAGCCTTCTCGATCGTCGTCTTCTTCAGCCGCAACCCGGGCCTGGAACGCAACGCATTGGCAGTCAAGGTTTTGCCGATCGTGACGGGGCTGATCCTTCTGGCGCTCGTCTATTATATCTCCGCGAATTTTGGCGCGATCGCTGGTGCCAATGGCGTGCTCGCCGTCTTGTTGCCGGGCCTGGTGCTGATCGCTGCGATCATCGGGTTTATCGCTGCGGCCCGCCTGAAATCTTCGGATGCGGCAGGTTTTGCCCGTCTCGGTGCCGGCCAGGAAGCCTGAAACAGTTCCAATCGTGGTGGCGGGCAAGACCCGCCACTCTTTTTGTGAGAAAATGAGATGCAGGACAAGATCGATCAGCTCCGGGTACTACCCGTTTCGGCACAGGCATTGTTCATCGGTGGCGCATGGCGCCAGTCGGTCAGCGGTTCCGTTATGGATGTCATTTCGCCGATCAATGGCACAAGGCTGACCACCATTGCCGATGCCGGCACTGAGGATGTGGATCTTGCGGTCAAGTCAGCACGCCATGCCTTTGAAAAAGGCAGTTGGTCGAAGGCAGCACCGGCGGAGCGCAAGAAGGTGCTGCTGAAGATTGCCGAGCTGATCGAGAAGAATGCACTTGAATTGGCCGTGCTCGGCGTGCGCGACAACGGCACGGAAATCTCGATGGCGCTCAAGGCCGAGCCCGGAAGCGCCGCCGGCACGTTCCGCTACTATGCCGAGGCGATCGACAAGGTCTATGGCGAGATCGCGCCAACGGCAGAGAATATTCTCGGTCTGATCCATCGCGAGCCGATCGGCGTCGTCGCCGCCATCGTGCCGTGGAATTTCCCGATGATGATCGGCGCGTGGAAGATCGCCCCGGCGCTTGCCGCCGGCAATTCGGTCGTGCTGAAGCCTGCTGAAGGCGCGTCGCTAACGCTGCTGAAGCTTGCCGAAATTTGCGCGGAGGCCGGATTGCCCGAAGGCGTGTTCAACGTCGTCACAGGCCGGGGCGCCGTCTGCGGCGAAGCGCTTGGACTGCATATGGATGTCGACGTACTCGCCTTCACCGGTTCCGGACCCATCGGGCGGCGGTTGTTGGAATATTCGGCGCGCTCAAACCTGAAGCGCGTCTATCTGGAGCTTGGCGGTAAGTCCCCGAACATCGTCTTTGCTGACGCGCCGGATCTCGATCAGGCGGCGAAGGTGTCGGCCTACGGCATCTTTCGCAATTCCGGGCAGGTCTGCGTTGCCGGTTCTCGGCTGCTGGTCGAAAAATCGATTCACGTGGCCTTCTCGGAGAAGGTCGCACGCATTGCTGAAAGCATGAAGGTCGGCGATCCCCTGCAGTTGACGACGGAAGCGGGCGCGATTTCCAGCGAGATCCAGTTGAAGAAGGATCTGGGCTATGTCGCGCAGGCGGTGTCGGAGGGGGGGGCGCTTCGCACCGGCGGCGCGCGCATTCTCCAGGAAACCGGCGGCTATTATATGCGGCCGACCGTCTTTGATGTCACCCCGTCGATGACGCTGGCGCGCGAAGAGGTGTTCGGTCCTATCCTATCAATCATACCCTTCGAGAGCGAGGCTGAAGCCTTGCAGATCGCCAATGCCACGGAATACGGTCTAGCCTCGGCCGTCTGGACATCGAACCTGTCGCGCGCCCATCGGATGGTGCGCGCAATCCGTGCCGGTGTGGTGCATGTCAACACCTATGGCGGCGCCGACAACAGCGTGCCGCTTGGCGGTGTCCGGCAGTCGGGCAATGGCCACGACAAGTCGCTGCATGCGTTCGATAAATATGTGGACCTGAAGACCGCGTGGATCCAGCTCTGAAGGGGTGCTGGGCGTCGTCGTTCAATCTCGGCGGCGCGGCGCCCGAAGCCTTCGGAACGCTCATCGTCTCATGCAAACAGGGCGCCGCGCGATCGCGGCACCCTGTTTCTGTTTCTCGCGGTCACCGGCCATGGACGCGAGCTCTATCCACCGAAGCTGCCTGCCTGGGTCGGCACATGCACATAGTTCCGGTCGAAATAGAGCAGCGCATGCCCATCCTTGCGACTGCGAATATCCATCACCTCGCCGATGAAGATGTGGTGCGTGCCGACGAGGCGCGCCTCCATCAGGCGGCAATCAAAAGAGACGATCGCATCGGAAAGAGCCTGGCTGCCGGAGCGGAAGTCGATCCATTCCGCGGCGGCGTAGCGCTCCTCCATGTCGGCACGCTGACCGGCGAAATAGCCGGCCAGCTCCTTATGCTCCTGGGTCAGGACGTTGACGCAGAAACGGCGGTTTTCAAAGAAGAGGTCCGTCTGTGCCGAGCGGCTGTTCATGCAGACCAGCAGTGTGGGCGGTTCGTCGGTGACGCTGCACATCGCCGTGGCAGTAAAGCCGCCGCGGCCAGCGGGGCCGTTAGTGGTAATCACGTTGACCGGCGCGCAGACGCGCGCCATCGCGTTGCGGAATTCGATTTTCGAGAGTTGCTCCTCCATGGCAAGGTCCTCACTCGGCAGCATTGCGGACGGGGGAGGTCTGCCCAAGCGGCGGGAGCCAGGTATCTCCGGTCCAGCCGTTTTCGTCGTAGTCGCTCATGCAACGATCGACGAGGGCTTCCATCTCCTTCAACCGACCGCCGCGCTCTGCACCCTTGAGCACCTGCAAACGGACTTCCTCCGGTGCGCCGGCATAGTTGAGTTCGTAAAGCGCATGCCGTCCGCCGAATTCGGTGCCGGTCGCATCCCACAGCAGCTTCATGATCTTGATGCGCTCGATATGACCCATATCGTTGGAGCCGCGCACATATTGGGCGAGGTAGCGGTCGATCTCCGGGTTGCCGAAGTCCTTGGCCGAGGAGGGCAGGTAGATGAGGCCCGAGGCGACAACCTTGCGGACTGTTTCGATGACACGCGGATAGGCTTCCGACATGAAGGTACGGTAGGAAAGAGCTGCCTCCATATTCGGCAGCACCGCGCCGTTGGCCCAAGGCTGCGGATTGTAGGCCATGGCATTGGAAAAGGACCAGAACATGTGGCGAAGCGCGATGACTTCGCCAAGTGCTGCCTGATTGCCGCGGAAGGCATCGCCGCCGGTCGCGCGCAGTGCCTTAGCAAGCAGTCCTGCGATGAAATCCAGCTTGACGGCAAAACGCGTGCAGCCCTGGAAGCAATAGCCATGCATGAAGCCGGAGGCCGGATGGAAGGACAGGATCTTGGCAGCATCGCGGAGAACAAGCACGTCCTCCCAAGGCACGAAGACGTTATCGAGCACCAGGATTGAGTCGTTCTCGTCGAAGCGTGACGACAGCGGGTAGTCGAAGGGGTGACCCACGGTATTGGCGGTCTGCTCATAGGAGACGCGACAGAACATCTTGATCCCAGGCGCATTCATCGGAACGATGAACATCACCGACAGCGATGGGTCTTCCGTAACGGTCGCCGAACTCTGCGCAAGAAAATTGTAGTGGGTGAGCGCCGAAGAAGTCGCCACCACCTTGGCACCGGAGACATAGATGCCGGCATCTGTTTCCTTGGTGATGTGCACGAAGACGTCCTTGACGGCATCTGCCGGCTTGTGGCGGTCGATCGGCGGATTGACGATTGCATGGTTCATGAAAAGCACAGATTCCTGCGCGCGCTTGTGCCAGGAGAGCGCATTGTCTTTGAACGGTCCGTACCAGTCGGCATTGGCGCCGAGCGTGTTCATGAGAGCTGCTTTGTAGTCAGCCGTGCGGCCCATCCAGCCGTAGGACATGCGCGCCCAATCGGCGATGGCGCCCTGCTGAGCCACGAGTTCGGCCGACGACTTGGCCACGCGGAAATACTTGTGAGTATAGCCACCATTGCCGGTATCGGTCGGCGAGGTGAGGCGGTCTCGGGTCTTTTCGTCATGCAGCGCGTCATACATCCGCGCAATCGAGCGCGCGGAGTTGCGCATGGCGGGATGGGCCGTGACATCGGCGATGCGTTCACCATTGATATAGACCTCGCGTCCGTCGCGCAGGCTTGCCAGATATTCGGCGCCGGTAAACGGACGCGTCTTGTCGCCGCGGTGATCTTCAGCATTCATGTTGTGTTCCTCCCTGAGATAATCACAAAAGCTAATTCGGAACGAGATGTGCGGCCATGGACAAAGTCTCTAATTCGCTGGTACTTTTCCCGGTATGACAATCCGAAGCGAAGTCCCGAATTTCTTTGTTTATGGCGAGCCGAGCCGTTCGCTTGAGGTCGGCTTTTTGCACGTCGAGACGGTGATGGAGCGGAAAACGCTGCATTTCGGCCATGTTTCGCCCCACCAGCATCCGCTGATGGGGCAGATCACCTATTGGTTTAAGGGAGGTGGCCAATATACTATCGAAGACCAGAGTTGGAGTTTTTCGGCTCCGACCGTGAGCTTTGTACCGAGCAATGTTGTGCATGGATTCGAGGTCAGCGATCAATCCGACGCAATCGTAGTGTCAATCTCGGACGACATGCTGAAGACGATCGCTCCGCAAGTAGCCCTCAATCTGGACGTGCCAATCTTTCTGACCGGTCAGTCATCCGACCCGGTATGGTCGAAGATTGGAACGCTCCTTGACATGGTTGCCGAAGAGTATCACGAGCGGGGTACGGAGGGCGAAAAAGTGCTGGCCGGGCTGATCGGTGTCGTATTGTCCCTAGTGAGCCGTATCGGCGGCCGCATGGCGTTGCCGTCCACCTCGGCGACGGTCGCGCTTGGGCTTGCGCTGCGCCGCGAGGTCGATCTTCATTATAAGAAAGATTGGCCGGTCGCGGCGTATGCGAAGCTGCTGGCGACCACGCCGCATCTCCTCGACAAGGCGGCCCGCGAAGTCTTCGGATTGTCTGTCAAGGAGCTGCTGTTGGCGCGGCGACTGCTCGAGGCGAAACGTCTCTTAATGTTTACCGTTCGACCTGTGGAAGACATCGGCCGTGAGATCGGCTTCGAGGATCCGGCCTATTTCTCCCGTTTCTTTCGCAAGCGGATCGGCGAAGCTCCCGCCGCCTGGCGCCGGCGCCACCTGCAGCCGGACTGAAACGGCGAACAGGCGATAAATTCATGGCTGGAACCTTGCAGCGCTCGGCAATCCGGATCTGCCGCTTTAAGTGCCACTCAGATGTCGGCTATATCTCGATTTGAGCAGGCCATATCGACGTGAACTGCGCTGATCCCGCCTATATCCCACGTTCTCAAGGATTGGCGGTTCATATCCCGTCAACTGCACAAAACTTAAATCACTGCGGCACGCTGGCGGTCGGTCGACTAATTCTAACGACCGTTCTCAAACTCCCCAGATCACCGACTCCTCATGGCGTTTGATCAGATGCCGAAGATCCTGGAAACCAAGGCGGACGAATTCGGCAAACTGGTCGACCGCGGGAGCGCGCGGCGCGTCGATGCGTTTGAGGATTGCAAGTGCGCGCTCGGGATGGGGGATCGTGACCGGCAGTGCGGTGATGGTCTTTTCCTTGCGCTGAGCAAAGACGACGCTGTGCGGCATTATGGTCAGTGCATCCGCCGATTTCAGGTAGTTGATCACGCTCATGAGCGAGCCGCCCGTATAGCGAATCTTGATTTCAGTTGCGCCGAAGGAGAGCAGCAGCGCGCGCAAATCTGCCAGCAGCGGGCTTCCCGGCGGCGGCGCAATCCACGGGTAGTCGAGGAGATGGCTCGGCTGCGGCCGCCGCTTTAGCAGCAGCGGATGCGTCACCCGGCAGGCGACCACGTTGCGCCCAGGCAGGATTTGCTGAAATTCGAGCCCGGAGCCCTCGTCGAGGATGTCGATCGGGCAGATGGCAAGGTCGATCTGGTCGGCCTTGAGTGCCGCGCGCAGATCCGGGAAGTAGCCGTAGCTCTGGTCGATGCGCACATCCGGATGGCTCATCTGGAATTCCGCGCATAGGCGGGCAATCAGTGCATCCATGAAGAAGGGCGTGCCGCCGATGCGCACGACGCCGCTCTTGCCGACTCTGAAACTTTCCACGAGATCAGATGCCTTGCGCGAGGCAGCCAGCATCACCAGGCCGTGCTCGGCCAGCGATAGGCCGAGCGGTGTCGGCTGCAATGGCCGGCGGCCCTTGATGAAAAGCGGCTCACCAACGCGCTTTTCCAGCATGGATAAGGTTCGCGAAACGGCTGGTTGTGCCAAGCCCAGCAGAGCGGCGCCCTCCGTTACCCCGCCTGTCTTGACGACGGCGGCAAGTTGGATGAGGTGGCGTTCGTCTATTTTCATAACGATCTGTTATACTGACTAGCAACAAAATCATCAATCCATGCGCGTTCGGCTGCTAGTGTTCCTTCACATGCACGGCAGATCTTGGAGGATGAGCATGGCGGAGCGTGCTAAGGCGCTCACATTCAGCGAAGCGACGTCGGCGGAAGTTTTCTCCGAGCGCTTCTCCGTAAATGGCAAGGGCAATCTGCCGCGGCTCATCGCTGCTGCCGTCACCCATATTCACGACCTTATCAAGCAGTTTCGCCCGAGCCAGGAAGAGTGGCGCAAGGTCATCGCGTTCCTGACTGAGGTCGGTCATGCCTCGGACGAGCGTCGGCAGGAATGGGTGCTGCTATCCGATCTCATCGGAGCCTCCGCACTGGTGGAAGAAATCAACTCCCGACGGCCGCAAGCGGCAACGCCGAACACCATTCGCGGGCCGTTCTACCGCAATGATGCGCCGGAACGGGCATCAGGTGCTTCGATTTCTCTCGATGGTATTGGCGAGCCGCTGATGGTTTCCGTCCGGGTGCAGGATCTTGATGGTCTGCCGATTGTCGGCGCCGAGGTCGTGACTTGGCAGGCCAATGCCGAAGGCTTCTATGAAAACCAGCAGCCGGACCTGCAGCCGGAGCACAATCTGCGTGGCCTCTTCCGCACCGATATCGACGGACGGGTTCAATATCGCTCAGTGATGCCGTCAGGATATGGCGTGCCGGATGATGGGCCGGTGGGGCGGCTTCTTTCCGAGGCAGGTTATCCGCTGCGCCGGCCGGCGAACCTGCATTTTGTCATCCGCGCGCAGGGGTTCGAGACGATCACGACCCACATCTACGATGCAAGCGATCGGCACCTTGGCGAAGATGCGCTCTTCGGCGTGCGGCCGGAGCTCGTTGCCTGCTTCGAGCCTATCGAGATCGACGCAAAGCGCGCCAAGGCGGTGAACCTCACCTTCGTCATGGTCAGGACAAAGCCGGGGAAGGCAGGATGACGCAAGATTTCTCCTATGCGGGCAGCTCCGCCCAGATCGTCTTCGGCGCCGGCAGCCGCAATAAGGTAGCGGAGTGGGTGGCGAAGGCCGGCTGCAAGCGGGCTCTAATCCTGTCGACGCCGCATCAGAAGGCGGATGCCGAGGCGCTGGCCTCTGAGATCGGCTCGCTTGCCTGCGGCATCTTCTCTGGCGCCACAATGCATACGCCCGTCGAGGTGACCGAGGCGGCGATGAAGGTGGTGGCAGAAGCAGGGGCGGATTGCGTGATCTCCCTTGGCGGCGGATCGACCACCGGGCTCGGCAAGGCGATCGCCTATCGGACCGACCTTCTCCAGATCGTTGTTCCGACGACCTATGCCGGGTCGGAGGTGACGCCGATCCTCGGGCAGACCGAAGGCGGCCGTAAGACGACGGTGCGCGATGCCAGAATCCTGCCGGAGATCGTAATCTACGATCCCGCGCTGACGCTGGGGCTGCCGGTCGCCATGAGCGTCACGAGCGGCCTGAATGCCATGGCGCATGCCGTCGAGGGGCTTTATGCGCGCGACCGCAATCCGATTTCGAGCCTGATGGCGCTGGAGGGCCTGCGAGCCTTTGCGCGAAGCCTGTCTGTTATCGTGGAGGATCCGAAAAACGCCGATGCGCGCAGCGATGCGCTGTATGGCGCCTGGCTCTGTGGCTCGGTGCTCGGCACGGTCGGCATGGCGCTGCATCACAAGATCTGCCACACGCTCGGCGGCTCCTTCGATACGCCGCATGCCGAAACCCATGCGGTGATGCTGCCGCACACGGCCGCCTTCAACGCGGCTGCTGCAGCTCCCGAGCTTGCGGAAGCAGCCGGCATTTTCGGGGGTTCGATCGGCGGCGGCCTCTGGGATTTTGCCAGGGCGATCGGTGCGCCGCTGTCGCTCAAGGAATTCGGGCTGACGGCGACCGATCTCGACCGCGCCGCTTCGATCGCCGTTGAGAACCCGTATTGGAACCCGCGACCGATCGACCAGGGGTCGATCCGCCTGCTGCTGCAGGATGCATGGGAGGGCCGTCGGCCGAGGGACTGACATATAGGCGCCTGACGGCGCGCTCTTTGGGAGGAGAGAGGATGAGGGGAGGAAACATGTTCACGAGACGCGATTTTCTGAAGACGACGGCCGCCGGCGGTGCGCTGATTGCCACCTCCGGCCTGGCCATGCCGGCCATTGCCAGGAATGCGGCGATCAAGCTCGGCTATGTCAGCCCGCAGACCGGGCCGCTTGCCGGCTTCGGCGAAGCCGACAAGTTTGTCATCGATGCCTTTCTGACAACGACGAAAGCGAAAGGCCTCAACTACGAGGTCGTAGTCAAGGACAGCCAGTCGAACCCGAACCGCGCCGCGGAAGTTGCAAAGGAGCTGATCGTCGACGATCAGATCAACCTGATGCTGGTATCCTCGACGCCGGAGACGACCAATCCGGTCTCCACGACTTGCGAGGGCGAGGAGATGCCCTGCATTTCCACGGTAGCGCCCTGGCAGCCCTGGTTCATCGGCCAGCAAGGCAATCCGGGCGATCCCGCCTCGTGGAAGCCGTTCAATTATGCCTATCACTTCTTCTGGGGCCTGGAAGACATTATTGCCGTCTTCACCGGCATGTGGAGCCAGATCGATACGAACAAGAAGGTGGGCGGCCTGTTTCCGAACGATGGCGACGGCAATGCCTGGGGCGACAAGGCCGTCGGCTTCCCGCCGGTCCTGGAAAAGCTCGGCTATGGCCTGACCGATACCGGTCGCTACCAGAACCTCACGGATGATTTTTCCGCCCAAATCAACGCCTTCAAGCAGGCGGGCACCGATATTCTGACCGGGGTGATGATCCCGCCCGATCTCACCACGTTCTGGAACCAGGCCAAGCAACAGGGTCTGAAGCCAAAGGTCGCCTCGATCGGCAAGGCGCTTCTCTTCCCGCAGACGGTCGAGGCGCTAGGCAATGCCGGCCATAATCTCTCGACCGAGGTCTGGTGGACCCCAACACATCCGTTCAAGTCGTCGCTGACAGGCGAGACCGCTTCCGCCGTTGCGGATGCCTTCACCAAGGCAACGGGGCGGCCGTGGACGCAGCCGATCGGCTTTGCCCATGCGCTTTTCGAGCTTGCCGTCGATGTCATGACGCGGACCGAGGATACAGGCGATGCCGAGGCGGTCGCCAAGGCGATCGGCGAAACGAAGCTCGACACGCTCGTCGGGCCGATTGCCTGGGGCAACGAGAAACTCCCGCCCTTCGCTCAAAAGAATGTCGCCAAGACACCGCTGGTCGGCGGCCAATGGCGGCTGAAGTCGGGCGGCGGCTACGATCTCGTCGTCGTCGAAAACGGGCTAGCGCCGAACGTGCCGCTTGGCGGCAAGCTCGAAGCCTTGGCGTGAGAGGAGGGCTGCCCGGTATTCGGTCGGGCAGCCTCCCATGGAGAACGGCAATGCCCATATTGGAACTGAAAGGAGTCTCGAAATCCTTCGGCGCGCTAGTCGTCGCCGAGGATATCGGATTCTCCGTCGAACCCGGCGAGGTGCTCGGCGTCATCGGCCCGAACGGCGCCGGCAAGTCGACGCTGTTCAACCTGATCAACGGCAATCTGTCCGTCGCCGGCGGATCAATCCAGTTCGACGGTCGGGACGTGACCCATACGCCGCCGATGCAGCGGTGTCTTGCCGGCATGGGCCGAACCTTTCAGATCCCGCAGCCATTCGAGCGCTTGACGACCTACGAAAACCTGCTGGTTGCCGGTGCCTTCGGTGCCAAGGCGAGGGAAAGCGGTGTCTCAGCCTTGTGCGCGGATATCCTTGTCGACACCGGCCTGATCGCCAAAGCCAATGTGCCTGCCGGATCGTTGACCCTGCTCGAACGCAAGCGGCTGGAATTGGCGCGTGCGCTCGCCACCCAGCCGAAACTGCTGCTTCTCGATGAGATCGCCGGCGGACTGACGGAAGGCGAATGCCGCCAGCTCGTCGCGACGATCAAGCGGGTTCATCAGCGCGGCATCGCAATCATCTGGATCGAGCATGTGCTGCATGCTCTTACAGCCGTGGCCGAGCGCATCCTCGTGCTCAATTTTGGCCGGATGATCGGCATCGGCAAGCCCGACGCGATCATGGCTTCGAGCGAGGTGCGCGAAATCTATCTCGGAATGGAGGTCTGACGATGAGCCTCATCGAAACCCGCGGCCTCACGGCCTCCTACGGCGATTTCCAGGCCGTGCTCGGCGTCGATATTCGGCTCGAGGCCGGCGAGACCATCGCCGTTATCGGCGCGAATGGTGCGGGGAAATCGACATTGATGCGGTCGATCGCCGGTGTCATCGCCAACAAGCCCAATATGGTCCTGCATCGCGGCGAGCCGATCGGGGCGATCGCCGCATCCGATGTCGTGCGGCGCGGCATCGCTCTCGTGCCGGAGGGACGGAAGTTGTTCCCGTCGCTGACGGTCGAGGAAAATCTGCAGATCGGCCGCTATGGCCGCCGCGTCGCCGGACCTTGGACGCTCGACAGCATCTATTCGCTATTTCCCGTCCTGAAGGAAAGACGTCGCAATCCGGCGACGGCGCTGTCAGGTGGACAGCAGCAGATGGTCGCGATCGGCAGGGCGCTGATGTCCAATCCGGACGTTCTTCTCTGCGACGAGCTGAGCCTCGGCCTCGCTCCGGTGGTCATCAAGGACATTTACGCTGCCTTTTCCCATATCCGTGCTGCAGGTGCGGCCATCGTCATCGTCGAGCAGGACATCGCCCAGGCGCTGAAGGTCGCCGATCGTGTCTACTGCATGATGGAGGGCCGGATCACCCTGACCGGGCGCCCCGCAGAACTCGATCGTGCCGACATCCATGCGGCCTATTTTGGAGCGGACACCCATGAACTGGCTTGATACGCTTCTGCAAGGTGTTCTGCTCGGCGGGCTCTATGCGCTGTTCGCGGCAGGCCTCAGCCTCGTCTTCGGCATCATGCGCCTCGTTAATCTCGCCCATGGCGACCTCATCGTGCTGGCGGCTTTCCTGATCCTGGTGCTTGTCTCGCTGCTCGGGCCCGATCCCTTCCTAGCCGCGCTGATCGCCGCGCCTCTGATGTTCGCTGTCGGCTGGCTCCTGCAATATCATCTGCTGAACCGAACGCTCGGCAAGGATATCCTTCCGCCTCTGCTCGTTACCTTCGGCCTGTCGATCGTCATCCAGAATGGTCTGCTGGAGGGCTTCACGGCCGATAGCCGGCGGATCTCCGCAGGCGCGCTGGAAACGGCCTCGCTGCAGTTCGGCGGCGTCAATGCCGGTCTGATGCCGCTGCTTACCTTTGCCTCGGCCGTCCTCGTCATCGTTGCTCTCAACCAGCTCATCTACCGCACTGAGCTCGGCCGCGCCTTCCGCGCGACTTCGGACGATGTGGTGACCGCGAGCCTGATGGGTATCCGGCCGAATACTATCTTCGCCATCGCGACCGGCCTTGCGATGATGATCGTGACGGTCGCAGCGCTTTATCTCGGGATGCGGGCGAACTTTGATCCGACGGCCGGGCCGGCGCGGCTGATCTACGCTTTCGAAGCGGTCATCATCGGCGGCCTCGGCTCGCTTTGGGGCACGCTTGCAGGCGGCATCATCCTGGGAGTTGCCCAAACGGTCGGCGCCGCGGTCAATCCCGAATGGCAGATCCTTGCCGGGCATATCGCCTTCCTGCTCGTGCTGCTCTTCCGGCCGCGCGGCCTTTTCCCCCGGGCAGTGGATTGAGGGCGCCATGACCACAGGTTTCGAAACAATGCCGACCGAAATTGCAGCGCCGCCGAGCTGGCGGGTGGAAACGCGGACGCGGCTTTCCAGCATCTTCGCTATCCTTTCGCTCATCGCGGTGGTTGTGCTGGCGGTAGTTCCGTTCGTCATGTCGCGCGGCGTCGTCCAGGATCTCTTCTTCATCCTGACCATGCTGGCATTGGCGCAGAGCTGGAACCTGCTCGCCGGCTATGCCGGACTGATCTCGGTCGGCCAGCAGCTCTTTGTCGGCTGCGGCGCCTATGCGCTGTTCGGCTTCGTCATTCTTGCCGGTGTCGATCCTATCCTTGCCATTCCGCTGGCCGGGCTCGTCGCGACGCTCATCGCTGCGCCGGCCGCCTTCTTCTCCTTCAGGCTTTATGGGCCCTATTTCGCGATCGGCACCTGGGTCATTGCCGAAGTCGGGCGGCTGCTGTTTGCCCAATGGAAGATGCTGGGCGGTGGAACGGGCACCTCGCTGCCGCGCGAAGCCACAAAGGACATGTTCGGTATTTCCTTGCTGCAAAACTGGTTCGGCATGCGCTCTGCGGCCGCGGCCGATGCGCTCGCCTATTGGCTGGCGCTGACGCTGACGGCGCTGACGATCGGCTTCATCTACCGGCTGCTGCGCAGCAAGCAGGGGCTCGGCCTTGCCGCCGTGCGCGACAACGAGACGGCGGCGCGTGCGCTCGGCGTCGATGCGCGCCGCTTGAAGGTTGTCGTCTATATGGCGACCGCCTTTGTGACCGGCATGGTCGGTGCGCTCATCTACCTGCAGAAGGCGCGCATATCGCCTGATGCCGCCTTCTCGCTCACCGACTGGACCGCCTATGTCGTGTTCATTGTTGTCATTGGTGGCATTGGTACCATCGAAGGGCCGCTTGTCGGCGTGCTCATCTTCTTCCTGCTGCAGAATGCCTTTTCGAGCTACGGCTCCTGGTATCTGCTGGCGCTCGGCGCACTGGCCATCGTCACCATGCTGTTCGCGCCAGGGGGCCTTTGGGGGCTCATATCCGACCGAACCGGTTGGGAACTCTTTCCGGTCCGCCGCCTGCTGAAGGGCGGACCTATACTGCATGATGAAAAGGGAGGGCCGAATGGCTGACATCACCACCGACGTTCTGATTATCGGCACGGGGCCAGCCGGCTCGGCGACCGCGGCGCTGCTTGCGACCTACGGTATCGAGCCGATGGTGATCAATCGCTATCGCTGGCTGGCAAACACGCCGCGGGCGCACATCACCAACCAGCGCACGATGGAAGTCCTGCGCGATCTAGGCCGCGATGTGGAGGAGGAGGCCTATCTCTTCGCGACCGAACAGGATCTGATGGGGCAGAACGTCTTCTGCACGTCGGTTGCCGGCGAGGAGATCGGCCGCATGCAGAGCTGGGGCAATCATCCGCTCTCTCGCGCCGAACATCTGCTTTCGTCGCCCGGCCGGATGAATGACCTGCCGCAGACCTATATGGAGCCGCTGTTGTTCAAGACGGCCTGCTCGCGCGGCGCTCAGGCTCGCATGTCGACGGAATATCTAAGCCATGTCCAGGATGCGGAAGGTGTAACGACGACCTGTCTCGACCGCATGACTGGCAGGGAGCTGGTTATCCGCTCGAAATACCTGATCGGCGCTGATGGCGGCAACTCCAAGGTGGCGGAGCATGCCGGCCTGACCTTCGCAGGCAAGATGGGCGTTGCCGGCTCGATGAACATTCTGTTCGAGGCCGATCTCTCGCGCTATGTCGCTCACCGGCCGTCGGTGCTCTATTGGGTGCTGCAGCCAGGCGCGGATGTCGGCGGTATTGGCATGGGCCTAGTGCGCATGGTGCGGCCATGGAACGAATGGCTGATCGTCTGGGGCTATGACATCAACCAGCCGCCGCCGCAGGTCGACGACGTTTTCGCCACCAAGGTCGTGCGCGAATTGGTGGGCGTTGCCGACCTCAAGCCGAAGATCAAATCCGTCTCCACCTGGACTGTTAACAACATGTATGCGACCACCATGTCGAGCGGGCGTGTGTTCTGCATGGGCGATGCCGCCCATCGCCATCCGCCCTCGAACGGCCTTGGCTCCAACACCTCGATCCAGGACGGCTTCAATCTCGCCTGGAAGCTGGCAATGGTCCTCAAGGGGCAGGCCGGTATGGGTCTGCTCGAAAGCTACCAGGCTGAACGCGCGCCGATCGCCAAGCAGATCGTCACCCGCGCCAACAAATCGATCGAGGAATTCGGCCCGATCTTCAAGTCGCTCGGCCTGCTCGATTCCGTCGATCCGGTGAAGATGCAGCAGAACATGGATGCGCGCTGCGACGACACGGCCGATGCGGAGCGCCAGCGTTCCGCGATCCGCGAGGCGATCGCCTATAAGGTCTACGAGTTCGATGCGCATGGCGTCGAGATGAACCAGCGATATGCCTCGAAGGCCGTGGTCAAGGACGATCAGCCGGAGCCGGCCTTTACGGAGGATGCGGAGCTGCACCATCAGCCGACGAGCTGGCCGGGTGCGCGCCTGCCGCATGTCTGGCTATTCGGTGCCAGCGGCGAGAAGGTGTCGAGCCTCGATCTCACCGGCCACGGCGTCTTCACCGTATTGACCGGCATCGGCGGCGACGGCTGGATTGCGGCGACGAAGGCGCTGTCGAAGGAGTTCGGCCTGCCGATCACGGCTCATAAGATCGGCCCGCGGCAGGAATGGCAGGACCTGACGGGAGACTGGGCGCGCGCCCGCCAAATCCGCGATGCCGGCGTTCTGCTCGTGCGTCCGGACCACCATGTCGGCTGGCGCTCGCATGCCGCAGTCGCTGATCCGGTGAGCGAACTGCGTCGTGTATTGAAAGCAATTCTGGATCGGTGAGGCGACAATGAGCGTGGAAGAAAAAGGCTATTTTACCGAGGAAAACTCTGTCGAGGTTGTCACAGGCCGTAACGCCCATGCCAGAGATGCGCGGCTGAAGCAGGTGATGGAGGTCGTTACCCGCAAGCTGCATGAGGCGGTGAAAGAGCTGGAGCCGACCCAGGACGAATGGATGGAGGCGATCCTCTTTCTCACCCGCACTGGTCACACCTGCACCGACTGGCGACAGGAATTCATTCTGCTGTCGGATGTGCTCGGGGTGTCGATGCTGGTCGACGCGATCAACAACCGCAAGCCGTCGGGCGCATCGGAAAGCACCGTCCTTGGCCCCTTCCATGTCGCTGATGCACCGGAACTTCCGATGGGCGCCAATATCTGCCTCGACCAGAAAGGTGAGGACATGGTGATCAGCGGCCGCATCCTCGATACTGAAGGCCGCCCGATCGAAAACGCGGTGCTCGACGTCTGGCAGGCGAATGACGAAGGGTTCTACGACGTCCAGCAAAAGGGCATCCAGCCCGATTTCAATCTGCGGGGCATATTCCGCACCGGCAAGGATGGGCACTACTGGTTCCGGGCGGTGAAGCCGAAATACTATCCGATCCCCGACAATGGTCCCGTGGGGCAATTGCTCGGCGCGCTCGGCCGTCATCCCTACCGCCCCGCTCACCTGCACTACATCATCAAGGCGCCCGGGTTCGAGACGCTGACGACCCACATCTTCGATCCCGACGACCCCTACATCCATTCCGATGCGGTGTTCGGCGTCAAGGAGAGCCTGCTGGCCGAGTTCAGGCTGACGGACGATGCCGCGCGTGCCGAGGCTTTCGGCTTCCGCGGACCGTTCTGGCAGGTCGAGCACGATTTCGTATTGGCGCCGGAGCGAAAACGAAACTAGCTAAGCTAGAAGTTACCGTGTCCAAATTTGACCTGGCGATTTCATATCGGACAGGGGGGTGGGCCATGCCTTTCGAAATATTGCATCACGTTTCGGTGCGAATAGTCAGTATCGTCGTTTGAATTCGCGCGGTCGTCCAGGTCAAGGTGGGTGAAGTCGGATCGGAGAACCCTGCAGAACCCGAGTTCGCGCTCCTCTTGAACCCGAGAAGGTGCTGGCATCGAACATTGCACGACCTCTCGGACATCGAGACGCTCGAGGATGCAGATCCCGCTGTGCCACTTCAAAGCGGCGAGTGGCCGGCCTATTCGGCCGGCCTTACACGGGTCCAGAACTCGTTGAAAGCGATCGAGTCGAAGAAGGCCGAGGCGCGGACGATCCGGTCGTCACGCATATCGAGAAACCAGGCATAGGTGTTGGCGTAGGGCTCCCCGTCGCGGGCGATGCCTCGGGCGTCGAAAAAGACGATCACGGTGTCGCCATCGGCATAGACATTGCGGATCGCGGGCTTCAGTGGCGCCTTCATGCGGGCATTGAAGGGGCGGATCACTTCGCGCAGGAACGCCTCGCGGTTCGGATAGGTCTTCGATGCCAGCGAATAGCCTTCGATCGTCCAGCGGGCATCGTCGGCGAGAAGGTCATAGGGGCTGCCAGTGCCCGCCGCCCAGGCGTCAAAGCCAGCTTCGACGGTCATCTTGTTGCGGCGTTCGGTTTCGGTCAGCGACTGCGACGCGGCACGGGCTTCCAGCCCGCAAAGGGCCAAGATGGTGGCGGCGATACCCAGAGCAGCATTTGAGATGCGACGAGCAAAAGATGTTGGCCCACGGACGGTTGCGCTTGCGGTGATGGACATGTGCCTTCCTCCAAGTCGGGTTGGATGGCGCGGCACCCGGCGGGTGCCGCTCGCGGCGCTCGCCGCAGGTCTGCTTAGATCTGGTTTTCCCAGGCCTTGAGCTGATGATCCTTCAGCATGTCCTCGATCACCTTCGGAACCACATTGCGGAACTTGCCGGTATCGGCCGGGACGATCTCGATCATGCGGTCGATCATTTCCTTCGGGTCCATCTTGCCTTCGGGAGTGGCGAAGAAATCGTCGAAGCCCTTGCGCAGATCGGCCCGCTTGGTGAAGTTCTTACTGTCATCCAGCCATCGGAAGGGATTGTCGGCCATCGTCTCATTGTAGCCGGTGTAGTAGGCGCCCGGGTTGATCGTCTGGATCTTGATGCCGTAGCGGCTGAGTTCCTGCTGCAGCGCTTCGGCGATCGATTCCAGCGCGTGCTTGGTGGAGACATAGGTGCCCCAGTTTGCTGGAGTAAACAGGCCGCCCATCGAGGAGGTGAAGACCACTTTCTTGCCTTGGCTCTTGCCTTCGCGGATCCAGCGCTGAACGACCTCCTGGGTCAGTACCAGTGGGAGAAAGACGTTGACTTCATAGTTCTTGCGAACGAGCTCAATCGGAATTTCCCAGACTGGGCCGGCTTCACCCATGCCGGCATTGTTCCAGAGGACGTCGAAGTCCCAACGCTGCGCCTGTTTGATGTCATAGGGGTCGGTGAGGTCGAGACGCTCGACGCGGAAGTTCTTCAGGCCGAGCGTGGCGACTTCCTCACGCAGAGGCGTAACCTGCGACGAAACTTGTGTGGTTGCAATGATGGTGTGGCCGTTCGTGGCCATGCCGATGGCCGCGCCCTTGCCGAAGCCGGAGCCGGCACCCGTGATGAGAATGGTCTTCGACATAAGAACTTCCTTTCGATGTGCTTGCGGTTGAAAAAAGCGGCTTAGACGGCGAGGGCAGCCGCAGCAGCCTGCGCAATTTCGAGGTCCTGGGCGACGGCGCCTCCGGATACGCCGACGGCACCAATCAAGATGTTCTTCCCGTCCATGACGGGGATACCGCCGGCAAATACGACGAGACCGCCATTGGTCTGCTCCAGTCCGAATGAAGTTCCGCCGGGTTTGCAGAATTCGCCGATTGCTTCCGTGCGCATGGAAAACAGCACGGCGGTTCGGGCCTTGTTGAGGGCGATGTCGATGGAGCCCAGCAGGGCGCCGTCCATGCGGGAAAAAGCCTTCAGGTGGGCGCCGGCGTCGAGAACTGCGATATTGGCCGGTACGCCGATCTCTCTCGCCCGCGCCTCGCCGGCGGCGATGACCTTACGGGCTTCGTCGATGGTAATCATCTCCCTGTCTCCTCTGTCGTTCGAAGATCAGTGCTCCCCGTTCGAGGAGGCAGGTATAGGCCGCAAGACGCGTTGCCGTATTTCCATCTCTTGCTGCACTATTTGCAGATCTTGCGCTCCGACGGGCGCACAAAGGGAGGGGCGAGCGCGTCCGCCGGGCAAACATCGCTAAGAGGTGAAGAGCGCGCGGTACTGGCCCGGCGTCAAGCCGGTCATTTTGCGGAAGACGCGCGTGAAGTTCGCCTGCGACCCGAAGCCGGTGTCGAGCGCGATCTCGACGAGCGAGGACTGCGCGAGCCGCAGCTTCTCCTTGGCTGCCGCGATCCGTCGCTCGGTGACGTAGCGATGCGGGGCGAAGCCGGTGGCGGCGCGAAAAACTCGGGCAAAGTGAAAGGGGCTGAGACACGCCTCGGCGGCAAGGTCATTCAGTGAAATATCCGCTGCAATGCGGGCTTCGATAAAATCGAAGACGCGCTGCAGCCTCTTCGGATCGATGGTTGAAGTCCGTGCAGCGGGCCGCCAGCGAGCGGACGAATAGGTGCCCAGCAAATGAGCCGCCAGCGCGAGCTGAATGCCGTCCAGGAACAGCCGGTCTGTCGCTTCCAGCTTGCGATTCAACACACCACGAAAAAGCTCACCGAGCTGCAAGACTACCGGATCAGGGACGCCGCCCGCATAGGCGAGCTGCACCCTGGCTGGGTCAATGTCGAAGTTTGACAGAGCAGTCTGCCCGACGAGCGATGGCGGCAGGAAGATGTGCAAGGACTCGGGCATGGTGCCGAGGATTTCGACACCGCTCTCATGGACACCCGCGGGACACACCCATGCGATGCCAGGACGAGCGATAGCCTCCCGCCTATGGCCGTCGCCGGTCCACCTGATTTTCGACTGACCCGAGAGCAGGACGGCTATTTCCGTGCATTCGAGCGTAAGATCCACCTGCCACCCCGGATCGAAACGCCTGAGCTCGACCTGCAGCGATGAGCATGCAACAAGTCCGCCCACGCGCTCGCTGGTCCGATACTTTCTATCCCCTTGCGACTCCATGAAATCCATGTCGCACCCTCGCCGCAAATATCGCTTCGAGATTTTGAATTCCTCAGCATCGGCGGGCCCATTGCCGCTGCCACGCTGTATCTATTGCAATCGTATTCGATTTATGAATGAAAATTGTCCCGACGGCGACCGCGCCGTTATCGGAAGCCTGCGCATTGCGATCAGGATTTTGGCCAAAATTCATGCGAGTGCAAGTGCCATATCCGAAATGCACGGTCTTCTCTGGCGTATCGACCCGCCGTACCGCGAAGCTCCACAGCCGAGGCGGCGCGGCTTTGCCCTCTGCCCAGGAAAGGGGCGCAACACGAGACTCCGTTGCGCTCCTGCGCTCGCCGCCTGACTCACTTGCCGCCGGAGGATTGAACAAAGAAGAGCCCATCGTGCGGTTGTATGCTCACCTCGCCGATCCGCGTTGCCAAGCCCATATTCAATGCCTCTGGTGCCCTTACAAATCGAAATTGTGGGCTCAGAAGGTCGTCATATTGCTTGTCACTGATGGAAAGCCGCCCTTTGAATATTTCTTTCATTCTGTCGTCGTCGATTGCAAGTGCGCTAAATCTCTCATTGATCTGACCAGAGGTTAGCTTTTCGCTGCTGAAGTTTTCCTGGCCAGAGTGAAATGCAAAAAGAGACTCTTTATTTGCAACTCTTTCTTTTCCAGCCAAAAATAAAAGAATAGCTGCGGATTCAACATTGGCAATGGCATACGTGTTAATTTGTGCGTCCATGGAAGACAGGATATGGTATAGGGCGATGCCTGAGGCTATTTCTCCGCCCATGGAATTTATCATAAGATATATTGTGCTGTAACCCTTAGATCTCAGGCTTATTATCCCGCTTGTAAGATCGAGTGTAGATTTGTCATCGATCTGCTGCGAGAAATACAAATAAGCCGCCGAACTGCTATTCGAATTTTCCTTCTCTTGTGCAAAGACAATGCTGGAGTTGGAGGCACCAATAGCGAAAGCAGATAGACCTAGGCAGATATCACGGCGATTCAACATTGCTGACATATCAGACAGTCCTTGAATGAAGTGATCACTCCGGCAACATACGCGGCTCTTACAAACATCGGCAACTTCATGCCCGCAACCTTACTTCAAAGTCACGTGATCTCACGAGCCGCGTTATGCCGTCATCAACCTGCAAAACACCCGCCCACCTAAATCGGGGATGCCCTCAGTCCGGCGGAGCGTGTTTGTTGTCTTCTGGCTTGTTCCCGCAAACGCCGGCAACGAGTGACCGGAACCATTGGTGAGCGGGATGCATATGGAGCCGCTCGTGCCAGATGAGTTTATAGACAAGCTTCTCAGAGTCGAATGGTAGATCGCGGGCAATCAATTCTCGCTGGCCGTGAGGCTCCCCGCCGGACCCATGGAAGAATGCGCTTGGTACACAGGTCAGCAGGTCGCTGGCTGCGACGATCCGAAGCGCATCGGAAAAATGGTTGACGACAACGGCGATTGTTCTTGTCCGACCATGGAGGCTCAGCCAGCCGTCAACAACGCCAAGGTCCATCCCCGAGGGCGTTACGAGTACGTGCGCCGCCGCGATGAACTGGTCCATGCTCATCTCCTCTGCTAGTGGGTGGCCCGGTCGCATCACACAAACATAGTGATCCGTCCGGAGCCCCTGAACGTGGATGTCGCGCGGAAGAGACGGAAACATGCCGACAGCGCAGTCGAGCGTGCCGCGCTCGATGCCCTCAAGAGAGCTCGCATTGGTGTGAAAAGAAAATGCCAAGCGAGCATAAGGTGACAGGGCCCGTAGCTTTAACGCGATGCCGCAGACTGCGTCGACAGCCAGGCTATCCGTCACTGCAATTCGGAAGCTGGTCGGGTCCGACCGTGGGTCGAAGTGCTCTGGTGCGATGGAAGCACGGATCACGGCCAGCGAACGATGAAGTTCGGGCCAGATGGCGAGCATTCGCGAGGTTGGCTGGACGCCGTCCGCGACTTTCAGGAACAGTTGGTCTCGCGTCAGTTTTCGGGCGCGTCGAAGCGCATTGCTGACTGCCGGCTGACTCATCGACAGACTAGCCGCGGCGCGGGTGACGTTCCGCTCCAGCATAATCGCTTCAATGACCACAAGCAGGTTGAGATCAAGTCGCACGTTATTCACCTCGATGATAATGGTCTGGTCGAAATCTAAATTGGACGATTTGGAAGATTTGGACAACTCTATAGACACGGCCCTAACAAGCACGGCGGCGAAAGCCTTAACCAACGGCTGCGCACCAATACATTGCGAGGATTTATCTGATGAATGATGCTCCTGCTGGAGACCTGATGCCAAAGCTGACCGGAAAGATCAGCGCCGATCGCATTCGTTTGTTTCAGACGCCACGTCCGCCTCAGGGCCTCATCGAGAAATTTCAGCGCATCCCCGATGCGACAAGCGTCATCGCGGACGTCATGGACGAGCTGGGTATCACCGGCGCGGTCGGAACATCGCTGCTCAAACCCAGCCTGCCGAACGCAAGCATCGTTGGACCGGCGCTCACAGTACGCAACATCATGCAGCGCGAGCACGTCTATGAAACTGCGCGTGCTCGCGTAAACCGCATGGCGGAGTTCGAGGCACATAACCTGGCGCAGCCTGGCGATGTCGTGGTGATCGATGGTGTTGCCGGAGTATCCAACATGGGCGGCATTTCAGCGCAGACCGGTAAACGGCAAGGTGAAGCCGGCGCCATAGTCTTTGGAGGGATACGTGACGTCGGCCATTCTCGTCGGGTAGGCTATCCGCTCTGGGCTACCGAAATCACTCCTGTCACAGGCAAGTGGCGCATCGAAACAGTCGAAATCAATGGCGATATCCAGATCGCCGGTATTCGCGTTTCGCCTGGCGACATCGTCGTCGGCGACGAAACTGGGGTCTGCTTCATCCCGATTGGGCGCGCCGCAGAGGTGTTGGAGCGCGCGCTAGCGAAGGCTGCCTTTGAACATGAGAAATGCGGTGCGATCGATGCCGGCACCGCGGTTGCCGACCTTCCGAACAAAGAATAAGTGCCATGACCGATCTCACTCCACGACTGCGTATCGCGATCCTAGACGACTACCAGGATGTCGTTCGTACGCTCGATTGCTTCAGTAAGCTTCGGGGCCATGAGGTCACGATCTGGAACGATGCTGTGGCCGATGTGGACGTGTTGGCGGAGAGGCTTGCCACTGCCGACGCGCTGGTGCTTTTGCGCGAGCGGACCAAGGTGGACGAAGCGCTGGTCAGCCGCCTGCCGAACCTCAAGCTGGTCAGCCAGAACGGACATGTACCACACATCGACCTTGCCGCATGTACGCGCCACGGTGTTCTCGTCTCCTCGGCCCTGACGCAACGCCCTTCATACCCCACCGTGGAGTTCACTTGGGGTTTAATCCTGGCGGCGATGCGCAACATCCCGCTCGAAAGCGCTGAACTGCGCAAGGGCATCTGGCAAAGCACAGTCGGGCTGGGTTTACGCGGGCGGACGCTCGGAATCTATGGCTTTGGCCGGCTCGGATCGATGGTGGCACGGATCGGCGTGGCATTCGGCATGGAGTTGCTGGTCTGGGGCCGACAGGGATCTTTGGACCGGGCACAAAAAGAAGGCTTGCCCGTCGCGTCTAGTAAAGAAACCTTTTTCGCGCAATCAGACGTGCTCAGCCTGCACTTGCGCTTGAATGCCGAGACGGCCGGTTTGATCGGGCCTGCGGACCTTGCCCTGATGAAGCCGTCGGCACTGCTAGTGAACACCAGTCGGGCGGAGCTGATTGAACCCGGGGCGCTTGTCTCGGCACTGCGCAACGGTCGACCTGGAAAAGCGGCGGTGGACGTGTTCGAGCACGAGCCGCTGACCGATCCCAACCATCCTTTGCTATTGCTGCCAAACGCCCTGTGCACGCCACATCTCGGTTATGTCGAGCGCGACAATTATGAATTTGCCTATGGCAACGCCTTCGATCAGGTCGTTGCCTTTGCCAAAGGCACACCGATCAACGTCCATAATCCGGATGTACTGAAACAGGAGCATCACAATGAACCTTGAACTTGACGGAAAAGTTGTTCTGGTAACCGGCGGCAGCAAGGGCATCGGTCTTGCCTGCGCGCGGGCATTCGGAAAGGAAGGAGCCCGGGTAGTCATCGTATCGCGCAGCAAGGATAACCTGGCGGCCGCCCATGCGGCCCTTTCAGCCGACGGCATCAAGGCCACGTCCTTTACTGCCGATCTTTCCGATGAATCTGAGGCCGAGCGGGCAGTTATTGCGGCCGAAAGCGAGGTCGGGCCGATCGCCGCGCTGATCAATTCGGCCGGAGGCGCCGTGCGCGTGCCTCCGAGTGAATTGACACCGGGCAAGTGGCGCATTGCTATGGATGCGAAGTTCTTCACCTACATGAACGTCATGGATTATGTACTGCCGCGCATGATTGAGCGGCGTGCGGGTGCGATCGTCAACATCGTCGGGACCGGAGGTAAAATCGCCTCACCGATCCACATCCCTGGAGGCGCTGCCAACGCGGCATTGATGTTGGCCTCGGCAGGTTTGGCTGCCGCATGGGGACATGCCGGTATACGCGTTAATGTCATTAACCCCGGAGCCACCATGACCGACAGAGTGCAAATGTCATTGGAAGCGGAATCGCGCGCGACCGGAAAGTCACCAGAAGAACTGCTGCGCCAAAATCAGCAGCGAATACCCCTTGGCCGCTATGCGTCCCCGGAGGAGGTGGCCGATGCCGCGATTTTTCTCGCTAGCGCCCGGGCGTCCTACGTGACCGGTGCATCGCTGACCATGGATGGAGGGCTGACGCCGCTCGTCGCCTGACCGGCTGACCTGGAAAATATCAACATTGGGAGGAGACCAAATGTTCAGCTGGTATCGCGATCTAACAACAAGAGAACGAAATACCTTTTGGGGCTGCTTCGCGGGTTGGGCGGTGGACGCGATGGATGCGCAGCTCTTCAGCTTCGCGCTTCCGGTACTGATTGCCGCCTGGGGTTTGACAACTGCGCAGGCGGGCTATCTCGCAACGGCAACCCTGATTTCGGCCGCCGTCGGTGGTTGGGCGTGTGGCTATCTAGCGGACCGTTTGGGTCGCGTCCGCGTTATGCAGTTCACCATTTTGTGGTTCTCGGTTTTCACCCTCATCGCCGGCTGCACTCAAAACTTTGAACAGCTCCTACTCGTGCGGGTCCTGCAAGGGCTGGGCTTCGGGGGTGAGTGGGCAGCGGGCGCTGTGCTGATGGGCGAGATCATCCGGCCGGCCCATCGCGGCAAAGCGGTAGGGAGCGTTCAAAGTGGTTTTGGCGTCGGCTGGAGCGTTGCGGCGATACTGGCCGGCATCATTCTCGCTCACGTCCCCGCGGAATACGCATGGCGGACGCTGCTGATGATTGGCGTGGTGCCTGGCTTTCTGGTGCTTTACTTGCGTCGAACGATCGAGGAGCCGCAGCTTTATCGGCAAACCCGCGCTGCGATAAAGGCGAGCGGCCGCGATCCGGGCCTTGGTGCGATCTTCCGCCCTGATGTGGTGCATGTGACAATCCTGACGTCTCTGTTGGCCTTTGGTGTGGTTGGTGTCGGCGGAGCAATTGTCAACTGGCTGCCGACATTCATGAAAACGGTTCGCCATCTCTCACCAAGTGCCTCCGGCTATTATGTGTTCCTCGTTACGGGCGGCTCATTCTTCGGTTTCCTGGTGAGTGCATACTTGTCCGACGTGCTCGGCCGGCGCCGTACATTCCAGTTGTTTCTGGTCTGCTCATGGCTGGTGACCATTGCCTATATGTTCTTGCCGCTATCCGGTTGGGGCCTAATCTTGATGGGAGTACCGTTCGGCTTCTTCACGATCGGCAACTACGCCGCACTTGGCCCCTTTTTCACGGAGCTGTTCCCGACAGCAGTCCGCGGTAGTGGCCAGAGCTTCGCCTACAACTTCGGCAAGGCTGCCGGCGCCGCCGCAGTCTCCTGCATCGGTATACTGGCGCAATGGATCACCTTGGCCGAGGCCATCGGGTTGATTGCGTTGCTCGGCTACAGCATCGCGATCGTGGCTACGCTGCTGCTCCCAGAAACAAAAGGCATCAAACTGACGCCAGACATTGGGCAGGCCACGGAGGAGGAACCATCGACCGTGGTGGCGAAACAAACTGTTGCGGGAGGGCCCTGACCATTGCCGGGAGCCCGATCCGGCTGCATCCCATGTACCATCACCAAACATGGTTTGTTGATCTCGGGCCCCTTGAAATGACTAACCAATGGATTGCCGAGCGCTCAAATTTGAACCCCTTCGGCGAAAGAGCCTGAACACTTTTGTGGAGGCTCCATCCCAACCAGGAGTGGTCAATGAAGTCGATTTTCCCGTGCTTAGTTTTCGCCATGACCCTGATGACACAAGGGCACATGGCCGAGGCCCAAGACGCAGACGGATCAATGCAAATCATTGTTGCGTCGCCCCAGCAACTTTCTGTCACCCAGAGTGCATCGAAGACAGCCGGTGTCTCCCAGGTCAGCGGCCAGAGCGCCAAAACGCTCTATGGGGATCCGACGAAACCTGGGCTTTATACGGTTCTACTGCGTCTCGAGCCACACAAGCGCATCATGCCGCTATCGCACCCCGATTCCCGCTTCGTAACCATCTTATCGGGAACTTTCTACGTTGGGTTTGGCAATGCCTACGATGAGACGAAGCTCAATGCGCTTCCGGCGGGAGGCATCTACACTGAACCCGCTAACGCCAACCATTTCGGAGAGACGCGAGACGAGCCAACTCTCGTTGCCATCACCGGATATGGGCCGAGCGGAACCACTTACGCCAATCCCGCAGATGCTCCCAGCACAGTCAAGAAATAGCTCCCACCGGATGCATGACCGGAGGAAATTGGGTCCGGATAGCAGCCATGACTGCCAAACCAAGCGTTCCAAGTATTCGACTGAGCGCGCAAGTGAGATGAGAGGAAATACACATGTCTCAATCGCCAATGTTGAGTGAGGTGGCGCAACGAAGCAATGCCGCGAGCCGCCGCATGAGCGTCGTCGTTGAGGGCCTCGCCCATAAGCATCCGGTGCCGAACGCCTGCCGGATTGGGAACCTGGTCGTATCCGGTGCGATCTCTGGGCTGGATTCAGAAACGCACATGATGCCGGAAGACCTCACCTCTCAATGCGCCCACCTCTTCGCAAATATGAAGGCGATCGTGGAGGCTGCCGGCGGCAGCGCCGATGACATCATCAAGGTGACCGTCTACCTGCGGGACCGCGATAATCGAGAGCCATTGAACGCGGAATGGGTGCGCATGTTTCCCGATCCTGCAGCCCGCCCGGCTCGCCACTCTCAGCCCCTTCTGGTGGATGGTCCTTCGCTTGTTCAATGCGATTTTATGGCGATCATCGAGGGAACGAGCTAATGCGGATCCATCTCCACAAGGATCCTACTTATCGCCACTTTGTGCAGTAGCCGCCAATTTCATCGCGAGAAGACTGACGCTTGGACAATTTATTGCAGGCCTCCGGGTCTGCTGGCCCGCATGGACTTTGGGCTTTGTGTCACACGGTTCTCAGTAAAATTACACCTGGAATAATGTTGTGCCTCAAGCGTCTCGTTGGACGTCTGAGGGGGGCCGGTAACTGACGTTCATCAATTGGCACCGAGGAAGAAAATCGCCCAACCCGCGATTGAAAACCGCGGAAGCGCGTCGAGGGAGAAGAGACTATGAAGATCGGTGCAACCAACGAAACTAGCATGCATGAGGCTCGCGTTGCGCTAACACCCGCCAGCGCCGGAGAGCTTCGCAAGCTTGGTTACGAATGCGTGCTCGAGACTGGAGCCGGCCAAGCGGCGGGCTTTTCGGACGAGGCCTATCGCGCGGCAGGCGTGACAGTGATCGACAGCGCAGCAGCGCTGTACGAGACATGCGACGTTATCGTGAAGGTTCGGCCCCCGAGTGTAGCGGAGGCGGGTTATCTCGCCTCCTCACAGACCTTGATCTCGTTTTTCTATCCGGCGCAGAACGCTGACTTGCTTGAAGCCTGTCGTTTGTCGGGCGCGAACGTGATCGCAATGGACATGGTGCCTCGGATTTCGCGGGCACAGAAGATGGATGCCTTGTCCTCCATGGCCAATATCGCCGGCTATCGCGCCGTGATCGAGGCTGGCAACAATTTTGGCCGTTTCTTCACCGGTCAGGTGACCGCAGCCGGCAAGATTCCGCCAGCCAAGGTGCTGGTGATCGGCGCCGGTGTCGCCGGTCTTGCCGCGATCGGAACGGCAACATCTCTTGGCGCCATCACCTACGCTTTCGACGTGCGCCAAGAGGTCGCCGAGCAGATAGAATCCATGGGCGCGGAGTTCGTGTTTCTGGATTTCAACGAGCAGCAGCAGGATGGTGCTGCGACTGGCGGTTATGCCGCGCCGTCTTCTCCGGAGTTTCGGAAGAGCCAACTTGCCAAGTTCCGAGAGCTGGCGCCGGAGATTGATATCGTCATCACCACAGCTCTTATTCATGGTCGTGAGGCACCCAAGCTGTGGCTCACCGACATGGTGGCGATGATGAAGCCGGGCTCTGTGATCGTCGATCTTGCTGCTGAACGCGGCGGCAACTGCGACTTGACAGTTGCCGATCAGAAGATCGTCTCCGACAACGGCGTCATTGTCATCGGCTACACGGATTTCCCGAGCCGCATGGCGGCTCAAGCCTCGACGCTCTACTCTACCAATATCCGCCACATGTTGACGGACCTGACGCCGGGCAAAGACGGTAAGCTCGTCCACGACATGGAAGACGATGTCATTCGCGGCGCCACCGTCATTTTTGAGGGCGAGATCACCTATCCGCCGCCAGCGCCCAAAGTGCGGGCGATCGCCGAGCAGAAATCGAGGGAAAGAGCGAAAGAACCGACGCCCGAGGAAAAACGAGCGCAGGAAGCTGCCGCCTTTAAGACGCAGACCAAGAATGCCGGTTTCCTTTTGGGAGTCGGTACAGCGCTCCTTCTGATAGTCGGTGCTTATGCGCCCCCGGCCTTCATGAGCCATTTTGTGGTCTTCGTGCTCGCATGCTTCATCGGCTTCCAGGTCATCTGGAATGTCAGCCATTCACTGCATACGCCGCTGATGGCGGCGACGAACGCGATTTCTGGGATCGTCATTCTCGGTTCACTCCTGCAGATCGGATCCGGAAACAGGCTGGTCACGTTTCTCGCTGCGGTTTCAATACTCGTCGCCACGATCAACGTTGTCGGCGGTTTCCTGGTGACGCGGCGCATGCTCGCCATGTTCCAGAAGTCCTGAGCGGGAAGGGGAATGCAACATGACAATCGGTATCGTTTCTGCCGCCTATATTTCTGCGGCCGTTCTTTTCATCTTGTCCCTCGGTGAACTCTCCGGTCAGCAGAGCGCCAAGCGCGCCGTCTGGTATGGCATCGTCGGCATGGCGCTCGCTGTTATCGCCACCCTCTTCGGCCTTGGCGCAGGTAGCTGGTTTATCATCCTTCTGATGATTGCCGGTGGCGCCGTGCTCGGCCGCTATGTCGCAAGCCGCGTGCAGATGGCCGAGATGCCGCAGCTCGTCGCGGCATTGCATTCTTTTGTGGGCCTTGCAGCCGTCTTTATCGGCTTCAATGCCCATATCGAAGCCGTCCGGGTCGCCGGTCTGGAGGAAGCGGCCCGCGCAACACTTGATGGCTTTGCCGGCATTCTCGCGCATAAGACGCCAGTCGAACTTGCAATCATGAAGGTCGAGGTCTTCCTCGGCGTCTTCATTGGTGCGGTCACCTTCACCGGCTCGATAGTCGCCTTCGGCAAGCTTGCCGGCAAGCTGGACGGCAAGGCCAAAAAACTGCCGGGCGGCCATCTGCTTAATGGCGGAGCAGCGGCCGCATCGCTCCTCCTGCTCATACTTTACTTCAACGGTGCCGGCGCCTGGACGCTGGTCCTGATGACGTTTGCCGCCTTCTTCATCGGCTATCACCTGATCATGGGCATCGGCGGCGCTGACATGCCGGTCGTCGTATCGATGTTGAATTCCTATTCCGGATGGGCGGCAGCGGCGATCGGCTTCACGCTCGGCAACGACCTCCTGATTGTCACCGGCGCGTTGGTCGGTTCCTCGGGTGCGATCCTGTCCTACATTATGTGCAAGGCGATGAACCGCTCCTTCGTCTCGGTCATCCTTGGCGGCTTCGGTGCGACGACCGGTCCACAGATGGAGATATCCGGCGAGCAGATCGCTATCGATGCCGATGGTGTCGCCACGGCGCTCAACGATGCTGACTCGGTCATTATCGTGCCCGGCTACGGTATGGCCGTGGCCCAGGCCCAGCAGTCGGTCTCCGAACTCACCCGTAAACTGCGCGCCGCGGGCAAGACCGTCCGTTTTGCGATCCATCCGGTCGCCGGCCGTCTGCCGGGTCATATGAATGTGCTGCTTGCCGAAGCCAAGGTGCCCTACGACATCGTGCTCGAAATGGACGAGATCAACGACGACTTTCATGAAACGGATGTCGTCATCGTCATAGGGTCGAACGACATCGTCAACCCGGCCGCACAGGAGGATCCGAACTCGCCGATCGCCGGTATGCCGGTCCTCGAAGTCTGGAAGGCAAAACAGGTGTTCGTTTCCAAGCGCGGCCAGGGGACGGGCTACTCCGGCATCGAGAACCCGCTGTTCTACAAGGAGAACACGCGCATGTTCTATGGTGATGCAAGAGCGAGCGTCACCCAGCTTCTTTCTCAAATCGGCTGAGGAATATGTTCTCATAGATCGCGGGCGTATTTCATTCGCGAGCTTGCATGGAACTGAATGCCTTTCGAAGAGCTATGGCGTCGCAGCATAGGAAGACAGCGAGTTCGCATCATCCAAGCGCCTCACTGTGGGTCGACCCGAGGCACTCGAGCTAAAGACATCCCCCGTCTATTCATCGAGATCAATCCGCGTTCCAATCCAATTTAGGAAACCACTATGTCTCAGAGCAAATCCTTAAGTCTCAGCCGCCGTTCTCTCTTGATCGGATCGTGCGCGTGCCTCGGATGCATGCTGCCCGGCTACTCGTTTGCTGACGCTCCGATTTCGGGTCGAGACGCCGCCGGCTTTCACCGACTGATGGTCGGCGACTTTGAGGTCATGGTGATCTCGGACGGCCAGTCTGCGATAAGCACATCGAAGCTGTTGCAGGGGAGCAAACACCGGATTGGGCGAGCCCTGAAAAGTAACTTCCTTGCAGAGGAAGTTTCAACGTCGCACAATTCCTTTTTGGTGAACACCGGTTCGAAGCTGGTGCTGGTCGACGCGGGAGCGGGGTCACTTTTGGGTCCACGCTTCGGCAAGTTGTCGGTCAACCTGATCGCTGCGGGTTACCGCCCCGAGCAGATTGACGAGGTTCTGCTTACTCACCTGCATACCGACCATATCGGCGGACTGATGTCGGGGACCGAGCCTGCTTTTGCGAACGCTAGAGTGCGCGCAGACAAGCGCGACATCGATTACTGGCTTAGCGAGGCGGCCATGCGTGCTGCGCCGGCCGAAGCAAAACGCTTTTTCGAAGCGAGCGTTGCCTCCCTCTCCGCCTACCAGAAGGCAGGCAAGTTGATGGCCTTCGAAGGATCCATGGAGTTGCTGCCGGGAATTCGGTCGCGATCGGCCTATGGGCATACGCCAGGTCACACGATGTACGAGGTGGAGAGCAAGGAGCAAAAGCTTCTTCTATGGGGCGATATCGTGCACGTCGCTGCGGTACAGTTCGCCGATCCCGCAGTTACAATCGGTTACGATGCGGACAGAGCCGAAGCGGAAGCGGAACACTTCAGGGTTTTTGACGAGGTCTCGAAAAAGAAGCTTATGATCGGAGGCGCCCATCTGCCGTTCCCTGGATTGGGTCACGTGCGACAGAACGGCAAGGACAGCTATGCTTTCGTGCCTTTGAGCTAAATCTGGACAAGCGCTAGTGGCCCCCCCGTCGCTAAGATGACAGCCTTGTAGTGGCCCAGAGAAAGTTCGTTTGCGAACTGGCTCAAAGTCGCTCGATCCTGCGGACCGCGTCATCGATAATTTCCGCCACATCGAGCTGAAGCTGACGGCTAGGTTCGCCCGATAAGGTCTGCCCCAGCGCGGTCTTGAGGTTCTGCATCGCGCGGCCGACGGGACCCGCCGTCACGCCGCCGCCCCTGAACCGCATAGCTTCGATCCTCGCCAGCACTCCCTGCGCCTCGCTCCGGTTGACTTCCAGATAGCCTTCTCCTGCGGCGGTGAGTTCGTATGTCCGACGCTGCTCTTCAGGGGACGATGCTGCTAGGTAGCCGGTTTCTACAAGGATAGTCAGGCGAGGATAAACTATGCCCGAGCTCGGCGCATAGATGGCCCCGGATCGGTTCTTGATCTCTTTGATGAGATCGTAGCCGTGGCGTCCATCTGTCCCTTCTATCAGCAGCATCAATAGCAGGCCAAGTTCTTCGCTGTCGAGAACGCGGCGGCTCGAGGTCTGTTGGCTATGGTTTTTCTCAGCGGGCATCAGTGTTCCGTCATAGCTAAGATATATCTTGACATTGTCTTGCGAGAGTTTATCTATGTGCCTGCGCCGGCACAATAGCCGGAATGTCGATTTAACCGCGAGATTTGTCGTGAAAAAAGTAGCTGTTCTAGTCGGCTCGCTTCGCCGCGAGTCCATCAATCACAAATTAGCTCGTGTCCTCGCAAAGCTCGCGAAAGACCGCCTTGAGTTCGACATTGTCGATCTATCGGAAGTTCCGATGTATAACGACGATCTCTGGGAAAAGCCGCCCGCAAGCATTTCAGCGTTTAAGCGAGCAATCGCTGATGCTGATGCCATTCTCTTCGTTTCACCGGAATACAACCGGTCCTTCACGGCCGTGCTGAAGAACGCCATCGACTGGGGCACACGCCCTTACGGCCAAAATGCATTCTCCGGAAAGCCCGGCGCCATCGTGGGCGCCTCTCCCGGAGCGATCGGTTCCGCAGTTGGCCAGAGCCAGCTGCGTAGCGTACTCGGCGCAATTCACTGCATCGTCATGGGTCAGCCCGAGGTCAATCTTTCTTGGAAAGACGACCTGTGCGATGCAGATTATAATGTCTTGAACGAATCTACGCGGAACTTCCTTGAAGGCTGGGTCAGCCATTTCGCACGCTGGATCGAACGTACGGCCGAAACCGTGTGACTTGTGCCCCCTCACTGCGGCGACGTCGGTGACATCATTGCCCCGGGCCAACCATGTATAGACCGGAAATGCGCGAACTCGTTGCTTTCGTCGAGGTCGCGCGCCAGCTCAACTTCACCAGGGCTGCCGCCAGTCTCGGCGTTTCCGTGCCGACATTCAGCCAGGCCCTCCGAGGACTCGAGGAAAAGCTCGGCGTCCGCCTCCTAGCCCGCACGACCCGTAGCGTCTCGCTCACTGAGGCGGGCGCCGAATTCCTAGAATCGCTATCTCCGCTGCTCGACAGCTTTGATGCTGCGCTCGATGGACTCAACAAATTCCGGACAGGAACGGGCGGGCGGCTGCGTATCCTGGGATCGCGTGCCGCTTCGACGATCATGGTCGGCCCAATCATTGGCCGTTTCCTCGCCAGCCATCCCAACGTCGAGCTTGAGATGCTTGTTGACGACCTACACGTCGACCTTGTCGAAAATCGCATCGATGCTGGTATTCAGGTGGGCGAGCGGATCGAAAAGGACATGATCGCGGTCAAGCTTGTAGACCCTTTCGAGGAGATACTCATGGCGTCTCCGTCCTATCTTGCAGGCAGGACGAAGCCATCGGAGCCGGCGGATCTGGAGAACCACCGGTGCGTACGTCTGCGGTCATCCTGGGATGGGACTCTAAGCTCGTGGGTCCTGACGAAAAACGACATAAAGATCGAACATTCCGCAGGGGCGCATTTCGTCGCCAACGATCTGCGTGTCATGGCAGCAGCCATTATCGGCGGAGCGGGCATCGGGTTGTTGCCGAAAGCTCTTGTCCCCGAAGCCCTTGCTAGAGGCGAGCTGGTTCACGTTCTTGAAGGATGGAGTTCGCGAGTTTCGGGCATTTACCTGTTCTATCCCAGCCGCCGGCAAATCCCGGCTGCGCTTTCCGCCTTCATCAATTTCATGAAGACAAACAAGTCCCGAGCGTTCGAAGCTTGATGGAAAGCTTGCCGCTTCAGGCTACGGCCGCTCTCCTTTCCGTTGCCAGCGAAATCGCGAATACAATAAACCCCGCCCCTGACATCGCCGCGCCGACCAACCCCGTCGAAGCGGGTCCGAGATTACTCCCGATCGCCATGGCACCCATCACGGCGCCCACGGCATTCGCGAGATTGATAGCACACCCATTGAGCATTGCGCCGAGAGCCTGTGCATGGCCGGCCACATCCATCAGCCGCGCCTGCAGCGGCGGGACGAGGGCCAGCGAGGTAAAGCCGGCGAAAAAGACACTGACACAAACGACGACGTGGCTGTGCACGCTGAAAAAGAAAGACATCAGGACGACGAGGTTAAAGAGCAGGATAACGCCGATCGCCCTCATCACACCTTTGTCGGCGAGCCAGCCTCCAAAGAAATTGCCGACGAACATTCCGAGGCCCACGATCGCCAGGACGATGGGAACGCTTGTTTTGCTCATTCCGGTGATGTCTTCGAGGATCGGGACGAGGAACGTATAGAGCGAAAATAATCCCGCGAGACCCACTGCTCCAATTGCAAAAGTCAGCCAGACTTGAGGCTTGGTTAGAGCACTGAGTTCGCGCAGCGGACTTGCACCGTGGGACGCGGGTATGGCGGGAACGGCAATGCTGCAGATGAGCGCGGCTAAGGCGGCCAGGATTGCAAGAACGAGGTATGTCACATGCCACGTCGTATGCTCGCCAATGTAGGTGCCTATCGGTGCGCCGACGAGATTCGCGATACTCAACCCGGTCATAATGCGGGCGATCGCTTGGGTGCGCTTATGTGGTCCTGCGAGCATCGCGGCGACCAGCGCCGCCACACCAAAGAAGGCTCCTTGCGGCAGACCAGATAAAAACCGTGCTGTTAAGACCAAGCCGAAGTTCGCGGCAATGCCAGACAAGGCGTTACCGATGACGCAGAGCAAGAGAAGGCCGATCAGGAGTGTGTTCCGTGGAACCCTGGCTGCGAGGGCAGCTATTAGCGGCGCGCCGACGACCACTCCAACAGCATAGGCGGTGATATAATCGCCGGCGACCGCCACAGGGACTCCAGTCGTGTTCGCCATCTCGGGCAACAGGCCCATCGAGACGAACTCGGAGGTACCCAGAACGAAAGCTCCCAAGATCATGGCGAATTCCGCCGCCGCTGTCTGCATAGGCGAGTGAGATTGCATTTTCATATGATTGAAACTCCGAAAACACTCGTACGAGAGCGGTTCATCATCTGGCTGGTATTCAGGCGGAGAGCTTCCCAAAACGCAGTTCGCAGGCCGGCGCGCGGTGTGCGGGGCTAGCCCTTCGACAAAACCTTTTCAGCGCTCGGTCGAGCGGTATGATAGAGGGCGGTGCGAACGTCCGTATTGGTTCCGCTGAAGGTTTCAGCGTGGAAGATGGGCATACTAAAAGGCGTCAGTGGCATCAGCGCACTCACCAGGGCTATCGCGATCATGAAGCCGCGGATGTCGATTTTCTCGATCATTAATTTATCCCAATTGCAGAGACGGCGTCCCGGCGAGCGGTTCGTCTCCGGGCCATCCGATCTTGACGAAATGAATACGCCAGGGCGCTTCGAACCGGAATTTCGAACTCCGGAAAGACCCTTTTGGAATTCTCAAATAATGCCCTCGGCCGGGGGTGGGGCGGTGCGGAAACGCCCGTGGAGATCGAGCACTGCAATCGGTTCAAGCCCTTCAGTAGGTCTTCGCGCAAGTTGAATGTGAACCACGGATTTTGCAGGGCGATAAGCGAAAACAATGGGGCGCCGGCGGAGAAATTCTCACTAAGTTCAGCCACGAGTGTCGCCACCTGCCCGGAGATCGGTGCGACGATGGTCAATTCGTGAACGTCCGTCTGCTGCTGGTTAAGCGAAGCCTTTGCCTGCTCGACAGGCGTTGCCGCCAGGGCCTTTTCTTCCTTACTGGCTCCGGCGACCGCAAGCTGAAGATTGGCTTCGGCCGACTCGCTACCATGACAATCTCGGGGACATGCCCGCCTAAGCATTGATGACTCCCTGACAAATCTGTCCCATCATCCGTGGGGGTCGGGACCGATCGCGGCCGCATCGGATGCAATGCCTTTCCAGGGCTGCGCTTGGTTACAACGGATACTTCGATGCCGTTACGGCCAAATGCCTTAGCCAGGGCTTGGCCGATATTGCCGAAGCCATGATTGTGTACCTCACGTATTTCCTTCGGTTTACCCGATGCCTGTGGGCCCGAATATTTGAACGGAACCCGGCCGGGCGTAGCGCGTCAGATTTGCGCCAGGCCGCCGTCGACGGCGACTTCGCTGGCGGTCATGAAGCTGCTGTCCGAGGACGCAAGAAAGGCGGCCACCGCCCCGATCTCCGGCCGGATCGGCCATGCGCTGGAGCCGATTCATCAAGGCGAAGGCCTTCAGGCCTTCCTCGCCTAACGGAGGTGTTGCGAGAGTATCGTAAGCTTCGGGACTTACAGCGAAAATTGCTTCGTGCTGGTTCCCCTCAAGCTGCTGCAATCACTCAAAGAGTACAGGGTCTCCCGTTCGAATCTCTTCAAGAGCAATGCGTCTGAAATGTCACATCGTAGATGGGATATTCGGCTTATGCTCCATCTTCTATGGTGATGCAGAAACGTGCTGTGCTTCTCCAGTGTCCACCGGCGCGGGGCGAAGAAAAGCGTAAAATACCGTAAAATACGGCTTTCGATGATTTCTCTTCATCTTCTTGATTGGCAGAAGCGTCCCACATTGGGCGAGGGTATTTGCTTCATTGCCGTCTGTGCCTTCAGAAGAAAATCCCGCTTGGCGCAAAGTCTTCCCGCCGCCCGCATAGGATCTACGGCAGGAGCTCCACCTTCAATCGCCCGGCTCTGTGCTGCAGCACGTCTGAGGCGGTTCGACATTTCCTGGAATCGCGAAACCGCCCCGTTTCTTCCCTGAATAATCCGCACCTACTTGTTGGGGCTGTTAGTGCTCAAGGAAGACGTAGTTCATCCAACTGCTCATGCGCAAAAGGACCTTTCGCAGGACGGCGACGTGGTGCCAGTGCTCGGTATAGACTGCAACCTCCGCGACAACGCCTCCAGGCAGTTGATATTTGTTCGTATCCTCGAGCAGTTCGATGCGGGCAAGCGTCTGTCCTGGCATAGCGCGCTCCGACGATTGAGGATCTATCAGTGCTCCGCTGGGCTGAAGCTGACCCTGGGCCATAACATCGATGACCTCGCCAACTCGGGCCTTGAAAATCTTGCCGGGAACCGCTTTGAAAGCGACCTCTGCTTCGTCGCCGGCACGCACGCGCTGCAAGGAGTTCTGGATGAATGCCGCGCCCAGCATCCTGTCTTCGCTGTTGATGAAGACCATGACAGGGCGGAGCGGCAAGGGATTGGCCATCATCCCAGGACGAAGAAAGACCTGGGTCACATAGCCATCGCTTGGCGCGCGCACCGTCGTCTGATCGAGTTCATATTGGGCATTGCCCAGTTCCGCCCGCAGCCGGGCCACGGTTGGATTGGTGCCGTTGATCTCGGATTCATAGGCCAGCTTAGCCTGAACCGCCTGGGCACGTGCAGTGTCTGCGGCGGCTTCAGCGGTCAGATAGATCCCACGCCGATTTTCGACCTCGAGTTCGGAATAGATCGCGCCCTTGCCGCTGGATTTTGCATTCTCGTTTGCCTGCTGGAATTTTGTGAACGCCTGCAGGGAGCGGTCGCGCGATGCCTCAGCGCCGGTGACCCCGGCATTTGCAGCATCAAGCGCAGCCTTCAACTGGAGGACCGTCTGCTCCGCCTCGGCCAAAGCCGCCTTCTTCTGATCGACGACAAACTGGTAGGGTCTCGCATCGATGCGGAAGAGGACGTCACCCTTCTTCAGCGGCTTGTTCGGCTCGACAGGCACTTCCACGACTTGGCCGCCGACGACGGGAATGACCGGAGCGGAGGTGAAGTAAATGCGCCCGTCCCCAGAGTAGGGATGGTTGTAGCTCATGATGAGCAGCAGAGCGGAGATCAGGAAAATGCCGCCAAGGACGGCTGTCGCCAGCGTCCATTGGTTTACCGGGATCCGGAATACCTTGAAGACCGTCCAGCAAATCGCGGCATAGGTGAGTATCAGGAGCAGATCCATCAGACTTTCTCCTTCTCCAGCGGGAGCGCTTCGAGTTCGGCGATCCGGGCGTGAAGACGCGCGATTTCAGCGTTTGCCTCCGCTTCACGCGAAAGCTTGCCGTCGGGCCGAATTCCCCAGCCGCGGTCTTCCCGATAAAGCGTTGCCCAGATGAAAAGAAACGGCCAGATGGCGTGCAGGGTGAATAGGCTCACCCAACCGGCAACATGGATGGCATCCTGGTGAGGATGATTGCGTGCCTTGGCAATCAGGTGAGGGATGTCATGAATCGCTATCACTGCGTAGAAAAGAGTGACCACTACGAAAACCAGCACCCCCAGTGCAAAATAGTCGAGAAACACGGTTCCTCCTTTTCGGCTGCGTGATGGAGCCGACCGGCGTAGTCAGGGAGGAAATAGTAGCGCCGCAAGACCTCAAACGCCTGTAGCATCACGTATCGTCTATTAGCCGCTCTCTAGTGATGTCGGCAGAACGCCAGACCTCATGGGGTAATCGCGATACCGGCGTCTTTCAAACCTGCCAGAAAAAGATCCTGATCCGAGGGCCGCTGCAGGCGCTTTGCAACTTCTATGCGGACGTTAGCCAGCAACATGGGGGCATTCGATTTCAGCCACTCCTGTTCACGGCCGGCTTCGTCGCGCTTTCCCTGAGCCCCAAAAATTGCGAGCAGAACGAGATGGTGCATGGGGTTATATTTGAGATCTGCCATGCGTGCCCACAATTCGGCCGCCTTGTAATCGCGTCGCATATAGGCGCAAAGCGCCAAGCCCACTTCATAATACCCGATGGGGCCAGGGTTTCTGCTGACCGCGGTCGACATCAGTTCGCAGCCTGTTTCCCACTTCCCGGAAAAGGCCAGCCTGAATCCATATTCTCCGGCGACCTCCGTGTCGTTCGGATTGATTGCATATGCAGCCGCTCCCTCCCTCAATGCGGCGTCCACGTTGCCGTTGAAGAAGTCCGCAAGCATTAAAGCCTGCAACGCCCGAGCATTCTGAGGGTCGATATCTACCGCGCGTTTGGCGGTTTCAAGAGCAAGCGCTAGCGGATCCGCCGATTGCGGTATGTCCAGCCGGTACTGAAAGCGGACCTCATCCAAATAAGTCAGAGAGAGCAATGCCCATGAGGTTGCATAGGTGGGAAGACGCTCCGTCGTGCGTTTGAGACAGTCCTGCACTGCCGCGTGATTTTGGGGGTTCAGTTCGATGCGGTAGTTGTAATAGGACAAGGTACACGCATAAGCATCCCAGTCGTCGGGGGGAGACTCAGCCAGTCGAGCAGCGTCGACCTGGAAGATCAGGCCATAGGGCTGGGCGACAGCCGTCGCAACCCGCCGTGCAACATCGGCTTCGACCTCAAGCATATCCTGCACTCCGAGGTCTCTGTCATAGTTGTTCGACCAAATCACCGATCCGTCGGAACGGCGGACAAGTCTGGTCGTAAGCCGCAGCTTGTTTCCGTCGACGCGCACGCCTCCCTGCAACACAAAGCGCGCCTCCTCTGCGCCCAAGTCCCCACTGGAAGGCGGCTCTTTCGCAATGACGGCAATTTCCTTGAATTTCGCAAGCTCACTTATGACTTCGTCCGTGAGCCCACGAGCAATGTTTGCCGAGCCGCCCTCTCTTGAAATTTCCTCAAATGGTTCGACGAGGATCTTTGGAACATTTCCTCCTGCCGCTGTCGTAGGGATCTCTTGAACCCCACGCGATGAAAAGAAAATAACGCTGAGCGGCGGGACCACGGCGACAAACGCCGCTAAGGCTATTGCCGCCGCAATCGCAAACCACAGCCACACCGGTGAAGGCGCCGCATCCGTGCGATCGGCCGCAATCACTAGCCTCTGCACTTCGGGTGCGGTCTCGGAGATATTGTCCGTCTCGGACAGATCGGGCAGCATCTCGGCAGCAGCGGCGTACCGGAAGCAGGGTATATAGGCTCCTTTCGGTATGGTAATAACGATCCGGTCGGCGCCCCCTGCAACGAGATAGTAGCGCTCAAGACCTCGTCGAATCCGCCCGGCTTCTATTCTAACGACGGGGTCATTCTGCGCGTCAAACGATGCATCCCGGGTAAAAACCTCCTGTGCGATCGTGTAAGCCTTGAGGTAGTCAGACCGCCCGGCGAGCGTCTCTTCAACGACATATTCCAAAAACTTGCGGCCCCGTTCCGGTGCCAAAAACTCTTCGCTTGCAAGAATACGCCGAAGCTGTTCTCTGATCTCCCATGTGTCAGGGGAGGATACCTCTTCCCCGCCGCTTGCCCGAACGCTCTGCATCGTGTCCCCCTGCGACCATAGCAGTCGTCTCATCGCCCTTGTATGTTCATGTATATTACTCCTCTAATTTAGGTAGTGACAATATTATGTTTCAATCTGCTTGAGCTGACCATGACGAGCGGGACGGACATGATATCGGGAAAGAATAGTTTAACGCATTTGTCCGCCCTCCAAATTGCAGAGGTGCGCTTTCCTGATGAAGTCGCGCGAGTGCAACAGCTCTTTAACGCAGACGAGAGTTTCCGCGGCATGTGCGAAGATCTCGCAGCCGCTGTCGAAACACTCACACGGGTGGACTACCTGCCCGATAACATTCGGGAGGCCCGACGCCAGGAGTATGTCGGACTGGTCGAGGCTCTTGTCAGCGAAATTCGGGATGCCCTCCGTAATTCGAAGATCGCGATCTTGCGGCCACCGCCCGCCTCGACGTCCTAGCGTATCGTTGAATGCACTCGCCAATGTTGCCGGTCGGCATGTTTGGCGATGTAACCGAGCACAAAGCCGCAGAAGGTATTCACCGTCCGGGTTGGGTCATTTTACTAGCGGCTGTGGTTGCAAATCACCTTGGAGCCGGTCCTCGGCTTTCGACTGCTTCCCCTTTCGCTGCAACGGTTGCTCGATCACGGTAACCGGAGCGGCAACAGCCGCGGCGGCCACTGTGCCTATATTCGTCACCGTACCGCCGACAACAGCGGTGATTCCTTGTCCGAGCGATACATTCGAGTCGGTAAGCGGCTGACCGGTCATCAGTCTTCGGCCGATGAGCTGAACTATTTCCGGGCTTTCCGCAAACTTGCCGTGGTTCAACGCATCGTCGGATTTCACCTTTGTCAGGTCGATTGCCGTAATTCCCGCCTTTTCCAGTTTCGAGCGGTAGGGCTCCTCTGCCGGGTTGATTGCCCCCAGCCGCGATACCCTTCCGGTTATGAAGCTGGACACCGCGAGGGCTTTATCGTCTTGAGACACGAAGATGGTGAACTTCGGCCTTGGCGCCCCCATCTCGACATATTGCTTGGCAAAAACCTCGATATCGATATCCGGCGATGCGAGAATGACGTTGTGAATCTTGGGATCCACATGTCCGTCGCGGATGCCCATCTGCCGGAGGGACTCCATGGCGAGCCAGGTTCCCATCGAATGGGCAAGTATCGTAATGTCCTTTACGGCCGGATCGGCTGCAAGCGTGTGAAGCGCCTGTTCGAGCGCGGTTCTCGAATAGTTCGTGCTCTCCTTGTCATATTGATAGGCAACTAGCTTCGCCCTCGATGGCCACGTGAATAGAATGGGCGTTGCGTGCATGCCGCTGTCGTGGACGATCTGCGCCAACCGGAAGACGGAATCTTCGTATTTGTTGTTGAAGCCGTGAATGAAGACAAGCGCGCGCCCTCCGACTACGTGCTGACGGAACCATGCACGCCCCTCAGAGACCGTTTCCAGTTGCTTCACGCCGACCACGGCAAAATCGGTTGCCGGGTCGGCCGGCAGCCGGCGCGGCCATTGCACCGTACCGGGCTCACGTTTGGGCGGAATGGAGACCGCGATCTCCGTCAAATAGGGCTTCGGGCTGCGCTCGCCGGTGAATAGCGTGGCCGGATTGCCTGACGGCTGACGGGTGGTTGCGACGAGCATGTCCACCTTCGCCGTGCGCGGTGCCGATGCTGAAAGTTTGACGGGCGTCATCACACCGCTCGGATGACCGCATCCTGAAAGGATCAAAAGCAGACTAAGCAGAGAGCGTTTAAGCATGCGGTTCTTCCAAGCAGTTGCCTACGCGATTAAATCGGCCCGAAGCACGCGGCAGCCGCCCGCCTGCATCGCAATTCGCTCAAAGCAGCCGTTGGATGATAGGCAGAGGCGTCGGCATTGGTAGTAACTTACGCGATGGCGCGATTCTGCCGCCGTATGATACGGTGGCTGATGATGACGGCGACCCTGCGCTGTGGGAGCGGCTGACGGATACAGCGGGCGGCCCCGAGCAACCTATCCCAAGTCGAAATCAGCCGGTTTTTCTGCGGAAGGAAGCGCCGGTTTCGTCCAGGCAACGAAAAGATCATAAAAAACACCGAGAACTACCGGGCCGAGAAACAAGCCCACCAGGCCGTGGGCCAGAGCTCCGCCGATAACACCAAGCAAGATGAGAGGCATGGGGGTGGACAGGCCGCGTGAGATCAAAATCGGCTTCAGAATATTATCGAGAATGGCGACCGGCACTGCGAGCATCGTGAACAACAACGCGTTCGTAAATTCCCATGTGAACCAGGCCCAAATGACCAGTGGCAGTAGCACGATGCCTGGTCCGATCTGGATGATGCAGACGATAAAAATTGTGAAGGTCAGCGCCCCTCGCGCCGGAACGTCGAAGAGAACAAGGATTATCCCGCATAGCAGCGTCTGCAGCAATGCGATGCCTATGACGCCGCGCGAGACATTGCGGACCGTCATGCTTGCAAGACGCACAAAATCGGTGCCCCGGCTGCCTGCGATCCGAGCGACGACAACGTTCACGGCTGACGTCATCTGCTGTTTTGCAACCAGGAAAAATCCGCATAGCAATACGGATGCAATGAAGCTGAGAACGCCGCTTCCAAGAGCCGCGGTTTTCTCCAGAATGACGCTGGCGGCGCCCCGTATCGGCTCCTGGAACTGTTTCAGCATGGCAGTAAAATTGGCTATGGCGTAGTTCCAAATTTCAAACACACGCTCACCGACATATGGCCACGCCTTTACGCTCTCCGGCGCCGATGGCAAGGCAATCGTCCCTTCTTTGAGGCCGGTCAGAAGCGCGCGCGTACCGTCGGCGAAGCTGACGAGGATGGCGGCAAGCGGCGCTATGACGATGGTCAGGCATGCGATCACGAGCAGAGCTGCCGCGGTAATGCCGCGGCGGCCCAGCAGCCTCCGCAACAGCTCGAAGAGGGGAAAAAGCGCGACGGCCAATATCGCTGCCCAGGCGATAATCAGGATGAAGGGCGCGACGATCGTGAAAGACCAATAGGCGAAAAGACCGACAACACCCAGCCGGATGAACTCGCTTACACGCGCGTCGGCGGAACTCGCGCTCGGCTGGACGCTATTGGTTTCTTCCGCGACGTTCGGTACGGACGGTGCTGAGATCGATGTCATGGCACAGGGTCCCCGTGCTTTTCACAGCCTACCAGACAAGGTCCGGAACGATATTGCGGGCACCCTTGTCCTCAACATAGTCCGAGGGTCGCTTCTGCCGCTTGCCCAATTCAGGTTTGTCGAACTTTACCCTTTCATAGGGGATCGACTTCAGAATGTGCGAGATGCAATTGATGCGCGCCCGCTTCTTGTCATCGGAAGGAACGATCCACCACGGCGCGTACTGAGTATCCGTCATCCTGATCATCTCATCGTAGGCGCGCGTATAGTCCCACCAGCGGCGATAAGATTCCAGATCCATCGGACTTAGCTTCCACTGTCGTACCGGATCGTCGATGCGACGCCTGAAGCGGCGCTCCTGCTCCTCTTCACTCACGGTCAGGAAATATTTCAGCAGAATTATGCCGCTTTCGACGATGGCGGCCTCAAAACGCGGCGCGAGTTCAAGGAAGCGCCGAGCCTTCTTTTCCGTGGTGAAGCCCATGACGCGATCAACGCCGGGGCGGTTGTACCAACTGCGGTCGAAGATCACGATCTCGCCTGCTGCCGGCAAATGAGCGATATAGCGCTGCATATAGATCTGCGACTTTTCGCGGTCATTGGGTGCAGGCAGGGCAACGACGCGAAACACCCGCGGACTGACGCGTTCCGTAATGCGCTTGATCATGCCTCCCTTGCCGGCCGCGTCGCGTCCCTCGAAAATGATCACGATACGGGCGCCGGAACTTTTGATCCAGGCTTGCAGGTGCGAAAGTTCGACCTGCAGCTTTCCGATTTCCTTTTCGTAATCCTTGGTCCGCTTTTTCTTTTTTGCGGTGCCATCGGCTTCCCCGTCGCGATTGGGATCATACATCTTGTTCATGACTTCCCTCCCTGAATTGCACTGCCTGTGGCGTCTCGCCGTGCACTGCCTCGCGCCCCGCCTCCTGCAAGCGGAATGACCGGACTGCATCCTCTTTGTCGTCAAAGAAACTCGTCGTACCGATGCGGTCGACGACGCCTGCTCGTTCCAGCAGCGCCTTGGCTTCGGCGTTCAACTCGGCCACGCAGAAGGTAATACCTTGCTCCTGCAAAGCCGCCTGAACCGCATCCAGCGCGGCGGCGCCGGTGCTGTCGAGATGGACGATCGCGCTGGCATCGAGCACGAAGCGGCGAGTGTCCAAGGCGAGGTTCCTGGCGATGTCGCGTAGCCGTACACGAACGTAATCCGCATTGTAGAACAATACGCTGCCCTGGATCAGGCATATCGCGACGCCCGGGATCTCCCTGGCATCGGGAAACCGGCGCATATCGTAAAAGCCATCCCGGCCCGGAATGCGTCCGAGAAGCGCGTCGCGGGGAAACATCGTCTTGCGCAGGAGATAGATCAGCGTCGCAACGATGGCGACCACCACGCCATTTAAAACTCCGAAGCTGATGGCGCCCCACATGGCGATCAGCGCGAAGACGAACTCCATCCTGCTGATGTGCCATATCTTTTTCAGCTCGTGAACGTCGATCAGACCAATCGCAGCAGTCGCGAGGATCGCCGCTAGAGCAGGAATAGGCAGGATGCGCAAGGCACCGTTTAGGAAGACCAGGGCTGCAATGAGCGTTGCCGCAGACACCAGGCCGGAGGCCTGCGAGCGGCCGCCCACGGAAAAATTGATAGCCGTTCTGGAGTCCGAAACGCTGATCGGGAATGCACCAAACAGCCCGGGAGCGATGTTTGCGGCACCTAGCCCGATCAATTCCTGATTGGCATCAACCTCTTCGCCGGCCCGCGCTCCGAAACTCCGGGCCGCGACGATGCCTGCGCCGAAGCTGACGAGGAAAACAGCCGCCGATCCCAAGGCGATCTTGTCGAGCGGCAATTGCGAGATCGGCGGCAAGCTGATCGACGGAAGCCCGCGAGGAATGTCGCCGATCACGGCAATTCCCCTGGCCTGAAAATCAAAGATGGCGGATAGGAGAAAGGATATTACAACGACGAGCACGGGCCCCGGTATGCGGGAATGCGCCGCCTTTGCGATCCACAGCAGACAAAACATTGCCAGCCCGAACAGCAACGAGGGCCAATGGATGGATGCGCTCTTGCGAAGTATCTCGGCGATCGGCGCCAGCAGACCGTCCGATTCAATACGGACGCCTGTGAACCGGCTGATCTGGCCCACCAGGATGGAAAGCGACACGCCGGCAAAGAAACCGACGAGGATCGGTCGCGAGAGAAAGCTCGCCAAAATGCCCAGCCGCAGCAGCCGTGCGGCAAAGCAAAAACATCCAACGCCCAAAGCAAGGGCTGCGGCAATTGCCACTCGATCGACCGGAGCTCCGGCCGGCATGGCGGCGACCACCGCACCCATGGCTGCGGCAAGCACAGTCATCGTCGCGGCATCCGGTCCGACCACCAATAGCCGCGACGGCCCGAAGAGCGCATAGGCAATAGGGGCGAGAATGCTGGCATAGATTCCGGTTTCGGGCGGAAGTCCGGCAATGGCGGGATAGGCGATGGCGCTCGGCAATCCGACCGCAGCAATGGATAGGCCGGCAGGGATGTCGGTGCGCAGCCAATCGGTTTTGAAGCCGCCCAAGCCTCGCAATATGGGCAGATGAAAACTGACGGCCATCCTAAAGCTCCCGTCCATAACGGACGGCAATCGAAAAAGCTGGGCCCGCCTGACCGGCGTCCAAACGCTTGATCGATGCTCGACGAAGACATAGCTCAGCCAACGATCCGTCCTCTTGATGATAGACAAGGGAGATTTTAACGCGGCCGCCGCCGCAGCGCGTGTAGCATCGCGTAACATCGCCATGCCGCATCAGAGCCCACATGAAACGCACTGGTCCCATGCGATTGAAAAGTAACCGTTCCTGAAGGAACGAACCAGCATCACTGGTGGGCAAGGCACATACGTGCCTTTCCGGCTGCTGATTGGGCATCAATTCAAGCTGTGCAAGGGTTTGACAGCGAGTTATTCAACGCTTTGCGAGCTCGAGCCAAAGCGATCCTCGCGCACGAAGAAGGCGTGATCGAAAAATGTCATTGATCGCCTTTGCGCGACGAACTTACGTCCTAGGGAAGAGATATGGCACCGTCCGCCACCGCTTCGCGCTTCGGTACGGGATAAAAGTGGCAGTCGCTGTCGCCAAGGCAAGTTTCCATCGGCGTGAGGGGCACCACCGCAAATCCGCCGGCGTCTCCACCGATATCGTTCGTCTCTCGGCTGGGCGGCGGCGAGATGATCTGTGCGAGACAGGGCTTTCGGCGCCTGAGCGCCGCGGAATTGCAATACCCGTCCGCCCCGTGGCGTAACTTCTTGTATCATACATAACTAATGCAACCGTCTGCAATATTATGCTTGCGATTGGCCGCGGCGCTGATGAACGCAGCGGTGAGCGTAATCTAAGCATCTACATATAGTTGGGCGTTTCAAAGTGCCTGCGCTGCGGGAAGTGCGCCTCGTCTTCGGTACGGTCTTGAGCCGCCGATCGAGACGAAACTTCAGAGCGAAAAACAGCGAAGCGCAGCAGCCGGCAAGGCCACCGGAAGCGGATCCTTCATGATCTGCCAGGAAACAGGCCCGCCATTATCGTCGACAAAGAGATCGGGAAACGGATATCTGACCGATCGCTACGGGGGAGAGATCGCCATGGAGATGAAACTTCGAGAGCTCATCTTCGGCTTGTCAGCAGTTTCGTTTCTCGCGATCCAGCCGCAGCTTCCCGCCTATTCACAAACCTCGGCGAACAGTCCCCCACCGGCACAAGCGAACGAAGAAGCGCCCGCGCAACTTTCCGACGACGAGCTCGAAGTACTCGTCGCCCGCATCGCGCTCTATCCTGACGACCTTGTCGCAGCCATCTCGGCAGCATCGCTCTTTCCGTTGCAGATCGTCGAGGCAAGCCGCTTCCTGGAGGCGAAAAAAAAGAATGCGGACCTCAAGCCTAAAAGCGACTGGGACGGCAGCGTCATTTCGCTGTTGAACTATCCGGAAGTCGTCAAGATGATGAGCGATGACCTGGAATGGACGCAGGCTTTCGGAAATGCCCTGACGAACCAGCAAAAGGATGTTCTTGTCGCCATCCAGCAGTTGCGCGACGAGGCCGTCGCGAAAGGCATTATCAAGAGCGACGACAAAATCACCATCGTCAACGAAAACGACAATGTCATTATCCAGCCGACAAATCCCGAGAAGATCTACATCCCCCAGTATGCGCCGGAAATGCTCTATCAACCTGGTTACGCATCCGAGCCCGTCTCCTATTATTCGGATTCCTATCCCAACTACTACTATCCGGGCGCGCCCTTTTTCGCGGCCGCCGTCACGGGCCTTGCATGGGCTGCGGCCGTCAACTGGAACAATTGGGGCGTATGGGGCGGCAATTGGCGCGGCGACGTCGATGTCGACTGCAACAACTGCTTCAACAACCGGAACTTCAACGGGAAGGTCAAATGGAATGATGTCGATTGGAAGAATGTCGATCGCAGTAAGCTGAGCATCGGCAAGGACCAGCTTGCGAAAATGGACAGGTCCGCCATCAGAAACAATCTCCAGTCCGACAGCGGCAATAACTTGCGTAACCGAGCCGAGAGCATCAATCGGGAGCGAGGCGGCCCAGCGTCCGAGCGCGTCAATCGTGCTGCTGACGTCCGCAAGGACACGATGCAAGGTTTGAAACAAAGACCGGCAGCCAGGCCGACCGAAGGTGCCAAGCGGCCAGCAAATGTCGCCAGGGGCGAACCCAGATCGTCAAAGGCCGCGTCAGGCGCAAACCGCAATACGAGGCCAGCCGCGTCTCGGCCGACTCAGCAGAAGCTAGCCTCGAGACCCGACAACAGAGGTCGCCAACCTTCGGCGCTTGGCAACGTCTCGTCTGGCCGTCGGGAGATGATGGCATCCCAGCGTGGCCGTCAGAGCATGGGAGGCGCACACCGGCCGCCTCCCTCAATGCACCGTGGCGGTGGACGCCCGATGCCGCATGGCGGCGGTAGGGGTGGCGGCAGAGGTGGCGGCGGCAGAGGCCGGAGATAGGCGCAATATTTTTCGGGAGGCAGGCGATGAGAACGATGCCCAAAATGCAGTTGCCCACATTGATATTTGCGGCTTCGGTTGCTGTCTTATCAAACTGGCACGTCAGCGAGGCACAGGACCGGCAAAGGCTTGCGGGTTTTGCCTCACACAGCAAGTCGCCTGAGTTCGATCAGCCGCCGGATGCCGTCGATCGCTTCAAAACGGCGCTGTCCTCAAACGATGTCGACGGTCTGGCGCAGTTGTTGGGACTTGATGGGGCCAAGCTGAAGGCGAGCGAGGAAGCCATGACCGCGCTCGGTCTCATCAAGGAAGGTGCGGCCAATCAGGTCGCCCTGCAGGATAATCAGGATCGCAAGATCGTCTTGATCGGAGACAGGCTTTGGCCGCTGCCGTTTCCCTTGGTGAAACGGGAGGACGGCAAATGGGCATTTGATACGAAAGCGGGCCTGGAAGAAATTCTCAACCGGCGCATCGGCGAAAATGAGTTGCAGACCATCCAGACGATGCATGACTATGTGCAGGCGCAGCGCGTTTACGCCAGCGAAGACAGAGACGGCGACGGCGTCTACGAGTACGCTCAGGTACTGATTAGCGACGAGGGGCAAAAGAACGGACTCTACTGGATGGCCGAGACCGATGAGGACGAAAGCCCCGCCAGCAGTCTCATCGAAAATGCGGCATTCGGACGGGCGCTGAAGGGTGAAGGCTATTTTGGTTACCGGTATCGTATCCTGACGAGCCAGGGCCCGAACGTCTTCGGGGGCCAGCATAGTTACATCGTCAACGGCAACATGACCGACGGCTTTGCGCTCATCGCTTGGCCGGTGAAGTATCGAGAAACGGGGGTGCAGACGTTCATGATCAGCGACCAGAGTGTGATCTACGAACGGGACCTCGGCGAGAATACGGCGGAGATTGCGCGGTCCATCAAAGAGTTCAATCCAGACCACAACTGGACGACTGTCGGCGAATAGAGACAGATACCTCATCGGGAAGCACCGTCCTCTTGGAGCCGAAGAGGCGAGACGGTGCCTGCGCATTGAGGATCGCCATCGCAAGGGTCCGATTGGAATATCGGCTATCCCCGGTGATCTCCATTCCAACCCAACGCGGCAGCGCTGGCCGATCCGTCTCACTGGACATCTCGATCTCGGCAATCGTCAGGCCGGAATTCGCGCCGTGGAAAACATCGATTTCCCAGACAAATTTGCCGGCGGGCACTCTATAGCGAGACTTCTCAATAACCATACCGGATGTGCGTTGAAGCAGTTCTTCCGCCTCCGAAAGTGGAATGGCATACTCGAACTCATCGCGGACAATCCCGTGTCGCCTGAATTTGATGGCTAGGAAAGCCGCTTGCCCGTCTACCAAGCGCACGCGGACCGACTTGCCGGCATCGCACATAAGATAGCCTTGGCGCAATTCGCTTGCCGCCGTCGCTCTGCTTCGCCACTTGTCGTTTCGGACCAGAAACCTCCGCTCGATCTCTCTTGTCCTCATGATTTGCCCCCGTGCCCTCATCGATGTCCGCATCGGTGACCCTGGCGGCAAATTCAGCCGCGCTTGCCGTATGCAAAACGCACTGAGAAGCCGCCCTTTCGACCGCCGAGTCCATCGAACTGCCGATTTCAGTGTGATCAGACGACCGGCGCTTCCCAATTCAGGAAGAAGCCGATATCGCCGGGCATGCCCCCGGGGAAGTTGATGACCGCAGCGGTAAGGCCGTAGCCTTGCGGACGGGCGACTTCATTGAAGAGCTCGTACAGTTCCTTGGCTTTTCCTTGGAGGGTTGAAGGCCAATCGGAGCGATGGCTGTTGATGGCGCGACCGCCGTCCGTGCAGAAGTCGGAAGGGAAACTGTAGATCAACGCTTCGACCTTGCCATCGGCAACGGATTTCATCACCACGCGGCGAATGATGTCCCGCTCCTTGTCGCTGATATGTTTTTCGAAAAATTCCAGGACAAACTCCGCATGTTTTTCGGCCTCGCGCGCTCTAATCTTCTCGTCGCGTTGCATCTCCACGAGTTGCAGTTCAAGCGCACGCTTACGCAGTTCTTCCGCACTGATCATCGAAGGACGGGGTTCCGATTTTTCCTCTTCAGTCATGACATTACCCTCCACCGTTTTGAAGGATCATAGAACAGGCAAGCGAGGCCTCGTAGTAAGATACGGTGGATTGCTGGTAACTTACTGTAGGATACCAAGGTCGCTGAAATGCTGGCTGCGGATTGGGGTCGGCGCTTGTTAGTGATTATCGCGGAAGGCAATCGGCGACAAAAACAACGGTTTTGGCATCGCATCGTTTCTCAATATCCGACCATTAGCTTTTTGGCATGGTCGTCTCGACCACCTTATCGATCGAGAAGCGCGCGGTCTTGGCGCGGGAAATGCCCCTAACTGCTCACCCAAGGCATCTCAATCGCCCCGAGCGACATAACGATCCCGAGAGCCACTAGCGTAATGCCCAAAGCGCCTTCGAAGCGGCGGCCACGCGGCAGCAGCTTCTCGACGAAGATGGCCAGCGTCAGAAGTAGCATCCAGGCGACGCTCATGACGCCGGCCGCAACCAGCACGGCAAATAGCGCCCAGCAGCACCCAAAGCAGTAGACGCCGTGGCGCAGCCCCATCTCAAGGGCGCCAACCCGGCCGTCGCGCCAGTGCTGCGCAATGAAAGCGAGCGGTGAACGGCAATGGCTCAGGCAAATGTGCTTGAGGCTCGTGAACTGGTAGAGCCCGGCTACACCAAGCGTAGCACCGAGCGCGAGCGGCGCCCATTTCGACCGCTGAGGCGGATCGAGGCTCGCCGCAAACTCGCTGCCGAACTGGACCAGGGCATACACGAGGAGGCCTGCCGCCGCCCATACGAGCATGTAGCCCGCGACGAAGATCCACGTCGGGATGGCCACATGCTGTTCGCGTCTCGCCTGTGCCGTCGCGAACATAAATATCATGGGCGCTGCGGCAGGCAGCATCATAGCCGCCATCATCACAGTCCACACAGCGACAAAGATGGCGGCGCCGGCAACTGACCAGCCGTCGGCGGCGATTCCGCCCATAGCCATGCCGGCCATCCCTTCCATATCCTGCATCCCACCGCGCACGGTGATGCCCATAGGCATGTCCATGCTAAGGGTCTGATAGAGGCTGAGCGCCCATGCCGCCGCTGTCAGCACAGCGAGCGATGCAAGGAGACCCAGCGGCATGCCCCGGAGATTCCGAGTGAAACGCCACCATTTCTTGGGGAACGCGTCAGCCAACGCCATGCCACCTTAGTTCGGGCCGGTCCAGTCGAACGGAATGTGCTTGCTCGAGCGGGCCGTGCCCGTCCAGTCGAGCCCGAAGCCCTTGGTGCTCACTTCTACGGAGCGCCCCCAGGTGGCAACCTGGCCCGGGCCAACCTCCGAGCCCGGTGCGTTGATCGTTTGCACCCGCTTGCCGGGGGGGGTGGTTGGGCCAGAAAGCGCTTCTGCGCGCCCGAGAACGCGGCCGGGGATTTCGACTCGCCAGGTGGCGAGGTCGCCCGCTACCTCAAAACTGATCGGCACGAACTCCATGCCCCGTATCTCGCCGATATTGGCTGCAAAGCCCGCCGGCCAGCCGCCGGCCTGGCCGCCGAAGATCGCCTGCAGGGCTTCACGCTGCCGCTCGTTCGCCTTCTCGTCGATGTACATGCCCATCACGGCGTTTGCCTCGCCAGCCCAGAGATTGCCTTCGAACTCGCCGACTGCCACGAGCGTCAGGCCGTCTAGCTTCACGGCGCCATATTGACCCTCGCGCACATGCCAGGCGAGCACGCCTTGGCAGTGATTACCTGTTGGCCGTTGTGCGAACTCGCAAGGGCAGGGGATGTCGCAGCTACAGATGTCGAACCAGTCGCCTGCGAGTCGCCATTGAGGCACTGCATTCATGGCCGTCCCTCCCCGAAATTCAGAACCAGACTATACGTCGGTGCCGGGTCACAATCCAGCAGTTCGTTGGTCCTTCGCTGATAGACTGGCCGCCTGGCCAGACGTCACCGTTTGCGCCCAGCAACTGCTCTCAACAGAACCCAGCCGCCAAATGCTAGCCCCGCCTGTCGGACAGAGCCGCTGCGCCTCGATCATTCGTCGCGGAGCGTTCTGTCGTCTCGGAGAAGAAGAAGCGCGGGCAAATTGAGCCATAAGACCCGGGGTCCGGTGCCAGTGTGCCCTCGGTCGTGGTAAGATGCTCAGCTCCCTGTATCGAAAGGGTGGGCAGAGAAATGGAGAGGCGTCTCGCCGCGATACTTTCCGCTGACGTGGTAGGCTATAGTCGTCTCATGGGAGTGGATGAGGGTGGCACGCTTGAGCGGTTGAAGGCCTGCCGTCGGGAGGTGGTCGATTCCGCCATCGCGGAGCACCATGGCCGCATCATCAAGCTCATGGGTGACGGCGCACTGGTCGAGTTTGCCAGTGTTGTGGACGCGGTTCAATGCGCGGCCGTAGTCCAGAGAAGGATGTCCAGCAGAGACCAGGGGGTTTCCGAGGATCAGCGCATTCGGTTTCGCATCGGGATCAATCTCGGCGACATTATTGTCGAAGGCGATGATATCTATGGCGACGGCGTCAACATAGCCGCCCGTCTGCAGGGAATTGCCGAACCTGGCGGAATTTTCATATCCGGGACGGCATTCGACCAGGTCGCGCATAAGGTCGATGTCGGCTTCTCGGCGCTCGGCGAGCATCGGCTGAAAAACATCGCGGACCCGGTTCGCGTCTATCGCGTTCTGCTCGACCCAACCCACACTGGCAAACTCGTCTTTGCCCCTCGGGCAAGGTCGCGAGGTATGGCGCTGTTAGCGCTCGTGGCGCTATTGATCGCTACGACTGCCGCTCTCGTCGCATGGCAATGGCCTCATAGACAACGCGCATCGATCGCGGTGCTACCCTTCGCCAACTTGAGTGACCAAGCCCAGGATTATTTCGCCGATGGCATTACCGACAACCTGATTACCGATCTCACCAGGCTGTCGAAACTTGATGTCATTTCCCAGAATTCCGTCTTTGCCTACAAGAACAAGCCCCACGTGCTGGCAGACATACGCCGTGATCTCGGCGTGCGCTTTGTCGTGGAGGGCAGCGTGCAGCGAATAGGCGACCTGATGCGCGTCAACGCGCAACTGATCGATGCTGAGAGCGGCGATCATCTGTGGGCCAATCGGTTTGACCGCAGCGGGACGGACGTGTTTGCCGTGCAGGATTTGATGAGCCGCCAGATCGCCAGTGCGCTCGGTCTGAAACTGACCCCATCCGAGGCAGAGCGAATTGCCCGGCCGCCGACCGCCAATCTCGAGGCCTATGATTATTATCTGCGTGCCGAGCAGGCGGCCCGTACGGGGCGTCGTTCTCTGATGCTGGAGGCATTGGCGCTGTTTGACAGGGCCGAGGCACTGGACAGCGGCTTTGCCGAAGCGTTCGCCTCCGATGCGCACGCGACCGCCTATGTCTGGCGAAGCGCATATGACGACGTCCTCCAGAGCGCCCTGGCGCGAAAAAGAGCCTACGACAAGGCAAGTCGTGCCCTTGCCCTCGATCCCGAATTGCCGTCGCCTTATGCGGTCCTCGCCATCATGCAGGTCGTGGACCGACGTTACGAGCAGGCGATCGCCTCGGCGCAGAAGGCCGTCTCACTCGGCCCCGCCGATGCCGAAGCCCATATGGCGGCCGCATATGTTCAATTGATCTCGGGCAATCACGCCGACGCCGCTGCGGCTGTCGAGAAGGCACTCAGGTTCGATCCCAATCCCTCCGCTGTCGACCGATACACGGCTGGCATGATTTTTTATCTGCAGCGCGACTACGAGAGGGCGATCGACAGTTTCAAACGTGCGGGCTACGGCTCTCAAGGCAACGGCGAGTTCGTTACCCCTCTTGCCATGGCCTATGTCCGTGTCGGTCGCATCGATGAGGCTCGAGCGACTGTCGCCGAAGCCGAACGTCTTCTCGGTGGGCGCGAAAGCATCGCGGCCTGGCGGCTCGGTAATGCCCATTTCAGGGAAGAGGATTTGGCATTTATCTTGGATGCGCTGCGCGAGGCCGGGCTGCCGGAATGGCCGTTTGGCTTCCAGGGCGACGAGCAATATCGGTTGAAGGGTCCCGAGATCGCGGCCACCGTCATGGGTAAACTTCTGCGGGGAAAGACCGAGCCGACCGAAAGCCCTGCGCTCATGCAAGTCCAACCGGACGGCAAGGCCGCATTCCGCTCCGCATCCCAGATGATGACCGAGAAGGTTTCTGTCAAAGGGGACCTGCTTTGCGAGCAAAGTGAAAACGCATTTGGCCGACCCGATTGCGGCCCGGTCTATAGACACGCAAATCCGGCCGACGAAACCAGCTATGCTTACGTGAATTCGACCAAGGTCTTCTATTTTTCGCCTGCCCAATAGAGCCTTTTCAGTGATCAGTGATACTGATCCAGTTTGAGATCGGCCGCGACTTTCGGCCATTTGGCATCGGCCTTCATCACGGTGTCTGCCGGATGGGCTGCGAACCCCTCCGCATACGCCTGGTCATACATCAGGTAAAGCTTGCCTTCTATAATCTTGAAGGCTTCTGGATCGATGTTGACCGTGACGGACCCGCTGCTTACCTCGCCCGCGCAATAGCCGCCGTATTGAGGCGCGTATTTAAGCGGTTCGCTCATAAACATCTCGCGATGTTTGGCATTGGCGAAATGCCACGGCGTCCCCATCCATTCATAGGAGATTTTTTCCGAACCTTTCGTCGCTTTGCCTTCGGTAAAGTAGGCAACCGTGTCGTATCCCATGATTGCGACACCGCCGAAGTACCCCGTGTTTACCGAATCGTCGGCCATGGCTGGTGATCCACTGACAGCGCCTGCGACAGCCAGACCGATCATTGCCAAAGAGCGACCAATGCATTGTGCCCCGTTTCCAAAGTGCATCTCCGCCTCCTGTTTATTCATCGATTTCCATGCACTTAGCGTAATCCGCCTCGCCGAGGACATTGGCCGGAGGACATGCCACGCCATGTCGCTTGAACAGACGGACGATATCGACATTGCCTTTCCACATGGCCCTCGTGATCGGCGCGTAGCCGTGAACCTCGGCGTGGGTGACGTCAGCCCCCTTAGCAAGCAAAAACTCCGCGAGGAGGACATGGTTCTCTTCGCCCGCAACCATGAGCGGCGTAACACCCGCTTTGTTGGACGCATCGTCGAGAATTGCTCCGTGGTCCAAGAGCAGCTTGCTGATGGGTATGCTGCCCGAAAATGCCGCAGCATGAAGGGGTGTAAAGCCGCCTGAATTCCGTGCCATTACATCGGCATTTCTGCGGATCAACAACTCGGCTACGGCAAGCTGATTTTCAAGCGCGGCGTTGATGAGTGGTGTCGCCTGGTCGCGAGTGCGGCTGTTGACACCGGCGCCCGAAGCCAGCAATTGCTCCACGGCAACGGTATTTCCCGCTGAAACGGCATCGAACAAGGGATCGCCAGCGGCCGTCACTGTCGCTGAAAAAAACAACGCTACCGATGCAAGAAACCGGCGCATAGCTTCCCCCTAATATTTTCCGCGAGAATAGCACGCCGCCGGCATTTACGCCACCTAGTGCCGACGTCGGCTGCAGCGACGAGCGCGCTGGCGACGTTTCTGGGGCGATGGAAGGAGCAAATTTCCGACTCTTTCAAGGCCAGCAGAAACATGTCGAAAGCTTCTTCGGCGACATGTCACGCATCTATAGCCGGCGTGTTTCTTTGTCTGGATGTTGTGGGGAGCTTCCAAATCGCGCGTATCGATGAGAGCAGACCGATCGATCGTAAATGGCAGCAGGTCGTCCATCAGAACTCCTCCCACTCCTTTGCAGCGGCCGCCGTTGCAGCGCCACGGCCGCCGAAGGCGCCGGCGAGCTTCCGGCCAAGCGCACGGGCGGGCGAGGCCACGGGCGCGCTGTTATGGCTTGCGGCCCGAGGCGCGGAGACGGTGCCGTCGAGCTTGAAGCGGGCGATAAGGTCGCGAAGTCTTGCCGCCTCCTGTGCCAGGCTTGATGCGGCCGCCGTCGATTCCTCTACCATGGCCGCGTTCTGCTGCGTGCTCTGATCCATCGAATTGACCGCCGCGTTGATCTCAGCGAGCCCGGTCGATTGCTCCTTTGCAGAAGCGGCAATCGAGCTCATGTGGCTGTTGATCTGGCCGATAAACCCGCCGATAATATTCAACGCCTCGCCGGTGCTGTGCACCAGCTTGACGCCGCTTTCCACTTCCGTCGATGAATTGTGGATCAGGCTCTTGATCTCTCTTGCGGCCTGAGCCGAACGTTGGGCGAGTTCACGCACCTCTTGCGCAACGACCGCGAAGCCCTTGCCCGCATCACCTGCGCGTGCCGCTTCCACGCCGGCGTTGAGTGCCAGAAGATTGGTCTGGAAGGTAATCTCGTCGATGACGCCGATGATGTTGGAGATCTGCTGCGAGCTTTCTTCGATCCGCCGCATTGCCTCTTCGGCCTTGGAAACGACCTCCGCCGAAATTCGGGCGCTCGAATTGGCTTGGGAGGCAACCGCGCGAGCCTCATCCGTCAGCTTCGTCGAGGAGCCGACATTTACGGTGATCTCTTCGAGAGCCGCAGCCGTTTCTTCCAGCGAGGACGCCTGCTGCTCCGTGCGCTTGGCGAGGTCCTGGGCACCGGAGGCGATTTCGCGGGTGCCGTTGTCGATGGTGGCGATACTATCGGCGATCGCCGAGAGGGCCGTGCCAAGCTGACGGACGGACTGGTTGAAGTCGTTGCGCAAGGGCTCGAAGTTTTCTGCAAATGCCTCGTTCAACTGAAATGCCAGATCGCCGGCGGCCAGATGTTTGAGACCGACACCAAGGCGCTCGGAGGCAAAGCGCAACTCTTCGCCCTCTTTTTCGGTGCGCTTCTGCACCGCCGCCCGTTCGGCATCCTGCTGCTGGCGGGTCGAATGGTCTTCGCGCTCGAGGCGTTGGTAAGTGCTGCTTGCCGGAATACGTCGACTGCGGCTGCCATCGCACCGATCTCATCGCGACGGTGGCGAAAGCAACGCGGACTTCGACATGGCGTAAAAAGCACGTCTACCTGCAAGCTCGCTCACTGTTCAGGCACGAGACGGTGCCAGCCGTACGGAACTTGAGGGAGTTGCCCGTCAAACCATGTCGGGATGGGACATACTGGTGGCGGAATGAGCTGGTGCGGTCCAATGCCTGTCTCAGCGACGCGCCCGATGAGGTTGATGCTGGCGACAGATCGGCGATAATACCGGATTGTCGGAGATGGGGTTTTGACCAGGACTTACCCGGAACAACTCTCCCGCATCACGGTTGAACTCCTGCGCTTCCGAACTTGGCAATAGCATGGAGACGATCGATGTATTTCATGGCACTGGCATCCGACTACGACGGAACGATCGCAGAACACGGAGCGGTCGACGAACCGACGATTGCGGCCCTGAAAAAATGCAAGGACAGCGGCCGGAAGCTCATCCTCGTAACAGGTCGAGAATTGCCCGACCTGAAGCGCGTTTTCCCGCACGTCGACCTTTTCGACCGGATCGTCGCGGAAAACGGAGCCTTGCTGTATAATCCGAAAACGGAGGAGGAGCGGGCGATAGCGCCGGCCCCGCCTGCCGAGTTCATTGAACGGCTGAAGGAGCGGGGAGTGGCCGATATTTCGGTCGGCCGGTCCATCGTCGCCACTTGGGAGCCTCACCAGGTGACTGCGCTCGAGGTCATCAATGAGATGGGTCTCGAGCTGGAAATCATCTTCAACAAAGGCGCAGTGATGATTCTGCCAAGCGGCATCAACAAGGCGGCCGGTCTGAAGGTCGCCTTGGAGGAGTTGGCGCTTTCACCCCTGAATGTGGTCGGCGTCGGCGACGCCGAGAACGATCACGCGCTGCTAAGGATGTGCGGTTGCGGCGCAGCCGTTGCTAATGCTCTCGATGCGTTGAAGGACACGGCCGATGTGGTCCTGAAAGGAGATCGCGGCCGCGGCGTCGCCGAACTCGTCGATGCCATGCTCGAACAGGATTATCGCCTTGCTCCGAGCCTGCGCCACGCGCTGCCGCTCGGGAAGGACGGTGAGGAGACGGTATCCGCCTTTCCGGATGACGTGGTTCTCATTGCCGGAAGCTCAGGCATCGGCAAGTCCACGCTCGCAACCGCGCTAACCGAACGAATGGCGGAGCAGGGTTGGCAATTTTGTATCTTCGATCCGGAAGGTGACTACGAAGGCCTGGAGGGGGCGGTGACTGTTGGCGACACCTCCACACCGCCAGTGATGGACCATGTGCTGGAGCTGTTGGACAATCCGCTCACCAATGTCGTGGTGGATACGCTCGCCTTCGAGCTGCGGGAAAGACCGGGCTTCTTTGCGGAACTGATGCCGCAGCTCGCCACGTTGCGCTCCAAAGCGGGTCGTCCGCACTGGCTGATCATCGATGAGGCGCACCATTTGATGCCAGAGAGCCGCAATAGCGCCTCGCTCGCCCTGACAGACGATTTTTCCGGTGTCGTCTTGATCACCGTCCATCCCGATGCCGTGTCTCAAGATGTTCTGCGGACCGTCACTATGGTTGTTGCTCTCGGACCGAAAGCGGGCGAGGTGATCAACAGCTTTTGCGCGTGCATATCCGAGAAGGCTCCTGCGTTACCGGCCGCAGCCGATGACCATCAGGTGCTGTTCTGGAATCGCGCCGATGACACCGGGGTGCGGGCGCTTACGGTGGAGAAACCACGCCAGGCGCACAAGCGACATACGCGGAAATACGTCGAAGGGCGGTTGGATGAAACTCGAAGCTTTTACTTCAGGGGACCCAAGGGTGAATTGAACCTGCGGGCCCAAAATCTCATGGTGTTCCTGCAAATGGCGGAAGGAGTTGACGAGCGTACTTGGGAGCATCACCGGCGCACAGGCGATTATTCGAAGTGGTTTCGAGATAGGATTGGTGATCGGGATCTTGCCGATGAGACCGCCAGGATTGAGGCCGATAGAGCTCTTTCAGCCGATGAAAGCCGTCGCCGCGTCGCTAAGGCGGTCCGCCGCCGCTATACCGCGCCCGCATCCGAAAAAGATTGATCAACAGCTCCACGAGAATGCCGGACATCCGCAGTCACAGCCGTCGGTCGCGGCCTTATCCTAAAGCTGTAAAGCAGCCTTCTCGGAATCTCGCTCTGCAAAGTCGGGCTCCGGAAGGTCTTCGATCACGGGATCTCCTCATTCTGCCGATGAGCTTGACGTCTGGTTCGATCGATAAAGGAGGGGCGATCGTAGCCGCCATCGCGGGTTCCGACATCGCGAACGAGTGCAGCGTTGGCAGGAAGTCCATTTTGTAGCGTTGACGGGATTGCAGTGACTGAAAGCTATGGGAGTCACGATGGATTAGTCTTGCGGAAGCGGCCGGGGCGGTCCGTAGTCCCCGCAGTTAAACGCATCTGGAGCAGCTTCCTGCGGGCGAACCTCGCCAACTTCCGCGGTCCCTGCCGAACCAATGAGCGGGACAGCGTGTAAGATTTTCGTCTTCTTGGGCCGCTTCAGTCCGTCTGCGATCTGCTGCCATCCGACGTGACCGGCACGCCCTGCGCCGGCCAGCAAAAGATCGGCAGCGATCATCGGATGCTTGCGAACCAACCGGGTGACCATTTTTACCAATCCCGCTATGGCCGCCTTGTCAAGGCCGCCGCGCGCGTAGCGCTCCACTGCATAGCGCTCGAGAAAGTGTGCGTCACTCTGTCGGTCCGGCGAGGGCGCGGCTTTTAGTGCACCGCGCCCCGAGAAGGGGGGACCTTCGCATCCTTGCGGAACTTCTTTGGAAGTGCGTCGCTTGCCGAATTTGTCACTACTTCCATTGCAGCGTCCGTCGCGCGCGACAGTGCGGTGGACACCAGGCTAATGGCCCGCTTCCCCTTTCCTGCCGCCGTGCCAGCCGCATCGGCAATTTGACCGCGATCTTCAATCAGCACGGTAGCGGCAGCCCCGGCTCCCGCTGTCAGTGCGTTCGCGAGGATGCTTCGGCCGACGTCGCTTGCCAGCAAGGCCTTGATGATTGCTGATTTTCGCAGACCTTTGGGAACTCTATACCCCGCTATTTTCTTTGGAATTCTGTTCTTTGCCATGTTCAGCTCCTCTCTCGCCTACCAACTTCATCAGCCGCGATTGGTTCCATAGAACGCGGAGGCTCCCTAGGATATTCCCGTTAATGCTGGCAGACCTACGGAGCTGCAGAGCTGTTGCATGTGGGGTGGATTGCCGCCACGCCCAATGCAACACGTTGGTTCGGCAGCAATCCAGGTCGTCTGAAGATGAAACTGTTTCTGCCGAGACAAAGGCGAAGAAGCCGCCGCTCGTGGTCGTTCGGCACGGTTGCCGCATGCATCAACACCGAAAGGCGGGCCATCAGCTTGGCAGCTTTGGCGCGTAACAGCCTTGTTGAGAGCATCGTGCTCTCCACTTCTGAGTTATTTTGTCGACAGCATCGAATGACATGTCGAGCCAAATTTAATGATCTCAACATCGAACGCTGGGCCTTCGTGCGAGCGGTGATATAGTTAATTTTGGTCGTCCACCTAGACGATACGACAAAGGAATTATTCCATGGGAGACCAAAAACGCCCGCTGCAACCAGGAGAAACCGCCCCCGCCTTCGCACTAGCGGCGGCCAACTTTGACGGAACAGTCTCTTTCGCCGACTTGAGCGGTCGCCCGTTCGTGATCGGGTTCTTTCGCGGGCTGCACTGCCCCTTCTGCCGGCGTCAGTTAGAACAGCTTGCCGGCGTACAGCCGACCCTGCGCGCCGCCGGGGTGGAGACGGTCGCGGTTATCAACACGCCGGTGGAACGTGCCCGTTTGTATTTCCGCCATCGGCCGACGCCAGTGACGCTTCTCTGTGACCCGGACTGCCGCACGCATCAGGCCTACGGCGTGCCGCACGCCGAGTTCCTGCCCGATGGAAGCTGCGAGCAGCCCGACTGGCCCTATAGCGCAACCATGGCGCAGTTCCAGGCGGCACGTATCAACCCGACGGGCGAGCTTCCGAAACCGCTGCACCCGATGGAAGCCAACACCGTGCTCAACGCCAAGGACCATTTCGAGCTTGATGACGCCGATAATGCGATCTTTGCGAACCATGCTACCCAGCTCGTCGGGCACTTCCTGGTCAATGCAAACGGCACCATCGGCTGGGCACAAATCGAAGCGCTCGACGGACCGAACAGCCTCTCCATCTTCCCGACCGCGGCCGAGATCATCGCCGCCGCTGGCAGCCTTGGACGCTGATTTGCAGCGAACCGTCCGGCAGCGTTGTTGCGCGATGTCGATTGATGGCGACGACACGCCTTAGATCGGGTGCGGGCCGGTCATGGCGCAATCCGGACGATCGCAGAATCGCTTTGCCATGGACGTTTTCTCTCTATTGGACGTTCCCGAAGACCAAATTCCCCGGCCTTTGCCGGCAGGAACATTCCGGGCCAAGCGCCAAGGCGCTCCTGCCCCGCCAATGCTGGCGCTTTAAAGGGCAAGCCGCAACTGCGGCTCGGTTCCAGAGGCGCGCCGCTCCAGCGAAGATAAGGTGACGCCGAGCAGTCGTATGCCTTTTGCAGCCGGAAAGATCGGCGTCAGCAGCAGGCCAACCAGCTCTTCGAGATCGGTGATTGCGGGCAGAGGTTCCGGAACTGTCTTGCTGCGGGTGATCTGGTTGAAATCGGCATATTTGACCTTGAGCGTCACCGTCTTGGCGCCGATTGCATTGGCCTCGCAGTAGGCCCACACCTTTTCGATCAGCGGCTGCAACCCTTGGCGGGCCGGCTCGTATGCATAAAGGTCCTCAGAGAACGTATCCTCCGCGCCGACGGATTTGCGCACGCGGTTCGGCTTGACCTGGCGCTCGTCAATGCCGCGGGCAACGCCGTAGAAATAGACCGTATGTTCGCGGGGTGAAGGTGGCCCGCCCCCGCAGTAAGCTGAAGTCGGGGGTTGCTCTGGATAGGCCGGAGCCGAGCCCCACGCTTAAGCGAGGACGAACCATGAAAGAAGATAGCGTAATTTTCATCGGCTTGGATACGTCGAAGTTGAAGATTTCAGTGGCCATTGCCGATGGAGAGCGCAACGGCGAGGTGCGGTTTTTCGGCGACATCTCCTCGGA
>NZ_JARWGH010000023.1:0-73282 GCF_036528765.1 Rhizobium sp. BR 362 | reverse complement strand
GCCTATGAACGCGGCGTCAAGCTGATCGGGGCGACGGCGCATTACGTCACCGGCGATCTCGACGAAGGTCCGATCATCGAGCAGGACACGGCCCGCATCACGCATGCGCAGTCGGCCGAAGACTATGTCTCGATCGGCCGCGATGTCGAAAGCCAGGTGCTGGCGCGGGCCATCCATGCCCATATCCACTACCGCACCTTTCTCAACGGCAACCGCACCATCGTCTTCCCGGCAAGCCCGGGAAGCTATGCATCCGAGAGGATGGGGTGAGCGATGGCTGACATCGTCGATGGCAAGCAGGTGGCTGCGTCTGTAATTGATGCGGTGAAGACGGCGACTGCAGCGCTGGAGAAAGACACGGGTGTGAAGACCGGCCTTGCGGTGGTCATCGTCGGKGATGATCCGGCCAGCCACACCTATGTCGGCGCCAAGGGCCGYATGGCCAAGGAATGCGGCTTCAACTCCATCCAGCACACGCTGCCGGCCGAAACGACTCAAGGTGAGCTSGCWAARCTSGTCCAGTCGCTGAACGAGGATGCCGCCATTCACGGCATCCTGGTGCAACTGCCGCTGCCGAAGCATTTRAATGCCGARGCGATCATCCAGTCGATCCGGCCGGACAAGGATGTCGATGGCCTGCAYGTCGTTAACGCCGGCAAGCTGGCGACCGGCGATTTGGCCACCGGSCTGATCTCCTGCACGCCGGCCGGCGCCATGCTGCTGGTGCGCCGCATCCAYGGYGAGGAYCTGTCGGGATTGAAYGCCGTCGTCATCGGCCGCTCCAACTTGTTCGGCAAGCCGATGGCGCAACTGCTGCTTTCTGCCAATGCGACGGTGACGACGGCGCATTCGAAGACGAAGGACTTGGCCGCCGTTGCCCGGGGTGCCGATATTCTGGTGGCGGCCGTCGGCCGGCCGGAAATGGTGAAAGCCGATTGGGTCAAGCCAGGCGCAACGGTGATCGATGTCGGCATCAACCGCATCGCAGCGCCGGAAAGAGGCGAGGGCAAAAGCCGCCTGGTCGGCGATGTCGCCTTTGCCGAAGCGGCGGAAGTTGCCGCAGCCATCACCCCGGTTCCGGGCGGCGTCGGACCAATGACGATTGCCATGCTGATGGCCAATACTGTCATCGCCGCCTACCGCGCCGCAGGAAAACAGCCGCCGAAGTTCTAAAGCTGGTGCTGCATGATGCCGAACCGACGGACCGCGCAGCGAAACCGTGAAGCGGTTTTCGGATAGATCGAGCCAATTACACCATCTTAATCGGCCGGCGCCACGCCGGTCGAGGCGCGCACGATCAACTCGGTTTTCCAAAGCTCCTGCTCGGGAAATGTCTCGAGCTGCTTGATCTCGCCGATCAGTCGCTCAGCGACGCGCACGCCCGCCGCGCGCAGTGACGATCGCGTCGTCGTCAGCGGCACGGTGAAATTCTCCGGCTTCAATAGCGTCAGCACATCATCGTGGGCGATCAGCGATATATCCTCGCCGAGCTTCAATTTTGCCTGGTTGATGGCGCGTACCGCGCCGAGCGCGAGTACCGTGCTGGAACAGAGGATGGCCGTTGGTCGCTTCTCGAGCTGCAGGATACGCTCCATCGCGAAAAGGCCCTGTTCATCGGTCATCGCCGTATGGCTGACATAGGCCTCGTCCAGCATCAAGCCGCGTTCGGCAAGTGCCGTGACCACCCCCTTTTTCCGCCGGATGGCGAAATCGAGATAGATCGGCCCGTTCAGCAGCGCAAAACGTTTATGGCCAAGCTGCAGCAGCAGCTTCGTGGCATCATAGAATGCCGCCTCGTTGTCGATGTCGAGGTAGGGGTAATCCGGTTCCGTCCCAAAAGATCGTCCATGCACCAGGAAGGGTATGGATAGGGATTTCAGCATTTCCAGGCGTGGATCATGGCCGCGCATATAGGTGATGAACAGAGCGTCGACATTGCCGCTGGCGGCAAGCCGCCTCAGCGCACCGACTTCGTCGTTCGGATCGGCCGGCGTGACGACGAAATGGAAATCATGCCGCAATGCCTCTTCGCCGAGGCCGGTCAGGAATTCGCCGAAATGCAGGTCGGAGGGATGGCCGGGCGCCGTCGGCATGACGAGGCCGATCGAGCCGGCCTTGCCGGTTGCGAGCCGTTGCGCGGCCTTGTTCGGACGGTATCCTGTCTCCCGAACCGCTTTGAGTACTCGCTCCCGGGTTTCGCGATTGACCTCCGGATATCCGTTCAACGCACGGCTGACCGTGGTCTGCGACAGCCCTAACATTTGCGATAGCTGCTTCAGATTCACGTGCCTCTGCTCCTCCCTATGCCCATTTCCACTGCCGCAAAGGCTCCTCCTGCCCATGCGACTGGCTTCCAAAGCGCTTTTGACTATGTAGCAGGCGGTGCATTCGAAACAAGACGATTTGCAAAATATTGCTGTCTTTCCATGCTGCATCGCGAGATTTGGGTGTATATTAGCCGAACTCACAAATTCGCTTGACTTTACTCTGCCCACAATGGAATGAGTGAGTAGCCAAAGCGCTTTGAGAAATGAGCGCGCAACACGCGCAACGTGTTCGGCTCATGGGATTTGTATTTGGGAGGACAACCACATGAAGAAATTGTTTTTGATGACCGTTGCCGTTGCGGCGTTGGCGGCTGGTACCACGTTGGCTGCGGATTTGAAGTTCCAGCCCGGTCAGGATTCAAAGTTCAACTGGAAAAGCTATGACGACTTCAAGGCCGCCCATGCGGACTTGAAGGGTGAAACGATGACGATCTTCGGCCCATGGCGCGGCGAGGACGAGGCACTCTTCACCAGCGTTCTGAACTATTTCACGGAGGCGACGGGCGTCAACGCGAAGTATTCATCCTCGGAAAACTATGAGCAGCAGATCGTCATCGACACCCAGGCCGGCTCGCCGCCGAACGTCGCGATCCTGCCGCAGCCGGGCCTTCTCGCCAATCTCGCCAGCAAGGGCTATCTGACGCCGCTCGGCGATGATCTCGCAAACTGGGTGAAGACCAATTATGGTGCCGGCGATAGCTGGGTCGGCTACGGCACCTACAAGGGCAAGGACGGCAAGGAAGCCTTCTATGCCTTCCCATACAAGGCCGACCTGAAGTCCCTCGTCTGGTACGTGCCGGAAAATTTCGAAGAAGCCGGCTATAAGGTCCCCGCCACCATGGAAGACCTGATCAAGCTTTCCGATCAGATCGTCAAGGACGGCGGCACCCCCTGGTGCATCGGCCTCGGTTCGGGCGGCGCCACCGGCTGGCCGGCGACCGACTGGGTCGAAGACCTGATGCTGCGCACCGTGTCGCCGAAGGACTATGACGGCTGGGTCGACAACAGCCTGAAGTTCAATGACCCCAAGGTCGTCAACGCCATCGATGAATTCGGCAAGTTCGCCAAGAACGCCAAATATGTCGACGGCGGCGTCGCTGCCGTTGCTTCGACCGACTTCCGTGATAGCCCGAAGGGTCTCTTTACGGTTCCGCCCAAGTGCTACATGCACAAGCAGGCATCCTTCATCCCGTCCTTCTTCCCAGAGGGCACGAAGCTCGGCCAGGATGCCGACTTCTTCTACTTCCCGCCTTTTGCCTCGCATCCGGAACTCGGCAAGCCGGTTCTCGGCGCCGGCACGCTGGCAACGATCACCAAGGACTCGAAGGCCGCGCGCGCCTTCATCGAGTTCCTGCAGACGCCGATCGCCCAAGAAGTCTGGATGGCACAGTCCGGCTTCCTGACCCCGTACAAGGGCGTCAATACCGCTGCCTACGCCAACGACACCCTGAGGAAGGAAGGCGAAATCCTCACCACCGCCACCACCTTCCGCTTCGACGGTTCCGACCTGATGCCGGGCAAGATCGGTGCGGGTGCATTCTGGACCGGGATGGTGGACTTCGTCGGCGGCAAGTCGGCTCAGGACTCCGCCGACGCAATCCAGAAGGCGTGGGACTCCATCAAGTAATCATAACATCGCAGAAGGGCGCCGCCGGTATTTGCCGGCGCCGCCACTCTACCCTGTCGCAGCCGACGCCTTGGGGGGTGCCGACGGCGCCGGACGGGTCGCTTCATGCAAGCAATTATTCGGGAGGGAAGGATGATTTCGCAAATACTGACGGCGATTGGAGCCATGATATTTGGCGTTGCCGTGTGCGCCGCCTATTTTCTCTTTTCCAACAAGCTGCTGGACATAATTTTCCCGGCAAAGGAAGGTGGCGATGTTCACCGCGCCGCAGTCAATCTGCGCCGCCGCGGTCTCATCCGGCCCTGGCTTTTCCTTGGACCGGCGCTTTTCCTCCTCGCCGTCTACCTGATGTATCCGGTCGTTGCGACGCTCATCTTGTCCTTCTACGGTCCCGACGGCAATCAATTCGTCGGTGGCGCTAACTATGTCTGGGCTATCAACGATACCGAATTCCGCCAGTCGATCTTCAACAACATCCTTTGGCTCGCGGTGGTACCGGCGGCCTGCACCTTCTTCGGTCTCGTGATCGCCGTCATGACCGACCGCATCTGGTGGGGTAACATCGCCAAGGCGGTGATCTTCATGCCGATGGCGATCTCCTTTGTCGGCGCATCGGTCATCTGGAAGTTCATCTACGAATATCGCGGCGGCAACGACACGCAGATCGGTTTGCTGAATGCGATCGTACAGCTCTTCGGCGGCACGCCGGAAGTCTGGATCACCATTCCCTTCTGGAACAATTTCTTTCTGATGGTCATGCTTATCTGGATTCAGACCGGCTTTGCCATGGTCATACTGTCGGCCGCCCTGCGCGGCATTCCGGAGGAAACCATCGAAGCGGCCGTTATCGACGGCGCCAATGGCTGGCAAATCTTCTGGAAAATCATGGTGCCGCAGGTCTGGGGCACGATTGCTACGGTCTGGACGACCATTACCATCCTCGTCCTCAAGGTGTTCGATATCGTGCTCACCATGACCAACGGTCAGTGGAACACGATGGTCCTTGCAAATCTGATGTTCAACTGGTTGTTCCGCGGCGGCGGCGATTCCGGCCGAAGTGCCGTCATCGCGCTCGTCATCATGGTCGCCGTCACACCGATTATGATCTGGAACATCCGTCGCGCAAACGCAGAGATGAAGGGGCGCTGACATGATTGGAAACCTCGGCCGTATCGGCCCCGCCCGCCTCTTCGTTCATTTCGCGGTTCTGCTCATCGTTCTCATCTGGCTGCTGCCGACGCTTGGTATCTTCGTCACCGCTCTGCGCGATAGGGATCAGATCGTCGTTTCCGGCTGGTGGACGGCCTTTGCCGGCTCGACCCGGACCACGGCCGTGCGCCTCGCCGGCACTGACAAGGCGACGCAGGACGGTCCCAATTACGTGATCACCGGCAATGTCTCCGGTGACGGCAACGGCGGGAACAGCAAAAWCGAATCCTTCGGCCTGCGCGTGCAGGACCCCGCCGCCTACAAARCCGGGGCACCCGCCGATATCGGCAATGGCGAGACGCTTACCGTCAATGCCGACGGCAGCTACCGCTATCAGAAGAATGCCGCATTCGACGCCGATACGCGCGGCAAGCGCATCTATTTGACCATCTCCACCCCGCCGGAATTCACACTGCAGAATTATCGTACCGTTCTGACGGGCGAAGGCATTGGCCAGTCCTTCATCAATTCGCTGACCGTCACCATTCCGGCGACGATCATCCCGATCCTGATCGCGGCGTTTGCGGCCTATGCGCTCGCCTGGATGGAGTTCCCCGGCCGCGCGCTGCTGATCGCGCTGGTCGTCGGCCTCATCGTGGTGCCGCTGCAGATGTCGCTCATCCCGCTGTTACGCATCTACAATGAGATCGGCCAGATGTTCGGCGTGCCATCGAAGACCTATCCCGGCATCTGGATGGCGCATACCGCCTTCGGCCTGCCGCTCGCCATCTATCTGCTGCGCAACTACATTGCCGGTTTGCCGAAGGAAATCGTCGAGTCCGCGCGCGTCGACGGCGCCAGCGACTTCGATATTTTCGTCAAGATCATCCTGCCGCTGTCCTTTCCGGCGCTCGCCTCCTTCGCGATCTTTCAATTCCTCTGGGTTTGGAACGACCTTCTGATCGCCATGGTGTTCCTCGGCACCGACAAGGATCATCTGGTGCTGACAGCAGCCCTGAACGCTCTGCTCGGCTCGCGCGGCGGTAATTGGGAAATCCTGACGGCCTCCGCCTTCGTCACCATCCTTATTCCGCTCCTCGTCTTCTTCGGTCTGCAGCGCTATCTCGTGCGCGGTCTGCTCGCCGGGTCGGTGAAGGGGGGCTGACCGAAGACCTTTCTACTCATACAGGACCTACTCAGAATGAGCATTGCCTCTCAATCGATCTCAACGGTGGACAAAGACTGGTGGCGCGGAGCGGTGATCTATCAGATCTATCCGCGCTCCTATCAGGACTCCAACGGCGACGGCATCGGCGACCTGAAGGGCATCGCCGTCCGCCTGCCGCATATAGCCGCCCTTGGCGTCGACGCGATCTGGATTTCGCCGTTCTTCACCTCGCCCATGCGCGATTTCGGCTACGACGTCTCCAATTACGAAGATGTCGACCCGATCTTCGGAACGCTTGCCGATTTCGATGTGATGGTGACTGAAGCCCATCGCCTCGGCATCAAGGTGATGATCGATCTGGTGCTGTCGCACAGTTCCGACCGCCATCCCTGGTTTGTCGAAAGCCGGTCGAGCAAGGGCAATCCCAAGGCGGATTGGTATGTCTGGGCCGATGCCAAGCCGGATGGCACGCCGCCCAACAACTGGCTCTCGATCTTCGGCGGTTCCGCCTGGGCTTGGGACCCGACCCGCATGCAATACTACATGCACAACTTCCTGATCTCGCAACCGGACCTCAACCTGCACAATCCCGAGGTTCAGGACCGGCTGCTGGACGTCGTGCGCTTCTGGCTCGACCGTGGTGTCGATGGCTTTCGCCTCGACACCATCAACTTCTATTTCCACGATCGGGAACTGCGCGACAATCCCGCGCTGGAGCCGTCGCGCCGCAACGCTTCCACTGCGCCCGCAGTCAATCCCTATAATTTCCAGGAGCATCTCTACGACAAGAACCGTCCGGAGAATCTGAAGTTCCTGCAGCGCTTCCGCGCCGTCCTCGACGAATATCCGGCGATTGCTGCCGTCGGCGAAGTCGGCGATAGTCAGCGCGGGCTTGAGATCGTCGGCGAATACACCTCCGGCGACGATAAGATGCACATGTGCTACGCCTTCGAGTTCCTGGCTCCGGATCCGCTGTCGCCGGAGCGCGTCGAAGACGTCATGAAGGATTTTGCCGCTGCCGCGCCGGAAGGCTGGGCCTGCTGGGCATTTTCAAACCATGACGTCGTGCGCCATGTCAGCCGCTGGGGAAGCCTCGTCGCCGACCGTGATGCGCTTGCCAAGCAATATGCGGCCCTGATCCTGACGCTGCGCGGCTCGGTCTGCCTCTATCAGGGCGAAGAGCTTGGCCTGACGGAAGCCGATCTCGCTTATCAGGATCTGCAGGACCCCTACGGCATTCAATTCTGGCCGGAATTCAAGGGCCGCGACGGCTGCCGCACGCCGATGGTCTGGGACAGCCAGGTGACCCAGGGTGGTTTCTCGACGGTCAAACCCTGGCTTCCGGTGCCGGTAGAGCATATTCTGCGCGCTGTCAGCGTGCAGCAGGGAGATGAGCACTCGGTGCTGGAGCAATATCGCCGCTTCCTCGCCTTCCGCAAGCAGCACCCGGCCTTTGCAAAGGGCGACATCGCGTTTACGGAGCCGCAGGACGACGTGCTGCTTTATACGCGTCACTACGGCAGCGAAACCATTCTCTGCGTGTTCAACATGAGCGCGACGGAGGCGACGGCAACCCTGCCTGAGGGGAGTTGGCAGGCCCTTGCCGGTCATGGTTTTGCAAGCAACAACTACGGCAACAAGATCGATATTCCGGCTTGGGGCGCCTATTTCGCGCGTCTCGCCTGAGTGTTTGGGAGGAGGAGAGCATAGATGACAGGGCTTGTTCTAAAGGACATCCGAAAATCATACGGGAATGTGCATGTTCTGCATGGCATCGATCTGGATATCCAACAGGGCGAGTTCATCGTCTTCGTCGGCCCTTCCGGATGCGGCAAATCCACATTGCTGCGTATGATCGCGGGGCTTGAGAGCATCACCTCCGGCGACATGCTCATCGCGGGGCAGAAGGTCAACGAGGTGCCGCCGTCAAGGCGCGGCATTGCGATGGTCTTCCAGTCCTACGCTCTCTATCCGCACATGACGGTCTTCGACAACATGGCCTTCGGCATGCGTATTGCCCGGGAAAGCAAGCAGGAGATCGACCGCCGCGTTCGCGCCGCCGCTGCGAGCCTTCAGCTCACGCAATATCTTGAGCGTCTCCCGAAGGCCCTCTCGGGCGGTCAGCGCCAGCGTGTTGCCATCGGCCGCGCCATCTGCCGCAACCCCAAGGTTTTTCTGTTCGACGAACCGCTATCGAACCTTGACGCTGCGCTGCGCGTGGCGACGCGCATCGAGATCGCCAAGCTCAGCGACTCCATGCCCGAGACGACGATGATCTACGTCACCCACGACCAAGTGGAAGCCATGACCTTGGCGGACCGCATCGTCGTATTGTCGGCCGGTCGCGTGGAGCAGGTCGGCGCGCCGCTCGAGCTTTATGAGCATCCGGCCAACCTCTTCGTGGCGAAGTTCATCGGCTCGCCGGCCATGAACATCATCCCCGCGACGGTCACCGGAACCGGCGCGGCGACGACGGTGACGCTGACGGGTGGTAAGACGGTGGTGCTCGACATTGCGACGGCCGCATCCGAGCAAGGCAAGACCGCAAGCTTCGGCGTTCGCCCGGAAGATCTGCGGATCGCGACCGACGAGAACTACCTCTTCGAGGGCGAGGTCTCTATCGTCGAAGCCCTCGGCGAGGTCACGCAACTTTATATCGAGGGCCTGGTGGACGGTGAGCCGATCATTGTCAAAATACCGGGCATTGCAGACGTTAAGCGCGGGCAGAAGATGCGCTTTGCGGCCGATAGGCAGAAGCTCCATCTCTTCGATGCAGAAGGTCACACCTATCATAAGCAATAAGTCATCCTCCCAAGGGCGCGGGAGCGCTAGTCCGAGTGTAGAAATACAATAAAATGCAACTTGGTCTAGCGCTTCCAAACCTTCTGTTAAATACCGGCTGATAGCCTGAGCTTCGTAATATACTTCAGGGATTTACGACAATGGCAGCTTCCGGCACGGCTCATCCAGGCCAGCATTTCCTCAACAAGGAAGAATCCTTCATGTACGACCGCGAGGTGCGGTACCGGATGGAGGACACGATGAACGCCGCGCGGATCGAATATACCGAAAAAGGCGTCATGAACCTGGCGTCGCGCCGCTGCGATATCATCCGAATCTCGCAGAGCAGCGCGGTCCTGGCGATCCTCACCCAATATAATCTGCCAAAGCAGTTCTATCTCGACATCCCCGATGCCCGCATCACCAAGGTCGGTTGCATCCTGATGAAGGTCTTCCCCAACAACACCATCGAGGTCCGTTTCCTGCGGCTGCTGACGGAGAAGGAAATGAACAAGATCTTCGTCTACAGCACCCATCCGTCGCATCGCGACCGCGTGCTCGATATCCGCGCCTAATTTCGACCGACGCAAAAAGAGCCCGCGCGGCAGATGCTGCGCGGGCTCCTTTGTGCTGTTGACGTCTCAATGACGGAACAGGACGCTGGCGCCCTGATCGGCCGGACCGGCGGCACGGCGGAAGGGGACGAACAGCTCGCGGCCCATGCCGAATTCATTCTCGGAGAGATCAACGACGACCGGCTCGCGTTCGGCCATGTCCGCGGCGTCGACCAGTACTTCCAGCGTACCGGCGATCGCGTCGATGCGGATGATGTCGCCTTCTTTGATGCGGGCAATCGGTCCGCCTTCGACGGCTTCGGGGGTGACATGGATGGCGGCCGGGACCTTGCCCGATGCGCCGGACATGCGCCCATCGGTCAGCAGCGCCACGCGGAAGCCGCGGTCCTGCAATACGCCGAGCGCCGGCGTCAGCTTGTGCAGCTCCGGCATGCCGTTCGCCTTCGGTCCCTGGAAGCGGACGACGGCGACGAAGTCGCGGTTCAGCTTGCCGTCCTTGAACGCCTGCTGCATTTCGAGCTGGTCGTGGAAGATGGCGGCCGGCGCCTCGATGACATGGCGCTCCGGCTTGACGGCGGAAATCTTGATGACCGCCTTGCCGATATTGCCGCGCAGCATCTTCAGCCCGCCATTGCCCTGGAAGGGCGTTTCGATGCCTGCCAACACCTTCGGATCGCCGCTCTTTTCCGGTGCTGGCTCGCGCACGACGCCGCCATCGGCGCCGATCTTCACCTCGATCGAATAGGCGGAAAGTCCCTGGCCGGCGACGGTGCGGACATCGTCGTGCAGCAGCCCCTTTTTCAAAAGCTCCTTGATAAGGAAGCCCATACCGCCGGCAGCATGAAAATGGTTCACGTCGGCAAGGCCATTCGGATAGACGCGCGCAAGCAGCGGAATGATGTCCGAAAGCTCGGAAATGTCCTGCCAGGTGAGCACGATGCCGGCTGCTCGCGCCATGGCGACGAGATGCATCGTATGATTGGTCGAGCCACCGGTCGCATGCAGGCCGACGACGCCGTTGACGATCGAGCGTTCATCGATCATCTCGCCGGCGGGCGTGAATTCGTTGCCCATGGCGGTGATCGCGAGCGCCCGCTTGGTCGCTTCGCGCGTCAGTGCTTCGCGCAACGGCGTGCCGGGATTGACGAAGGAGGCGCCGGGCATATGGAAGCCCATGATCTCCATCAGCATCTGATTGGAATTGGCCGTGCCGTAGAAGGTGCAGGTGCCGGGGCCGTGATAGGACTTCGATTCCGCCTCCAGCAGCTCCGCTCGGCCGACCTTGCCCTCGGCAAAGAGCTGGCGCACGTGTGACTTCTCGTCGTTCGGCAGGCCAGAGGTCATCGGCCCGGCCGGGATGAAGACGGCCGGCAGATGGCCGAACGAAAGGGCGGCGATGACGAGACCGGGTACGATCTTGTCGCAGACGCCAAGGAAGACGGCCGCATCGAACATATTGTGCGACAGGCCGACGCCGGCCGACATGGCGATCAGGTCGCGCGAGAAGAGCGAAAGTTCCATGCCCGGCTGGCCCTGCGTGACGCCGTCGCACATGGCCGGCACACCGCCGGCGACCTGGGCGATGCCGCCTGCCTCTGCCGCCGCCTCGCGGATGATGGCGGGATAGGTCTCGAAGGGCTGATGCGCCGAGAGCATGTCGTTATAGGAGGTGATGATCCCGAGATTGGGCACGCGGTCTCCCGCCAACGCCTCTTTCTCGGTCGGGGAACAGATGGCGAAGCCATGCGCGAGGTTGGCGCAGCCGAGCACGGAGCGTTGAGCGCCCGCCGTCGCCGCATTGCGCAGGCGGTCGAGATAACGCTCGCGTGTCGGCTTCGAGCGCTCGATGATGCGTGTGGTAATCGCGGAAATGCGGGCGTCAGCGGCCATGGTCGATCTGCCTCCGTCTGTTCTGCGCGTTGCCCCGAAGATCGCTTCGATCTGTCTTGGTGGAGGGCGTGGCGCGAGGTTCAAAAGTCAATGCTTTGCCGGTGCGCCCTTGCGGGCACATGGCGCAGCACATGTTGCTGTGTCTTTCCGGGTTCGATGACGAGGCTTTTCGGCCGTGTCAGGGAGCCCAATAAATCTCGACCGGAGAGGCGGCTCGCCGCAGAACGGCGCGGATGGGCATCTCGGTCTCTTCGCCCGGCGTTTCCGCTTTGGCGAGAACGCCTTTCTTGCCTTCCCCCTCGATATGCAGCACCAGCAATCGGGCATCCTGCAGGCTGGAGAGGGTGAAGGTCAGCCGGGGTTCGCCGGCCCCTTCAGCTTCCATGGTGATGATGCCGCGCGGGCTCTTCGCATCGAGCGCCGCTGCGAGATTGCTCCCTCCCGGAAAGAACGAAGCCGTATGTCCGTCATTGCCCATCCCGAGAATGGCGACATCAAAGGGAAAGCCGATGCACTTGGTCTTTTCCGTCGCGATGACGGCGGCTTCCTCGACGGAAGCCACGTCCTGGTAGAGCGGAAAGAACTGTGCCGACGCGGCCTGGTCCTTCAGCAGGTTTTCCTGAACGAGCAGGTAGTTCGAGCGCGGATTGTCTTCCGGTACGAACCGTTCGTCGACGAGGGTAATCGTCACCTTGCGCCAGTCGAGCGAACGCGATGACAGCGTCTGAAAAAAGACCTTCGGCGTCGAACCGCCGGAGACCGCAATGCTTGCAGAGCCGCGGGCGGCGATGGCGGCCGAGAGAGCCTCGACCACCTTGTCCGCGAGCTTGCCGGCGAGTTCGGCGCCATTGGCGAAAGCATGCATGTTCGCTGTCATCGTCGTCGTCCCAGTTTAGATATCGTCATGCCAGGTGCGGCCGTCACGCTCGATCAGCGCGATGGCCTGGCTCGGACCCCAGGTGCCAGCGGTATAAGCTTGCACCGACTGGCTGGTGGCTTCCCAGCCCTTGAGAATCGGATCGACCCATTCCCATGCGGCTTCCACTTCGTCGCGGCGCATGAACAGCGTCTGATTGGAACGGATGACGTCCATCAAAAGGCGTTCGTAGGCATCCGGGTTGCGGACATTGAATGCCGAAGCGAAGCTCATGTCGAGCGAGACGTTGCGCAGGCGCATGCCTCCCGGACCTGGGTCCTTGATCATCAGCGACTGCTTGACGCCTTCGTCCGGCTGCAGACGGATGATCAACTGGTTGGCGACGATGCGGCCGGCGGCCTGATCGAAGATGTTATGCGGGATCGGCTTGAAGGTAATGACGATTTCCGACATGCGGCCGGCAAGACGTTTGCCGGTGCGGATGTAGAAGGGAACGCCGGCCCAGCGCCAGTTGCCGATTTCGGCCTTGATGGCAACGAAGGTTTCGGTGTTGGAGACGCCGCCTTCCAGCTCGTCGAGATAGCCCTTGACCGGACCGCCTGCGGAAGCGCCGGCGCGATACTGGCCGCGCACGGTCGCCTGTTCGACATTGGAAGCGTCGATCGGCTTCAGCGCGCGCAGCACCTTCAGCTTTTCATCGCGAACCGCTTCTGAGTCCATCGAGGACGGAATTTCCATCGCGGTCAAGCAGAGGAGCTGCAGGATATGGTTCTGCACCATGTCGCGCAGCGCGCCGGCGGTGTCATAGTAGCCGGCACGGCCTTCCAGGCCGACCGCTTCCGCAACCGTGATCTGAACATGGTCAATGTGGTTGGCGTTCCACAGCGGCTCATAAAGGGCATTGGCAAAGCGCAGCGCCATCAGGTTCTGCACCGTTTCCTTGCCGAGATAGTGGTCGATGCGGAAGATCTGCTCTTCCTTGAAGACCTTGCCGATCGTGTCGTTGAGCTGCAGGGCGGAGGCGAGATCGCGACCGATCGGCTTTTCGACGACAATGCGGGTCTGTTTGGTGATCAGCTTGTGCTCGTGGATCTTCTGCGAGATATCGCCAAAAATGCCAGGAGCGACGGCGAGATAGAAGGCGCGGACCCGGTCCCTGCCGTCGTCCAGGATCTTCTTGAGCTGATCCCAGCCGGTATCGGTCTTGGCGTCGACCGGCACGTAGAACAGGCGCGCGCAGAATTTCTTCACTTCCGCTTCGTCGTATTCGCCCTTTTTCAGGTGCTCTTTCAGCGCGGCCTCGGCGAATTTGCGGTATTCTTCATGTGAGAGCGCGCTGCGCGATGCGCCAATGACGCGAGTCGGTTCGGAAAATTGGCCTTCAATTTGGCGGTGATAAAGGGCAGGCAGCAGTTTGCGCTCAGCAAGATCGCCGCTGCCGCCGAAAACGACATAGTCAAATGGTTCAACGGGAATGATTTGGCTGCTCATGAGGTGTCTCTCAATCGGTCTTGGTTAAGGCCCCTTTTAATCTAATCGATTTAAAAAGGCCAGTGTGCATCGCAAAATTCAGACTCGGCTTTTAGAGCGGATTGCCTAAAGAGGAAATCCGCTCTTTGTCTAAAACCTGTCGCGCAACGCAAACCACGAGAGCGCCAGGAACAGGAGAGGCGCCCGCATACGGGCGCGGCCGGGAAAGGGCGGGATGTTCAACGCCTTGAAAAGCGCAAGATCGTCGGCGTTCCCGAGAACCGTTTTCGCATAGAGTTTACCGCAATAGTTTGACAGCATGACCCCGTGTCCGGAATAGCCGCCGATGGACGTGACCCCCGGCATGACTTCGCGCACGAAAGGCTGACGCGGCATGGTGATGCCGACCGATCCGCCCCAGGCATGGGTGATGTCGATATTGCTGAGGGCAGGATAGATTTCGGCGATCTGACGGCGGATGTGCTGCGTTATGTCGCGCGGGTTATCGGCGGTATAGGCCTCGCGCCCGCCGAAAAGTAGCCGCCCGTCTTTCGACTTGCGGAAATAGCGCACCACGAATCGCGAATCCGCCACCGCTTCGCCGCCGGGCAGGATATTGGGAAATTTGCCGAGCGGTTCGGTCGCGCCGATGAAAGAGCGAATCGGCATCACATGGCTCGCGGTCACCGGCTCCAGATTGCCGATATGGCCGTTGCAGGCAATCAGCACGCGCTCGGCGGTGATCGTGCCGCTGTCGGTCTCGATCATCGTTGTGCCGCCGGATTGCCGGACAGCCTTGGCCAGCGTCATTTCGAAAAGCGAAGCACCGGCGGCTTGCGCAACCCGCGCCAGGCCGATGAGCAGCTTCAGCGGATGGATATGGCCAGTGCCCATATCCCTGATGCCATAGAGGTAGAGCTTTGAGCCAAGCCGCTCCTGGGTTTCCGCCTGATCCATGAAGCTGATATGCGGATAGCCGTAGCGGGTGGCGGCGATTTCGGCGTTCTCCATATAGGCGCGCTTGTGGCTTCGCTTATGGGTGACGTTCATTTGGCCGGGCATGAAGTCGATATCGATCTCATGTTCGGCGGCAAAGTCGAGAAGATGGCGTTTGGCGTCTTCGGCGAGATCGAACAGCGCCTTCGAGCGCTCATAGCCGATCTTCTCTTCCAGCTCTTCGGGCCAGGAGCGCTGACCGGTGCCGAGCTGGCCGCCATTGCGGCCGGATGCGCCGTCGCCGAAACGGTTGGCATCGATCAGCACCACATCGACGCCGCCCTTGGCGAGATTATAAGCCGCCTGCAGGCCAGTATAGCCGCCGCCGATGATGGCTACATCGGCGCGGCGTGAGCCGTCGAGCTTCGGATAGGCCGGGCGAGGGCCGACGGTTGCCTGATACCAGGAAAGCCCAGGCGCTATCGGGCTCTGCCACGCGTCTTGAAATGTCATGGGCGACGCTCACACGTTGAGCAGAAGGAACTCCCGCTCCCAGGGGCTGATCACCTGCATGAAGGTTTCGAATTCCCCGCGCTTCACGCCGGCATAGATACCGATGAAATCCTTGCCGAAGACCTCCTCGAAGGCCGGCTCGTCCTCCATCAGCGCGATGGCTTCGAGGAGGCCGCGCGGCAGATCGATGGAGCCTTCGTTGGCGGAATCCTCGGTCGGTGCCGTCGGCTCCACCTTTTTCATAATACCGAGCAGGCCGGAGGCAAGCGAGGCAGCGAGCGCCAAATAGGGATTGGCATCCGAGCTCGGCAGCCGGTTCTCAACGCGCCGCGCCTGCGGATCCGAAACCGGGACGCGGAAGGCCGTGGTGCGGTTGTCGTAGCCCCAGGCATTGTTGACCGGGCAGGACATGTTCGGCGCCAGCCGGCGATATGAATTCACATATGGCGCGAGCATAGCCAGCGAATTCGGCACGAAGCGCTGCATGCCGCCGATAAAATGGAAGAATTCCGGCGAGGGACTGCCATCCAGATTGGTGAAAACATTCTTGCCGGTGACGATATTGACGACGGATTGATGGATATGCATCGCCGAGCCGGGCTGGCTCTGCATCGGCTTGGCCATGAAGGTCGCGTAGATGCCGTGCTTCAGTGCCGCTTCGCGAATGGTGCGCTTGAACATGAACACCTGGTCGGCAAGCTCGATCGGATCGCCATGGCGCAAGTTGATTTCGAGCTGCGCCGGGCCCTCTTCATGGATCAGCGTGTCGATCTCGAGGCCTTGCTTTTCCGAGAAGTGATAGATGTCGTCGATCAATTCGTCGAATTCGTTGATGCCGGCAATCGAATAACCCTGGCCGCCGAGGATAGAACGACCCGAACGGCCCTTCGGCGGATGCAGCGGATAGTCGGGATCGTCGTTCTTGGCGACGAGATAGAATTCGATCTCGGGTGCCACGACCGGCTTCCAGCCGCGCTCGCGATAGAGCCCCATGATGCGCTTCAACACGTTGCGCGGGGTGTAGGAGACTTCCTCGCCATCGGAATTCACGATGTCGCAGATCACCTGCGCCGTCGGATCGCTCTCCCAGGGCACGACGGAGAGCGTCGAAAGATCGGGCACCAGCTTCAGGTCGCTGTCGCGCGGCTCGTAGCGGAAACTTTCGGTCTCCTCCGGATATTCGCCCGAAATCGTGTGACGATAGATCGCAGAAGGCAGGGCAAGCGAGGTGTTGGAGGTGAATTTCGACGTAGGCATCATCTTGCCGCGCGGCACGCCGGCAAGGTCCGGCGTGATGCATTCTATGTCTTCGATCCCGCGCGCCCGCAGCCATTGAGCCGCTTCCTTCCAATTTGCCACCCCGCGCGCCGATCGTAAGCTTGGGGGAACTGTTGCGACTTTCGAGACCGGCATGGAAGCTTTCAGCGGGGCCTTTTTCGCGGGCATAAAACACCGTATTTGCGTTGATCGGTGACTGCATCATAACGGTAGTTTGCCAATTGGCGAGGGGAAAACCGCTGCGCTTTTCGCCATATGATGGAAAACGACGATGCGGCGCAGCAATGGGTAAAGGAATGAAACGTGGCCGGCAAATATGATGTGATCGTTCTCGGCGCAGGTGCTGCGGGTATGATGTGCGCCATCCGCGCAGGCCAGCGCGGGCGCTCTGTGGCCGTGCTCGACCACGCCGTCGCGCCGGGCGAGAAGATCCGGATTTCCGGCGGCGGCCGCTGCAATTTCACCAATATTCATGCCGGCCCGAAGAATTTCCTCTCGGCCAATCCGCATTTCGCCAAGTCCGCCTTGGCGCGCTTCACGCCCAAGGATTTCCTGACCATGGTCGAAAGCCATGGCATTGCCTGGCATGAAAAGACACTCGGTCAGCTTTTTTGCGACAACAGCGCCAAGGACATCATCCGCATGCTGACCGACGAGATGCGCGCGGTCGGCGCGGAGTTGCGGCTGCGCACCGAAATTGGCGGCATCGAGCCGGTTGCCGGCGGAGGCTATAGGATCGCCACATCTGACGGCGCCCTGGAGGCAACTTCTCTCGTCATCGCCACCGGCGGCAAGTCGATCCCGAAAATGGGCGCCACCGGCTTTGCCTATCGCGTCGCCGAGCAGTTCGGCCTGCCGGTCGTCGAGACGCGTCCCGGCCTCGTGCCGCTGACCCTCGATCCCCAGCTTCTCCAGCGTCTGGCGCCGCTTGCCGGCATCGCCGCGCCCGCTGAAATCCGCCATGGCAAGACGGCCTTCCGGGAGGCCCTGCTTTTCACCCATCGGGGTTTAAGCGGTCCGGCAATCCTGCAGATCTCCTCCTACTGGCGGGAAGGGGACGAGATCACCGTCGCGATCGAGCCCGACATCGACATTTTCATCACCCTGAAAACAGCACGGCAAGCCAATGGCCGGCAATCGGCGCAAACGGCTCTGGCGGAAATATTACCGAAGCGGCTGGCGCAGCATTTCGCCGAGGGGGAAGGCATGTCGGGCAATATGGCCGATCAGCCCGACAGACGCCTGCAGCAGCTCGCCGCCGCCGTGCAGGCCTGGCCTGTCAAGCCGTCTGGCTCCGAAGGCTACCGGACGGCAGAAGTCACCCTTGGCGGCGTCGATACCGCTTGCCTCGATTCGAAAACGATGCAGGTGAAAACCATGCCCGGCCTCTTTTTCATCGGCGAATGCGTCGATGTTACCGGGTGGCTCGGCGGCTATAATTTTCAATGGGCATGGGCCTCAGGCCATGTCGCCGGCGAAGCGGTTTGAAGTCCGTTTAACGTCACACGCAGCCGGGCAACAGAAGCATCGCCATCGTGGCGTTGCGGAGGTAGAACTGCCGGGAAAGAATCCTACGCCTTTCGGATAAACATTCGCAAGGTGCGACAATTGCGGCTAGGCTCTGGTTCCGGCGTTTTCCTTTCCTACATCTTTATTGTCCACATTGGCAGTTGCCGGAACGACCTTTTGCCGGTTATCGTGTCAGTGCGAAATTGGGATTTAGGCTCATGAATAGAACACAACGTCGCGCTCGCGCCATTGCAATTGCTCAAACCCGTGACAATGCCAAGTTGGTAGCCGCCCGGCTGCTGATGCTGGCGACCGGCGCCACGGCAGCCTGCATTGCCTACCTTGCGGTGCGCAGTTTCTGATATCATAGGCCTGATCGTTCGGCCGTCGTCTTCCCGGCGGCCGCCACGTGTGCATACGCCTGACATCCTCTCGGCAGAAGCTCCATATTCCCCAATTTTCAAGGCTTTTCCGGGTTCTTAAGGACCTTGCGGCTCATCGCCACGCTCCCTTATCCGAAAATTAATCAATCGAACTCACAATCCGCGAAGATTTTCCTGGGGCGTGCTTCTACAACGTAGAGCCGAAGCAATGATTGCCACCCGACATGGTTGGGGACCCCGCCTGCGAATATTTCAAGATTGATGTTTGTGCATCCGGTCAGCGCCGTGGCGGCGCCGGCAGGGGGAGTGCGGTGTATGAGAGGTCAGAGCCACGATGTTCATTGACAAGATCCTGTCCCGTTTCAAGATCAAGACGAAGGTTCTGATCTTCGTCCTGCCTTTCGTCATCAGCATTTCCGCCGTCGGCCTCACCGGGCTCTACGCTTCGGGCCTGCTGCAGGGGCGTATGGAAATTTCCAACAGCGTGCTGCAATCGCTGACGGGCTTCAAGAACCTCTACGGTTCGATGGATGACTTCCTGCGCATTACCAACGAACAGCAACGCGACAAGCTCTATCAGGATATCAAGTCGCAGCAGAGCGTTCTGAACGCAACGATGGCCCAGCTCGGCACGGAAGCGGAGGGCCGGGACAATCTGATGGATGCGACGACCAAGACCGCCGACACGTCGAACGTGGTTGCCAAGCTCTGGGCGTTGCACGAGCAGGAAGTCGCCCTTCGCAAGGTGATCGACGACGCGCAGAGAGCGCTGATCAGCGCCCGTTTCAATGTCGATTACGATGGCCAGCAGTTGGAAGACCAGATGCGCAAGGATCAGGCCGACGCGACCGCGACGTTGCGCGCGGCCGACCGCCTGCTGAAGGGCGGCGATACGCTCGTCTCCGTTGCTGAAGATTTTAACAAGGCCGCAGCGCCTGCCGACAAGGTCAAGGTGCTCAAGGACCGGATGCCTGACCTCAACAAGGCGCTCCGGGCGATCGATCTTGCCGTGCCGCAGAACCAGAAAAGCGTCGTGCAGTCGCTGGCCGGCACCATCAAGGATCTCGGAGCGTTCACCGAAAGCACGGATGCTCCGACAGACGATACCGTCACCGCCATCGGTCGGCTGCTCTCCCGTTTCCGGCAGATGTCGACCTATACGCAGCTTGCGGCAACGCAGATGATGCGCCAGGCGACCACCACCTTCGTTCAACTCGACGCCCGTGTCGTTCAGACCAATTCCGTTCTGCAGGATACCCGCCGTCTGGAAGCTTCGGTCTATTCGCTGCAGCTCGTCCTTGCCGACTTCACCGCCAATACCAACAAGGACAATCTCGTTCGCCTGCGCCAGGAAGTCTCTAAGCTTGGCGGCGATATGAATACGCTGAACCAGAGTGCCAAGGGCATGGATTTCGCCGGCGATATCGACAAGGCCATCCGCCCGGCCATCAAGTCGATGGATGAAGCCGGCGGCAAGCTGGTCGATACCATCGGCCAGCGCATCAACGAATATGCCAGCGCCCGCCAGCAGCTCGATCAGGTCTGGGGTCAGCTCACCGCCTTTGCCGAAACCCAGAAGCAGAGCGCCGGCACCGAACGCGACCAGGCGAATTACATCTCTATCCTTGCCACCACGCTCGGCATCATCCTCTCGGTCGCCGGCGGCATCGCGCTGGTCCTGACCCTGCAGCGTCCGATCGGTCAGATCACCGCCGCTATGCGCCGCATCGCCGACGGCATGCTGGAAACCGCGATTTCCGGCGAGCAGCGCCACGACGAAATCGGCGACATGGCCCGTGCACTCGGCATCTTCAAGGAAAACGCGCTTTCGAAGATCCGCATCGAGGAGCAGAGCGACGAGGAGCGAACCGCCGCCGAGCATGAGCGCCAGCGCAACGATGCCGAAAAGCGCGAGCTCGACCGTCAGATCGACTTCGCCGTCAGCGAGCTTGCCGCCGGGCTCGAGCGCCTGGCTCAAGGTGACATCTCTTCGGCGATCGAGACGCCCTTCATCGGCCGCCTCGAGCAGCTCCGCCAGGATTTCAACAGCTCGCTGTCGCGCCTGCAGCAGACGCTCAGCCAGGTGCGTGACAATGTCGAGATGATCCAGAGCAACGGCAGCCAGATGGCAGCCTCTGCCGAGGACCTGTCGAAGCGCACCGAGCAGCAGGCGGCCGCGTTGGAAGAAACCGCTGCCGCCGTGGACGAGATCACCGTCACCGTCCGCTCGTCCGCCGAGCGCGCCAAGGAGGCCGATGCGATCGTGCGCGAAGCCAAGCGCAGTGCAGACGACAGCTCCGTCGTCGTGGGTAACGCCATCGACGCGATGGGCCGTATCGAAGACGCATCACGCCAGATCGAGCAGATCATCGGCGTCATCGACGAGATCGCCTTCCAGACCAACCTTCTGGCATTGAATGCCGGTATCGAAGCTGCCCGCGCGGGCGAGGCCGGCAAGGGCTTTGCCGTTGTCGCCATGGAGGTGCGCGAGCTTGCGCAACGCTCCGCCGCCGCGGCGCAGGAGATCAAGGGGCTGATCAACAAATCAACGCACGAGGTCAATTCCGGCTCGCAGTTCGTGCAGGAGGCCGGCTCGGTACTCGCTCAGATCAGCGGCCAGATCGTCACCATCAGCCAGCATGTGGAAATGATCGCGCGCGCCAGCCACGATCAGGCAAGCGCGCTGCAGGGGGTCAACTCCTCAGTCAACCAGATGGACCAGATGACGCAGAAGAATGCCGCCATGGTCGAAGAAACCACGGCGGCCAGCCGCGAACTGGCCACCGAAGCGGATGCGCTGCTCTATCTCATCCAGCAGTTCAAGATCGAGGGCGGGCAGGGCGTGGGCTACATGCGGGCAGAAGCCGCCTGACCGGAGCAACTGTCACTATCACAGGCGGACCGGCCGATATCAGGCCGGTCCGCTTTTTTCGTTTTGAGCCATGCATAGCCGGCGTCGAGCGCGTTTCCGAACCAGGTAAACAGCGCCAGGGAGTCACGGCCATATTCCCGGTAGAACGCGTCCTCGTTGCGGCGCCATTGCGCATGGCGGACGTCGTTCTCCAGTTGGATAATTCTAGCCAAAGCGATGCAGTCGATCATGGGAAGTCTCCATATTGAGAGGCATCCTTTCAATTACACAGAGGAATTTTCTTTATAAACCGCCGTTTTCGCCTTATGTCTTTCAGTCATGAAAAACGCTGCGTGGGATTCCTATCAACTTTTCCTCGACGTTGCTCGCGGCGGCGGGCTGACGGGCGCAGCATCTTCAAGCGGGTTGAGCCCGGCAACGATCGGCCGGCGCATGCTCGAATTGGAGAGCCAGATCGGACGCTCGCTGTTTCAGCGCAGCCAGACGGGCTATGTGCTGACCGGCGATGGCCAGGAACTATTCGACCAACTGCTGGAGATGGAAGCGGCCGCACGCAAGATCGAAAGCTGGCAGCGTGACGCCCAGGGTGCCTCAATCGTCCGGATCGCGGCGGGCACCTGGGTCGGCTGGCTGCTCAGCCAGAACATGCCGTCGATCTGCTCCGAGCGGGACGGCTTCCGCATCGATCTGCATCTCGCCGAACGCCGTGCCAGCCTTGCTCATCGCGAAAGCGACATCGGTATCCGTGCCTTCGAGCCGGAGGAGATCAATCTGGCGGCTGTCAAGACCGGCGATGTCGCCTATGCCGCCTATCAGGCCCGCAACATGCGCTTCGCCGGGCCGAGGCGCTGGATCGCCGTGGCGGAAGAGGATGCGATCTCCGCCTATTTGCGCTGGCCGCACCAGAACCAGCGCGAGGCAATCGCGGTAACGGTCAACCGGCCGCGCTCACTCTATGATCTCGTGCTGGCGGGAGCAGGCATTGCCGTTCTCCCCTGCTTCGTCGGCGATCTGGAGCCACGGCTGGAGCGGGTCGGCGACGAGGTCGCCTCGTTGCGTCACGGGCAGTGGATCGTCATGAACGACGCCGACCGCCACCGCCGCGAAATCCGCACCGTAGTCGATCGCATGACAAGGCTGCTGAAAAGCCATGCCGATCTCTTCGCCGGGAACCGCCCGACCTACATTTGAACACCGGCGGTGCGTCGCCGCCGGCATCTTAGTCCCGAATGAGGGCTATGTTCAGCGGGCAGCATCGCCCCAGCGATATTCCACCGTCGCGTCGTCCAGCTTTGCCTTCAGCGCCGGATCGAGCTTGAGGTCGATGGCGGCGAGCGTGTCGGTCAACTGATCCGGGCGGCTGGCGCCGATAATGGCTGAGGTGATCACGGGATTGGCGGCCACCCAGGCGACTGCGAGCTGGGTGAGCGAATGGCCGGCCTCGTCGGCAATGCCGCGCAGCTTTTCGATCGTTGCGAACTCGCGTTCGTGCCAGTAGCGCTCCAGATAGGTGGTGCCGGCATTGCGCAGTTGTGCGCTGAAGCGGCCTTCCGTCGGCGCGACGTCGCGCTTGTGTTTGCCGGTCAAAAGACCGCCGGCGATCGGATTGTAGGGCATGACGGCGATGCGCTGTTCTTCGGCGAGCGGCAACAGCTCGCGCTCGATCTGGCGGAACAGCAGATTGTAGCGCGGCTGCACCGAGACGAAGCGGGCAGTTCGCAGGAAATCGGCGCGGCCGAGCGCCAGCGCCAGCCGGTAGGCAAGAAAATTCGATACACCGACATAGCGCGCCTTGCCCGAGCGCACGATGACGTCGAGTGCCTCCAACGTCTCGTCGATCGGCGTTTCGCGGTCGTCGGAATGGAGCTGATAGAGGTCGACATAGTCGGTGCCGAGACGCCGCAGCGATGCATCGATGGCATCGAGAAGGTGCTTGCGCGATGCGCCCTGATCCCAGGGAGATGGGCCGACCTTGCCGACGGCCTTGGTTGCGACGATGAAGCGGTCGCGTTTGCCCTTCAGCCAGCGGCCGACGATCTCCTCGGTGCGGCCGGCAAGCTGTTCGCCGCCGCCCAGCGGATAGACGTCGGCGGTGTCGATGAAGTTGACGCCGGCATCGGTTGCCTTGTCGAGAATGGCATATGCGATGTCTTCCTGCTCGATCTGCAGGCCGAAGGTCATGGTGCCGAGGCACAGGCGGGAAACGCTAAGACCGGTATTGCCGAATTTTTGATACTGCATGATGGAAACTCTTGGAATGGTGCGGGTTGATTTTGCCCTTGGGCAGGGCGGCGAAAGCTGGCGGGAGGCTATTCATAGGATGATACGGGCCGATGGTAGCAAAGCTCATTCCGGCATTCACGCAGGAAGGAAGGCTCGCGTTCACAATCGCGTGCGCGTGGATATGGCCGCTTTCGCGACGTGACTGCCCATTTTCGGTAAATCCGCCAAAGTTTATAATGCCTTGCTTTTCCCCTTGTGGCCTTCGGAATTCCTTTCTAGTCTGACGGGAAAAACAGAGGGTTGGGTATCGCCGGGATGCCCTGGAACAAAATAGGAGAGATCATGAAGTCCATGTTCGCACGGCTCGCAGCAACGGCGTTCGCAGCCGTTTCGCTGGTGACGGCGGCCCAGGCCGAAGACAAGGTCGTCAATATCTACAACTGGTCGGATTATATCGATGATTCGATCCTGGCCGATTTCACCAAGGAAACCGGCATCAAGGTCGTCTACGACACGTTCGATTCCAACGAAACGCTGGAAACCAAGCTACTGGCGGGCAAGACCGGCTACGACATCGTCGTGCCGACTGCGGATTTCATGCAGCGCCAGATCAAGGCCGGCGTGTTCCAGAAGCTCGACAAGTCGAAGCTGCCGAATATCTCCAATATGTGGGACATGGTGATGAAACGCATCTCCACCTACGATCCCGGCAACCAATACGCCGTCGACTATATGTGGGGCACCAACGGCATCGGCTACAATGTCGACAAGGTGAAGCAGATCCTCGGCACCGACGATAAGCCGACGCTCGACGTAATCTTCGACCCGAAGGTCGCTGCCAAATTCAAGGATTGCGGCATCTACATGCTCGATGCGCCGAAGGACGTCATCCCGACGGCGCTGGCCTATCTCGGTCTCGATCCGAACTCGACCAAGCCTGAGGATTTCAAGAAGGCTGAAACGCTTCTGACGTCGATCCGGCCCTTCATCCGCAAGTTCCATTCGTCCGAATACATCAATGCGCTCGCCAACGGCGATATCTGCCTCGCCTTCGGCTATTCCGGCGACGTATTGCAAGCCCGCAACCGCGCCGAAGAGGCAAAGAACGGCGTCCATGTCGACTATTCGATCCCGGCACAGGCGCAGATGTGGTTCGACGTCATGGCAATCCCCGCCGATGCGCCGCATGTGGCCGAAGCGCATGCGTTCCTGAACTACATCATGAAGCCGGAAGTCATCGCCAAGGCCAGCAACTTCGTCGCCTACGCCAATGGCAACAAGGCGTCGCAGCAGTTTGTGAACAAGGAAGTCCTTGAGGATCCCGCGGTTTATCCAACCGATGAGATCATGAAACACCTATTCACGGTGACGCCGTGGGATCCGAAAACGCAGCGCGTGGCGACGCGCTTGTGGACCAAGGTCGTGACCGGTCAATAAGTCAGACAAAGGCCCGGACGGAAACGCCCGGGCCTTTCCTTAGTACAGTGAGCCAGGTGCGGCAGTCCTGGATGGAATAGTATGAAATCTGAAGCGCTACCGGATGGGGAAAAGCCGGAGCGGCATCTTTCGGGGATAGATGATGAAGTCTCTTGGCAATATCCGGCGTTCCTTCGCTCCTTGGGCCGATCCGTCGGCAAAGCCTTATATTTCGTTCAAGAACGTCACCAAGAAGTTCGGCGATTTCACTGCCGTCGACAATCTTTCCCTGGATATCTACAACCGCGAATTCTTCGCCCTGCTCGGCGCATCGGGCTGCGGCAAGTCCACGCTGCTGCGCATGCTCGCCGGCTTTGAGCAGCCGACGACAGGCGAGATCGTGCTGGACGGCCAGAACCTTGCGGGCACGCCGCCCTATCGCCGTCCCGTCAACATGATGTTCCAGTCCTACGCGCTCTTCCCGCATATGACGGTGGAAAAGAACATCGCCTTCGGGCTGCGCCAGGACGGCATGCCGAAAGCGGAGATCGCCGAGCGCGTCGCGCAGATGCTGAAGCTCGTGAAGCTGGAGCAATTTGCCAAACGCAAGCCGAACCAGCTCTCGGGCGGCCAGCGCCAGCGTGTGGCGCTCGCCCGCTCGCTTGCCAAGCGCCCGAAAGTGCTGCTGCTCGATGAGCCGCTCGGCGCGCTCGACAAGAAGCTGCGCGAAGAGACCCAATTCGAGCTGATGGACCTGCAGCAGAGCCTCGGTCTCACCTTCGTCGTGGTCACGCACGATCAGGAGGAAGCCATGACAATGGCTGATCGCATCGCGGTGATGAGCCATGGCAGGGTCGTGCAGGTGGCGACGCCGGCGGAGATCTATGAGGCTCCCAATTCCCGTTTCGTCGCCGACTTCATCGGGGACGTGAACATTCTCGATGGCAATGTCACGCGCGCAAATGGCGGCACGGTCGAGATGGCCGTCGACAATGGCTTCACCTTGCGCACGGCAACCGGCGAAATGCCCACCGAAGGCAGCCGCGCAGGTTTTGCCATTCGGCCGGAAAAGCTGCGTGTCACACCGCGTCCGCCCGCCAACGCCTCGGTCAACGCGGCAGAAGGCGAAATCTGGGATATCGCCTATCTCGGCGACATGACGGTCCTCCACGTCAAGCTGAAGAGCGGACAGGTGGTGAAGGCCTCGTCGCTGAACGCGGTGCGCGCCGTGGAGGAGCCTTTCGCCTACGATCAGGACGTCTGGGTCTCCTTCGATGAAAATGCCGGCGTGCTGCTGAAGGATTGATCATGAAGACGCTCGGCTCTTCCATCTACCAGCGCCTCGTCATCATCGTTCCCTATGCCTGGCTGCTGATCTTCTTTCTCGCGCCCTTCCTGATCGTCTTCCGCATTTCCCTGTCGACGAAGGCGCTCGCGGTTCCGCCCTATGATCCATCTTTCAATTGGACGGACAGTTTCAGCGATTGGTGGGACAAGCTGCAGAGCATGTCCTTCGACAACTACATCTGGTTGGCCGGCGATCCGCTTTATTTCAATGCCTATGTGCAGAGCCTGAAGATTTCAGGCATATCGACGATCCTGACGCTGATCATTGCCTATCCCATCGCCTATGGCATGGCGCAGGCGCCGCGCAGCATCCGCCCGACGCTGTTGATGCTGGTCATCCTGCCGTTCTGGACGAGCTTCCTGATCCGCGTCTATTCCTGGATGTCGATTTTGAGCACCAGGGGTTTGCTCAATCAACTGCTGATGACGCTCGGCATCATTCATGAGCCGCTGGTGATCCTGAATACCAATACGGCTGTTTATATCGGCATGGTCTATTCCTATCTGCCCTTCATGGTGCTGCCGCTCTATTCCTCTCTGGAAAAGATGGACGGCACGCTGATCGAGGCGGCGCAGGATCTTGGCTGCACGCCGATCGGCGCTTTCTGGCGCGTGACCTTCCCTTTGTCGGTCCCCGGCGTCATCGCCGGCTGCATGCTCGTTTTCATCCCCGCAGTCGGCGAGTTCGTCATCCCAGATCTGCTCGGTGGTTCCGAAACGCTGATGATCGGCAAGGTGTTGTGGAGCGAGTTCTACGGCAATACCGACTGGCCGCTGGCGTCCGCAGTGGCAACCATCCTGCTGCTCGTGCTGGTGGTGCCTATTGTTTTCTTCCAGCACATCCAGGCCAAAGCCGATGAGAAGGGGAGATAGGTCATGAGCCGCTGGTCTCGCTTCAACATCGTATCCGTGACACTCGGCCTTGCCTTCCTGTATTTGCCGATCCTGCTGCTGGTCATCTATTCCTTTAACGCCTCGCGGCTGGTCACGGTCTGGGGCGGATTTTCGACGCAATGGTACGGCCATCTGCTTCGAAACAACGATATGCTCAACGCCGCATGGCTCACCGTGCGCATCGCCGTGTTTTCGGCGACGATCGCGACCGTGCTCGGCACGCTGGCGGCGCTGACGCTGGTGCGTTACACGCGCTTTCGCGGACGCATCCTGTTTTCCGGCATGATCTATGCGCCGCTGGTCATGCCTGACGTCATCACCGGCCTGTCGCTGCTGCTGCTCTTCGTCACCGCCGGCCTCGACCGCGGCTTCTGGACGATCGTCATGGCGCATACGACGCTGACCATGTGCTTCGTCGCAGTCGTCGTGCAGTCCAGACTGTTAAGCTTCGATCGCTCGATCGAGGAGGCGGCGCTCGATCTCGGCGCGCCGCCCGTGCGCACCTTTTTCGAGATTACGCTGCCGATCATCGCGCCGGCCGTATTCTCCGGCTGGGTGCTGGCACTGACGCTGTCGCTCGACGACCTGGTGATCGCCACATTTGCTTCGGGAGCTGGCGCCAAGACGTTGCCGATGCTGATCTACAGCCAGGTAAAGCTCGGCGTGACGCCCGAGATCAACGCGATCTGCACCATCCTGATTGGCATCGTCACCGTCGGGGTTATCTTCGCCTCCCTCGTTACCAAGCGCCGCGAGGTGCAACGCCAGAGGGACGAGCAGGCCGCCGCCGCGGCATAGGGCAAAAGCCAGCCGCAGGCGCCTAGAGCAATTCCAGGAAAAGTGCGAAGCGGTTTTCCGTCCGGAATTGCGCAAAAACAAAGAAATAGAGCGGGAAAGCGATTCCGTGAAACGCAGAACCGCTCTATTGTTGCTGCGACTGATGGCCGGGTTTATGCAGCAGCGTCGTGACCGGCGAGATCACCGGGTCCGGCCAGGTGCCGCCGATGAAAAAGGGCAGCATCGGCAGCTCCGCCGCGTTGGCCGGGTTGCTCGCCTGCATCGTGCCCGACAGCGCCAATCCGTTGCTGCGGAAGGGAATGACGCCGTTCAGCATCACCGTTTCGTTGCGTCCGACGATCTTGGCATCGTGAACCTCGACCGATCCCTTGGCAAAGCTTGCATCGACATCGAGGCTGTCGAAATCGAAGGATGTATCGCCAATGTCGCTCATCCGGAAAAAGGCCTTGTCGGAGGCAAGCGCGCGGAAGGCGGAGATGTTGAACTGCCGGAAGGAGCCGGTGGCCGAGGTGAAATGCATCTTGCCGGCAACATCGCTGAGAGTGGCAGCCCAGATCGGCTTCGAAGTGCTGAGCGAAAGATCCAGAGATCCGGTCGTCAGAGGCAGGGGTCCGGCGAGATTAAGCCGGGTGAAAAGCCCGCCGAAATCGGCATCGTGGATGGATATCTGCAATTTGCCACCGCCATCGAAGTCGCCTTGCGTGACCTCCAGATGCGAGATGAGCTCACCACCCTCGAAACCGCTGTCGCCGATATCGAATTTTGCCTTGCCGCCCGCAACCAGCAGGCTTGCGCCGATATCATCGAACTGGAAGGGGCCGAGCGCGGCTTTATTCGACGAGAGTCGCATATCCATATCGAGGCGTTGCAGCGGATTGCCGTTGAGCAATGCGTCGATCGCGGTATCGGCGGCAAGCCGCATGGAGAAGGCCGCCAGAAAGGGATTGAGATTCATCTGGTCGAAGGCGAGCGTTCCGGAAATCTTCGGCTTGCCAGCCTTCGAATAGCTCAGATCCATGACGCCGGACGCGGCGGACTCGTTGACCTTGAAGTTCAGATTATTGAAACGCAGGCCGTTCGGGATTGCGGCGACATCGGCATTGAGAGAAACGTTCCGCAGCGTATCGGCGGCCGGCAGCCGTTCTCCGCTCCAGGCGAGGAAAGAGGGCACATTCGGCACGCTCAGATCCAGATTTCCGGCGAGCGCCGAGAGATTGGAAATACTGGTGGCGCCGGAATAGGTCCAGTTGATCAGGGGCGAGGAGAAGCTTGTTTTCGCATCGACGCTTTTGCCGGCAAAGAGCAGCAGCGGCTGGGCGGAATTGAAATCGATCTTGACATCCTGACCGTTGAGCCGCGCCAGGATGACGGCAGTCATCGCCCCGGACAGGCGCGGCCAGGAGATGTCCGCATTCACGCTGCTCATCTTGTAAATATTGCCGCTGCGATCGTCCGTCATCTCGATGCGGCCGTCCTCGATGGTCAGCATGCCGATGACGGCATCCTGATCCCTGCTCATCGGCATATTCTGGTTGGAGGATGTCTCCACCCGTTCGATGGCCTTGGACAGCAGCCCCTCATTCGTCCAGTCGATCAGACCGGTCTCGTCGCGCCGGATGTAAATGACCGGCCTCAGGAAATGGAATTCATGAAAATGCGCGCGCCCGCGCAGCGCCGCAAACAGCGAGAAGTCCGCCGAAAGGCTGTCGACATGGCCAAGCACCTTGCCGTTTTTAGCCGGTTCGCGGATGGTAACCTGATTGAGCGTCACGCGCGGCGTCGGCCAGAATTCCAGCGTCGGAGCGCCCTCGATCTGAGCGCGATATCCCGTCCAGTCCGACAGCGCGTCCTCGATGCCGGCACGTACCAGGCCGCTGGAAATCAGGAAAGGAGCGGTTGCTCTGAAAACCGCAAAGACGATGATGAGGGTGAGAAGGACAATACCCGTAGTACGCGCAACGGCAGGTAGCCAGCGCGATGCCGATCGCATCGTCATCAGCCACTTCTTATTCCTTGACGCTCTCATGATCCAACTCAGACTTTCATACTGATAGCGCTGATATGCCTGCGTTTGCCGGATATAGGAAATGATCGGCGGATGCAAACATTGTACAGCGGGAATACCGACAACTCAGTGACTTTATAATGCGCTGCAGCATGGTATATAAGCCGAAAACGGGAGGAGATAACATGCGAGATAGTCAGCCGCTTTGGACTCCATCGGACGAATTTCGCCGGCAAAGTCCGATGTTCGTCTTCATGGAAGACTGCAACCGACGCTTCGGCCTGTCGCTCTCCGATTTTTCCAGCCTGCATGCCTGGTCGATCGCCGAGCGTGAAACCTTCTGGACGGCAGCGTGGGATTTCTGTGGCATCAAGGGAAAACGCGGCGAAAGGGCGCTGATTAATGGCGACCTGATGCTGGAGGCGCGTTTCTTTCCGGATGCCGAGCTGAATTTCGCCGAGAACCTGCTGTCGAAAAGCGGCGAGGGCGATGCGCTGGTCTTCTGGGGCGAAGACAAGGTGCGCGACCGCTGGTCCTGGGACCGGCTCTCGGCCATGGTATCGCGCCTGCAGCAGGCCTATCGCGCTCTCGGCATCGGCAAGGGTGACCGCGTGGCCGCGATGATGCCGAACATGCCGGAAACCATAGCCTACATGCTGGCCGCCGCCTCGATCGGCGCCATCTGGTCCTCCTGCTCCCCGGACTTCGGCGAGCAGGGCGTCTTGGATCGCTTCGGCCAGATCGAACCGAAACTGTTCATCGCCTGCAGCGGTTATTGGTACAGCGGCAAACTGCAGGATGTGACGGCAAAGGTCGGCGCCATCGCGCAGCGCCTCGGCGCGCCTACGCTCATCGTTCCCTATGCCGGTGATGCCGATGCGGTTGCAGGCGCCACACCGGGTGCAAAGACGCTGGATGCGTTCATCGCGCCTTTCGAGGCGACGTCCGTCGAATTCGTGCCGCTGCCGTTTTCGCATCCGCTGTTCATTCTGTTTTCCTCGGGTACGACGGGCGTGCCGAAATGCATCGTCCATTCGACCGGCGGCACATTGCTGCAGCTCATCAAGGAGCATCGCCTGCATTGCGGCGTGGTCCCTGGCGAAAAGGTCTTCTACTTCACCACCTGCGGCTGGATGATGTGGAACTGGCTGGTGACCGGGCTTGCCGCCGGCGCCACGCTCTGCCTCTACGACGGTTCGCCTTTCGCGCCGGATGGCAATATTCTTTTCGACTATGCGCAGGCGGAGAAATTCGCCATGTTCGGCACCTCGGCCAAATACATCGACGCAGTGCGCAAGAGCGGCCTGACGCCGAAGACATCGCACGATCTTTCCAGCTTGCGGCTGATGACGTCCACCGGCTCGCCGCTGTCGCCGGAAGGCTTCTCCTTCGTCTATGAGGGCATCAAGGACGATATCCAGCTCGCCTCCATCTCGGGAGGCACCGATATCGTCTCCTGCTTCGTGCTCGGCAATCCCTTGCAGCCGGTTTGGCGCGGCGAAATTCAGGGACCCGGTCTCGGCCTTGCCGTCGATGTCTGGAATGAAGAGGGTGAGCCGGTGCGCGGCGAAAAGGGCGAGCTTGTCTGCGCCAAAGCCTTTCCCTCGATGCCGATAATGTTCTGGAACGATCCCGAGCGCGTCAAATATCGCGCCGCCTATTTCGAGCGTTTCGACAATGTCTGGTGCCACGGCGATTTTGCCGAATGGACGGAACATGGTGGCCTGATCATCCACGGCCGATCCGACGCGACGCTGAATCCTGGTGGCGTGCGTATCGGCACGGCGGAAATCTACAATCAGGTCGAGCAGATGCCCGAAGTGTTGGAAGCACTCTGCATCGGCCAGGATTGGGATGACGATGTGCGTGTCGTGCTTTTCGTTCGCCTTGCGGCCGGCGCGGTGCTCACCGAAGATCTCGCCAAAGCGATCAAGACCCGCATTCGCACCGGCGCCTCGCCACGGCATGTGCCGGCCAAGATCATCGCCGTCAACGATATTCCGCGCACCAAGTCGGGCAAGATCGTCGAGCTTGCGGTTCGCGATGTCGTGCATGGCAGGCCGGTGAAGAACAAGGAAGCGCTCGCCAATCCCGAGGCGCTGGACCTCTTTGCCGGGCTGGAGGAGCTGAAGAGCTGAGATCCTCTTAAAACTGATAGGCAAACGCTGACCTCTCGGTGGTAACCGGGCGTTAAGAGAGATTGGTCAAAGGTAAAGTCCAACTTGGGGCTGTTCGCATGAGTTTGGACGGCTTGGAGCCGCGAGGCTCCCGAGACATGACGTTGATCGACTCGAGCTTTCGTTAGACAGCATAGACCTCAAAGGCAGCGCTACTAGCTGCCTTTTTTTCGTTGTGCGCCGCACAAATACGCACCTGCTCTGTACAACGGCTTGCCGACCAAGTATGTGCACGCCTGAAGAAGAGGCCTGCAACGTGCGGGCCACGATGATCCACGCCGGCTGGCGCGCGAAGAATTCCGAAAGACAAGATATGACCGAATTCGAAGGCATCGTTCCTGCGATCGCCCAGGCTTTGGCAAAGCGCGGTTACGAAGCGCTGACGCCGGTACAGAAGGCGATGCTCGATCCCGGCCTTGCCGGCAAGGACGCGCTGGTTTCGGCACAGACCGGCTCCGGCAAGACGGTTGCCTTCGGTCTGGCATTGGCGCCTAGCCTGCTCGACGGTTCCGAGCGTTTCGGCCGGGCCGGCACGCCGCTGGCATTGGCGATCGCGCCGACCCGCGAACTGGCGCTGCAGGTGCAGCGCGAACTGGAATGGCTATATGAATTGACAGGCGCGACCATTGCCTCCTGCGTCGGCGGCATGGACATGCGCACGGAAAAGCGCGGCCTGGAGCGCGGCGCCCATATCGTCGTCGGCACGCCGGGCCGCCTTTGCGACCATATCCGCCGCAATTCGCTGGATATCTCCGGGCTCAAGGCCGTGGTGCTCGACGAGGCCGATGAGATGCTCGATCTCGGCTTCCGCGAAGACCTCGAATTCATCCTGGAAACTGCACCGGCCGAGCGGCGGACGCTGATGTTTTCGGCGACCGTGCCGCGCTCGATCGCAAAGCTCGCCGAAAACTACCAGCGCGACGCCGTGCGCATCGCCACCGCCTCGGAAACCAAGCAGCATGTCGATATCGACTATCGCGCCCTGACGGTTGTTCCGAGCGACAGGGAAAACGCCATCATCAACGTGCTTCGCTATTACGAAGCGAAGAACGCTATCGTCTTCTGCTCGACGCGTGCCGCGGTCAACCATCTGACCGCGCGCTTTAATAACCGGGGCTTCGCCGTCGTTGCGCTCTCGGGCGAGCTCAGCCAGAGCGAACGTACCCACGCGCTGCAGGCAATGCGCGATGGCCGCGCCCGCGTCTGTATCGCGACCGACGTCGCCGCCCGCGGCATCGATCTGCCCGGTCTGGAGCTGGTGGTTCATGCCGACCTGCCGACCAACCCGGAAACCCTGCTGCACCGTAGCGGCCGCACCGGACGCGCTGGCAACAAGGGCGTCAGCGCCCTGATCGTGCCGCTCAGCGCCCGCCGCCGCACCGAGCGCCTGCTGGAAGCTGCCCGCATCCGCGCCACCTGGGCGAAGCCCCCATCGGCCGACGAAGTCAGCCAGCGTGACAATGAGCGCCTTCTCGCCGACCCGGTCTTTGCCGCACCGCTTGCCGAAGACGAGCAGTCGATCGTGCAGCAATTGCTGGAGCGCCACGGCGCCGAGCAGGTGGCCGCTGCATTCCTGCGGCAGTATCGTGCCGGCCATTCCGCGCCTGAGGAACTGCAGGACGTGCCGGCCGAAGGCGAGCGGAGAAAGCCACGCCGCGACGATTTCCCCGTCTCTCGTGACGACGTGACGTCGTCCGGACGCAACGACTTCACCGACGGCGTCTGGGTGTCGCTTTCGGTCGGCCGCAAGCAGAATGCCGAGCCGCGTTGGCTGATCCCGATGCTCTGCCGCAACGGCGGCCTCACCAAGCGCGACATCGGCGCAATCAAGATGCAGCCCGAGGAAACCTTCGTCGAGTTTTCACAGGAAGGCGCCGAACGCTTCCTGTCGACCATCGGCCCGGACAAGACCTTGGAAAGAGGCATCCGCGTCAAGCCGCTCGCCGGTGTACCGGATTTTTCGCAGGCCAAGAGGGAAGGAACCTACGGCAAGAAGAAGCCCTTCGCCGACAGGGATGCTCGTCCTCAGGACGGCGGCAAGCCGAAATGGAAGTCCGATCGGAAGCCGGAGCGGGCGCATGCGGGGGAAGGCGGCGTTTCCGAGCGCTCGGATAAGAAGCCTTGGGCAAAGAAGCCCGGCAAGCCGAGTTTCACCAAGAACGACGGCTCTCCCAAGCCCAGCAAGCCGAATTCAAGGGCCGCGCGCAAGGCTGCGAAGGCGCGGGGGGAGTAATTTCTTTGCCGAGCTGAAGGGGGCAGCAGCCCCCTTGCCGCAATCTCCACATCTCCCAGTAACAGGAGATATCCAGAGCGCCGCTACTCGAAGAAGATCAAGCTCGCCGGCGATGGCGGTAACGGTTTTACCCTGGCGTTTTGAAAACCGGCACGTCTAGCCATCTCGGCTAGATCCTTCTGCGTGTAGGCCTCGCCCTTCGGCGTACTGGCCAGCATCTCCCACGAGAAGGCGCCGGGGAAGGGAGGCGAAACGAGATCGTCATTGGGCACGAATTCCACGCCGACCACCTTGCCGTCTTGGCTCAGGCTCGCCCGAACCTTTTTGAGCAATCCGGCGCAGGTTTCCATATCGAAGTGATGCAGAAAGTTTGGAAGCAGGATGAGATCATAATCCGTGCCCCAATCGACCTCGAACGCGCTGCCGGGAATGACCTTGTAACGTTCGGCGACGCCAAATTGCCGCGCATTATGTTTCGCCAATTCCAGAACTGAGCTCCAATCGACCGCGACGATTTCGGCCGAAGGAAAAGTCTTCGCCATCTCGATTCCGAAACGCCCGTGTCCTGCGGCGATGTCCAGAATCTTCTTTGGCGGCACGGGCAAGCTGGCCATTTCAGCAGCGAGACTGACTGCGCTGCTGCCTGTAAATGAACCCATCCCGCGAGCAAACTTCACCCAAACGGGATTGTCGGGCGACATGTTTGCCAATCCAACGGATCCGCCATTGCGGACATAGGAAGTCGGATCGTCCAGAATCTGCTTTAGCATTTCCGGTGCGGCCAGGAATTCGATGGCTGAGCCCATATAGGCCGGCGAGTGCCGATCAAGGAATACTCGGCTGGATGGCGTCGGGGCATATTGATTGCCCGTCTTGATCAGAAAGCCGTTTACGACGAGATAGTCGCACAGAATGCGTATGCCGCGTTCGGCAGCATTCGTCGCGGTCGCCAAGGATGCCGCGTCGCGGCCGTCACCGATCAAGGTAAAAAGATCGAGTTCTATGGCGGCCTTGATAGCGGCCGTCTTTCGGCACGCAAACATCGCATCAACCACCAAATTGGGCGAAACCCCGCCCGCGCCTGCTTCTGCTGCCGTCGATGACATTGGAGCCCCCTTATGCGCCCAACGACCGACCGGAATAGCCGGTCTCAACGGCGAACTATCCCATAAAAAGCAACCGAAAGTAAGTTTTGGATCTCTAAAATACCGATGACGCGTCAGGCGTTTTTGGCTGACGGGCCGCATGGATCATCAGACATCCGTCAGCGTCGCCGCTACGCTAGTTGAAAAACAAGCGCGCTGGCGGCCATCAGCACCACGACGATCCAAGGCGGCGTCTTCCACACCGCCAGCAGAAGGAAGCCGGAAAGGGCAAAGGCAAAATCGGCCGACGTATGGACAGCGCTGGTCCATACCGGATTGTAGAGGGCGGCGCCCAGCACGCCGACCACGGCTGCGTTTGCGCCGCGCATGGCCGCCTGAGCGCGCGGATAGGCGCTGAGCCGGTCCCAGAAAGGCAAGGTGCCGACGAGCAGCAGAAAGCCGGGCAGAAAGATTGCGAGCAAAGCGATTGCTGCGCCCGCAAGGCCATGGGGAGATGGCACCAATGCCGCCCCGAGATAGGCCGAAAAGGTAAAGAGGGGACCTGGAACGGCCTGCGCAACGCCGTAGCCGGCAAGGAAGGCGTTTTCCGATATCCAGCCCGGCCTCACCACCTCCGCCTGAAGCAGCGGCAGCACGACATGTCCGCCGCCGAACACCAGCGCGCCGGAACGATAGAAGGCATCGAAGAGTCGCAGCCCCTGCCAATCCAGAGCCGAAACAACGAGCGGCAGTCCGAGCAACAGGAGCAGGAACACCAGCAGACAGGTGAGGCCCGCAGATCTCGATATTCCGAACGAAAGACTTGGCTTGTGCTCGACCGCAGCCCCGCGACAAAGGGCAAGCCCTGAAACGGCCCCCAGCACGATGGCTGCGAGCTGGCCGAGCGTCCCGCCAAACGTCACTACGAAAATCGCTGCGAGCGCGATGCCGGCGCGCGGCCTGTCTGGCGTCAGCGACTTTGCCATGCCCCAGACGGCTTGGGCGACGACAGCCACGGCAACGAGCTTCAAGCCATGCAGCAAACCTTGCCCGAGGGGATTGTCGAGGGCAGCGGCCGCGGTGGCGAAGATGAACAGGATCAGTGCTGACGGAAGGGTAAAAGCGCTCCATGCCGCGAGCGCCCCCAGCGGGCCGGCTCGCAACAGGCCCATGGCAAAGCCCACCTGGCTAGAGGCAGGTCCTGGCAAGAACTGACAGAGGGCAATGAGATCAGCATAACCCTTTTCGTCGATCCACTTCCGCCGCGCCACGAGTTCGTCGCGGAAATATCCAAGATGCGCGATCGGCCCGCCGAACGAGGTGAGGCCGAGCTTGAGGAACGCGCCGAAGACCTCCTGAGGCGTGCCCGCAGGTGGAACTGCAGCTCCGCCTCCGGCTACCTCTTTTATATCCACGACCACACCCCCCAACGTCTTCGTTCGCTCCATATCCTCGTCGTCAGTGACGGCGCGATGACAGTAGACGACTGCGATCTTGCCTTGCAATGAGCCAGTTGCCATTGATCGGTCGTCGTTCGTTTTCGGGCGATGGGCGACGTGATCGGGCAGACGCGAAGAAGCGTCTGCCTCATAGGAATAGGTCAGACCGTTTCAGCCATCGGTCCCCGCGAGGTCAGCCAGACGCCCACCAAGGTCACCGCCAATCCCACGAACATTGCCGTCGTCAGTGGTTCGGAGAACAAGGCCCAGGCCCATAGCATGGTGACGGGTGGACTGAGATAGATGGCCGCGCTGACCTGCGCCACCGGGAACAGCCGCAGGCTGGTGTAATAGACCGAATAGGCGGCAAAGGTTGCGATCAGCACCAGCCATATCATCCCGATAGCAAAACCGCGGGTCATGGGCGGGGCAAGATCCCCCTGCATCACGGCGCAGACGCCGAACAACACCGAGCCTGTAAGCGTATGGATGCAGAGGCTTTGGTGAACCGGCATATGCATAGTCCGCCGCCTTTTGTGCAGAACCGATGCCAGCGCAAAGACGAGCATCGAGCCGACCGTCAATCCATAGGCCCAACTTGGAGCCGCACCGAAGCTGAGACTGTCTAGCGATACGATCAGCACGCCCGCCACCGCGATCGCTGTCCCAAGCCACTGGCGGCCGCTCAGCCGCTCGCCCAAGACGGGTTGGGACAGCGCGGCAATCGCTAGCGGCAGGAGATCGGAGATCAGCGCAACCAGACCCGTCGGCACCCGCTGTTCGATCGCCAGCGCAAAGCCGCCGAGATAGAGGAAGACCGACATGACGCCGAATGCCATCTGTCCCGCGATCGCGCGCAAACGCATGCGCGGCCCGACCGCCAAGGCAAAAGGCAGCAGGACCAATCCAGATAGCAGCGTGCGCCAGAACAGGACGAGTATGACGCTGGCCTCCTGGCTGGCATAGCGAATACCGACGAAGCCGGAACTCCAACTGATGATCAACAGCGCCGCCATCAACGGCCAAAGAAAGCGGCGGTTGTTTAACAAGGGCCGAGACAGGGCTTGGTCAGTCATAGGGTCCTCGGTTGGATGTCACCTGCCGCTCAGCCATAGGCGAGTGTCGGCTCGATTACACATGACAAATATCGATCATGACATGACATTTCAGTCTCGGAACCAATGAGTATTTGCCTGATTGCGCCGGAATATGCATTCTTTCTGCAAGACGATCATCCGAGGCGAGTATGCCATGACCGAGTTTACCAATAGGCGTTTGGAAATCGACGCACTGCGCGCATTATGGGCAATCCGCCACCACGGCGGCATCACCCGTGCGGCCGAGGCCTTAGGCCTGTCGCAATCCGCCGTCAGCCATAAGATCAAGCGGCTCGAGACGAGCCTCGATTGCGATCTGCTGAACCGCAAGCCTGGAGCATCGATGTTCACCGCAGCCGGGGAGGATCTGCTTGACTATGCCGGGCGCATCCTCGGCCTGCATGACGAGGCGCTGTTGAGCCTGTCGAAGACGTCGCTTGCCGGGCGTGTCGCCCTCGGCTTGACCGAGGATACGACCTGCACCGACCTTGCCCGCATCCTGGGGCGTTTTCGCCGCCTGCACCCCAACGTCTCCGTGCGCACCAAGGTTCGCATGAGCCTGGTCCTACGGGGGATGTTGGAGCGGGGGGAGCTCGACGCCGCGATCGTGCAGGTTTTCGCCCATGAAGTCCGCCCGGCCGATGTCGTCCTCTTTCGGGAGCAGCTTCATTGGGTCAAGCATCCCGACTTCTCCCTGCCGCAAGACGGCCCGGTTCCTTTTTTGTCCTTCGACGATGAATGCTTCTATCGCCGATGGGCGCTCGACATCGGACAGGATGGTGGTGTCGTTCTTGAAACCGTATTCGAATGCCCGAGCGCGGCGGGGATTATTGCGGCCGTCACCTCCGGTTTGGGCGTGGCGCTTCTGAACGGCCGCCATCTGCAGCCCGAGATGGAGATCGTCAGCAATGGCCTGCCGGCACCGCCCGCCTTGGCCTATGTGGTGCGCCGCGGACGCAAGGTGAGGAATCCCGCGCTCGATACGCTTGTGGCGGAGATCGAGAGCGAAATCAGCCGTTATGGTGGCTTGGCTCTGGCGAGTTGAGCTGAGTGGAGGCAAAATGCCGTCTTCGAATGGACAAGAAATGGAGCGGCATGCTCATGCTGATCGGCTCATGTCATTGCGGCAAGGCGGGATGGACACTCGAAGGCGATCCAGGCTCGATCACGGCCTGCAATTGCACGCTCTGCCGGCGTTATGGCGCGCTATGGGTCTATGACTACGAAGGGGAGCGAGTCTCCGTTACCGGACAGACTTCGGCTTATACGCGCGCCGCCAGGGATAAATCTTCTCTGGAAATATTGTTCTGCCCGTCCTGCGCCTGCGTATTGAGCTGGCGGGGGCTGAGGCTCCAAAAGGATGGCCGTCGACGCATGGCTGTAAACATGCGGCTGGCGCCGCCGGATCTCGTTTCTGACCTGCCGATCGATCACTTCGATGGGCTCGACACGTTTGAAGACCTTCCTTCCAAAGGGCGGTGCGTGCGCGATCTATGGTTTTAATGGCGGGCCGACGATTTCTCAGTTTGCCAGCACGCGCGGCGATGGGAAGGTGATCTCCACCAATGTCCCCTCGTTCGGCGCCGAATTGATCGAGAAAGTCGCCCTGTTGGCGTCGACCATGGCCTTGGTCAGCGGCAGCCCGAGGCCGGTGCCGTCGCCGCGTTTGCGGGCATTGGTCGACACCTGGCGGAAGGGTTTCATCGCCTGTTCCAGCTCGCTGCGGGTCATGCCGACGCCGGTATCGCGGATGCGCATGACGACGCTGCCATTGCCTTCATAAGATGTAGAGACCACGATCTGACCGCCTGAGGGCGTGAAGCGGATGGCATTCGACAAGATGTTCAGCGCGATCTGCTTGATCGAGCGCAGGTCGGCGACGACGTTCGGCACGGCCTGCGACAGCGCCGTGCGGATGATGACGCGCTGGCTGTTGGCCTGCGGCTGCACCAGCGACACGGCTTCGGCAATTGCCTCGTTCAGGCCGACGGAGGCAAATTCCAGGTCCATTTCACCGGCTTCGATCTTGGAGATATCCAAGAGATCGTTGACGATGTCGAGCACATGCCGGCCCGAGCGGCCGATATCCGCTGCATATTCGATATAGCGGGAATGGCCGATCGGCCCGAAGCGCTCGCCGGCCATCATGTCGGAAAAGCCGATGATGGCATTGAGCGGCGTGCGGATCTCATGGCTGACGCGAGCGAGGAAATCGGTCTTGTGGGCATTGGCGGTCTCCGCCGCGCGCTTGGCATTGCGCAACTCTTCCTCGGTGCGCTTCCATTGCGTGATGTCGCGAATGACGGCGCAATAGCCGTTGGAGGAGTTCAGCCGTCCCATCGTCATGAACAAAGGCACGAAGCCGCCCGAGGCCTCGCGGCCGATCACTTCGCGGCCGTCGTTCAGCACGCTGGCCACGCCATGGCCGGAGAGACCGCCGAGATAGTCGAGCACGGCCTTCTGGCTCTCATGCGCAAAGAGCATGACGAAGGGTTTGCCGCGGGTTTCCTGGTCGTCATAGTTGAAGAGCGCACTTGCCGATCGGTTCATCGAGCGGATCTCGCCCTCCTGGCCGATGATGACGACCCCATCCGTTGCCGTTTCCAGCGTCGAACGCAGCTCTTCGATTTCGACCTGCAGCTTGGCGAGTTTTTCGACCATCCGTTCCGGCCGCGCTTCTTCCGGCACGGGCTCCGGCGCGGGAGCCTCGCTCTTTTCAAGCGGCATCAGCGCCAGCATCAAAGCGGTGCCGTCTTCCCAACGGATCGATTGCAGCCGCGCGGTAACGGGCACGAGCGTATCGTCGGCGCGTACCACCATCATCGTCCCCGGCCGTTCGGTCTTGCCTTCGAGGTCATGGCGCTGCAGCAGCGCATCCAGCCCGCCGACATGCTCAAGGTCCGTGAGGCTTTCATAGCCCGTCAGCCGCAGGAATTCCGGAGTGCCGTGGATCAGCCGGTCGCCGGCATGGACGAGAATGGCAAGAGGCAGTTGATCGACGATCTCGGCCGACAGCCCATCCCGCATTTTCACGCGTGGCGGAATGGCGGTGCTCAAGACCTCCAGCGGATCGATATTCCCTTCCGGCTTTTCCGTCTCGGCCAAAGGCGCCGGGATGTCCGGTTCGGATTGTGCGGTGTCGTCGCTTTCCGGCTGATCTTCGGCATGCGGCTGATCTTCGGCAGCATTGTCTTCGATCGGCGCTTCGGCGGCATCGGACAGAACCTCATCCGCCACATTCGGCGGCGGGGAGATATCAGCCACCTCTTCGGAGTGTTCCATCGTTTCAGGCTGGCCGCCGGGCGGCTCGGCGCGTTTGCCGAACGGGTCGAGCTGCCGGGCGATCTCGCGGAAGGCTGCCTGCTCGCTGAGCGACAAGCCGCCTGGATTTAGCGCCCGCCGCTCGTGCAACCGGATGATCTTGTCGGAGTCCCGGCGGTTCGGCGTCTCGGTAATTTTCAGGGCAGGCGGCTCGTCGTCGCCGGGAACGGGTTCGTTCGCTGCCTGGAATTCTGCTTCGCGCGCGCTCTCGTCTTCTGCGGCAGCATTTTCCTCAGCCGCGTCCTGCAGCGCTTCTTCGGCAATTGCCGGCGCAGCCGTCTCGATAACCGGCTCTTCTGCAGTGCCCGGCGTGGTGACCCGCTCGCCCTCTCCATCCAGCGTTAAGCCAAGCTTCATCGGATCTTCGATGGCATCAGACAGGCGGACGACGCCGAAACCTCTGAAGCCGTCGAATTCGCGGCTGCGCGTATAGGTCGGCAATGCGGCCAGATCGACCGGCACCACCAGGCTGGTATTTTCCACCGGCCAGTAGATCGTCCGGCCCGACCATGTGTCGCGCCGCGCCAGAAGCTCGGCGATCTTGCCGTCCGGATCGAGATTGAAATGCCTGGCGATGTCGGCGAAGGCAACGCCGGTTACTTTCGTCGCATGCGGGCCGACGGCTTCGGCGAATTCGCGCGAGACTTCGCTGAAGCGGCCTTCGGCATCGATCCTCCAGACGAAGCGGGTGGCGCGGCCGCTGCGCTTGAAGATGAAGCCTTCCGGCTGGTCGATTTCGGGAACGCTGGCCTCGGGTATGACCGGCTCAGCGCCTGCCTCCGCATCCTCCTCCGGCTGCCTTTCTCCGGCGCCGGGCCGGAGATCGTCATCGGCCTCCGGTACAAGCTCGTCGGCATGGGCGGCCGCCTCGATCTGTTCCGGCGTCGCGCCGTCCATCATCACCAGGGCATCGATATTCTGGCCCCCGGCATCGGTGTGCGCATGCATTTCTTCATGGTCGGCGCTAGACGCTTCCGGCATATGCTCGACTTCCGCGATCTCCGCCACCGCATCGATGACCTCACGTGAGGGCGCTTCCGCGGCAGGTGTCGTATCGACAACAGGTGCCTCCTCAGCCGCCGCAGTCTCGAGTTCATTCCGCGCTTCTTCCGCTTCCGGCTCCATTGCGGCCTCCGTCGCCGAGGCGGCGGATGCATCGGCCCCGAGGCTTGCCGTCGGGTCGAGATTGCCGGCCGCGGTATCGACGACGAAGAGCAGATGCAGGGCAGGGATTTCCGACAGCTTGCCAACGGCGGCGGGCAGATAGCCATGACCGGTCGGAATCGGCCGCTTGATAAGCCGCTCCGCCTGCGCGCCCGCCATGGTCGTCAGCATCCTTGCGGTCTGCGGCGTCACGCCCAGAGCATCGAAGCGGGCAGAGGCGGCGATGACTTCACCGTCGCGGCCGATCACAGCCATATGCGTATCGGGATCGTCGAAGCCGTCGATCATCCGCTTTGCACTCTCGGCTGCGGCCATCGGCTTAGAAGAGACCGGCGAGGAGAACAGGATCGCCTCTTCGCCCGCCTGGACGCGGATGATTTCGACCGCGGCATTGACGACCGCGCGCTGGAAGCCGGAGGCCATGCGGATCAGGAAGGTGCGCTGGTCGCCGACCGCGCCTAGTCCGCGCGCCGTCGCCTCGATCTGGCGGAAGGAGACATCGCCGGCCTTCGGTCCCTGATCGAGAAAATCATAAATGATATCATAGCCGAAGAGATTGGCGCCGGCGCCGTTGGCCCAAAGCACGCGGTCCATGCCGGTCGAAAACAGCACCATGGCTTCGCCGCGCGCAAAACGTTCCCGAACGCGGGGGTGCACGGCAATATCAATGAACGGGTACTGAATTGCGGGCATGTTCCGACCTGCTTTGCGGGCGTGATCGCCTCTCTTGCTTTAACGCTTTATTAATAACGGCGCCCCGGTTTCAGGTCCAGCGAAGGGCCAGGTTTTTGACTGGCAGGGTTAACGTGTTGTGCATTGCAAAAAACATGTTGCGCTGCACCATAATTTATATTATATAGAGCTCAATCAATTCACCAAGGGCGCCTCTGAGGAGGGCCCATATAGGAGCGCTATCATGGCTACTGTAAAGAAAGACGACGTTTTTTCAACGGCTGCATTCGACCCGTCCAAGCTGTCTGAATCCTTCCGCGACTTCGCCGAAAAGGGCGCTGCACAGTCCAAGGAAGCCTTTGCCAAGATGAAGACGGCCGCCGAAGAAGCCAGCAAGACTGTTGAAGCCACCGTGCAGACCGCGCAGGCCGGCTCCGTGGAAATCGGCCTCAAGGCCATCGACGTGCTGCGCACCAATGCCGAAAGCTCGCTGGCGCACATGGAAGCCCTGCTTCGCGTCAAGTCCGTCGCTGAACTCTTCGAACTGCAGACCTCCTTCATCCGCAAGCAGGCTGAAGTAACGGTCGAGCAGGCCAAGTCCATCCAGGAAACCACCAAGAAGGTTGCCGAAAAGGTGGCAAAGCCCGCCAAGGATGCCGCTGAAAAGGCCATGTCCTCCTTCAAGGCTGCCTAATTTTCCAGAACGCCTCCCAAGGCCGGAACGTCCCGTTTTCAGATGAACACTGAAAACGGGACGTTTTAGTTTCGGGGGGCAGAGCGCCTTTCGCAACGTCGCCCGAATGCGATGCCTGCTTTGGAGGCGGGTCATACCCAGCTTTTTCATATTGCAGGGAGATAGGACTTGAAATAATTTCAAAGTCCTCGTATGTGACCCCCGTCCCCGCGGCGACGCGGCATGTGCGGTTGTAGCTCAGTTGGTTAGAGCGCAGGTTTGTGGCACCTGAGGTCGGTGGTTCGAGACCACCCAACCGTACCATTTTTCCCCCATCGATCAGACGAAAGCAGGAAGCTCGGCGTTAACGCGGGCTATTTCTTGTCCTTGGGCTTCTTTGCGACATGTCCCGGTGAGATCGGATCGCTCGCAGGAAAAGTCTCCTCGAGCGCCTCTTCGAGATAATCGTCCTGCTCCTTGCGTTCCTTCTCGGTCAGATCCGGCTTCTTCTTCTCGCTCATGATTTTGCTCCCTTCGACATTCCTAAAATTTTAGGCCAAGGTTGTCCCTTGTCCAGCGCGGCTTCATCTCTACGCCGCGCAGCGCCTTCCGGCCGCCATTTGAAAATGGTCTTAGAACGTGATTCGCGAGACAATCCTGGCGCGGGCGCGGGGTGGTATTGCGGGAGTTTCGGGCGGGACCCTGAATGTTCTTCTGGCGGCAGGCCGGGCGGCGCCGGGGATGGCTTTTTCGACCGCTGCGACATCCTCGGGGCTGACCTTGGAGGCGGCGCATGCTCCTTTTTTGTTCCAGAGATTCTCGGCAATGCTGCTGCCGACCGCCGCCGTGATGGCCGTCCCGGCCACATCGTTGCGCTGAACCTTGTTCGCTTTCACCATGCCCTGGATGGCTTCGCCGAGGATATCCGCCGAGTCCTTGAAGGATACGTCGCGCACCTGGTCGAACCTCTTGTCGTTTTCACCATCCACGATGCAATGGTGCGCCGTGAACATCCAGTCGTGGATCATATAGGCAGGCGCATATCCCCATGGCGACAAGCCCTTGAAGACCTGCGCGATCTTCGGAATGGAACCGCCATCCGTGTACATCAGGCCGGGCTGGATCTCGGCACCCGGCAGGGAGCGGTCGGCTCGCCGAAACGTCAGGGGATCGGCGGGATCGGGCACGAAAACGAACTTGCCGTCGCCGCTGGAATTTCCCTCTCCGACCCACATCACAAACAGGCTGCCGGCAAGCGTGGCCGGGGGGAGCTGCGAAAAGTCGATGGTCGTGCATGCACTGAGACCGGCGGCAAGTGCCGCAAAGAATACCCCGCCTTTCAACATCAAGCGTCCCCCTCGGACCCTGCCTGGATGAAAACGAAAGCCTGCTGCTCTACTTATGCACGAACTGGCGCCATGCGCAAAGCCCGGCGCAGGAGAGCCCGTCGTGGCATTCACACCGGGGCGATGGGATTTCCTTTGGAACCGTGCCAGCTCGCCGCAGTTCTGTTCATATCAACAACAAGACGGAAGGACCTCGCCATGTCCGTGCCACGCGAGCCGATTCCCGACAAGCCACCGATGCCCGGTCCAGGCTGGACGCCGGAGCCGCCGATAGAGGAGCCGGATCCCGATAGGCTGCCGGATGAAATTCCTGTTCCCAATCCCGATGAGAACGAAGAGCCGCCGAAGCATGCCTAATGCATGTCGCGCAAAAGTGTGCGGCGGTTTTGCGAAAACGACATGCAAAAACAAGGAGCTAAAGCGTGGAAGCGAATCTGAAAGATCGCGACGAGCTTTAGAGGCCAAACACTGGCTTCAGAAGAACATTCGCCTTTCCTCGCTCACCAGCTCCTGCAGAAAATCCGCGACGGTGCGTACCCGCACCAGATCCCGGGCGCTTTCATGGTAGGTGGTCCAATAAGCGCGTTTGATCGAAACATCGGGAAGAATGCGGATCAGCTCCGGATATTGCCTGGCGATGTAATCGTGCAAAATGCCGATGCCGGCGCCCGAGCGCACCGCTTCCGTCTGGCCGATTGACGTGGAGATTTCGAACGAGGCGTCCCAGCTTCGCATGATTTCGCCGGAAAAATTCAGTGAGGCGGTAAAGATCAGATCTTCGACATAGCCGATGCGCGGGTGCAGTTTCAGCGCCTCGACACTGTCGGGCAGGCCCGCCTGATCGAGATAGGCCTTGGAGGCGTAGAGGCCGAGCGTATAGTCCGTCAGCTTGGACGAAATCAGGCGACCCTGTTCGGGACGTTCCAGCGTGATGGCGATATCCGCTTCGCGCTGCGACAGCGAAAAGGAGCGGGGCACCGGCACCAATTGGATCCGCAGCTCCGGATAGCGCGCAATCAGCCGGCCCAAGCGAGGGGCGAGGAAGGAGACGCCGAAACCGTCGGGCGCACCGATACGCACCGTGCCGGTAATGGCGCTGTCGAGATGGCCGACGCTCGCCTGGGCGCGCAGCATCTCGGTTTCCATGCGCTCGGCTGCATGCAGGAAGATTTCGCCTTCGGAGGTGAGATCGCAGCCGTTGGTGCGACGCACCAGCAGCCGCGTTTTCAGCCGCTCCTCCAGCGTCGTCACCCGCCGGGAGAGCGTGGCGTGGTTGACCCCAAGCCGTTTCGAGGCCGCCAGGATCTGCCCCGTGCGGGCAACAGCGAGGAACATGCGAACATCATCCCAATCCATATGCACATCCCGGACTTTAATTTCTGCACAACGGTTGCTTATAACAGCTCATTGATTTGTGCAAATTGAAGTGCCATCCTGTCATCATTCCAGAAAACGAGGAGGCATATCCATGCAGAAGATCGGTCATTTCATTGGCGGCAAGCATGTCGCCGGCACCAGCGGCCGCACAAGCAACGTCTATAATCCGGCAACCGGCGAAGTGCAGGCGACGGTCGCGCTCGCCAGCGTCGAGGAAATTCGCGCCGCCGTCGAAAATGCTAAGGCCGCGCAGCCGAAATGGGCCGCCACCAATCCGCAGCGCCGTGCCCGCGTTTTCTTCAAGTTCGTCGAACTTCTTAACCGCCATATGGACGAGCTCGCCGTAATGCTCTCCAAGGAGCACGGCAAGACGGTTGACGATTCCAAGGGCGACGTCCTTCGTGGCTTGGAAGTTTGCGAATTCGTCTGCGGCATTCCGCATCTGCAGAAGAGCGAATTCACCGAAGGCGCCGGCCCGGCGATCGACATGTATTCCATCCGCCAGCCGGTTGGCATCGGCGCCGGCATCACGCCGTTCAATTTCCCGGCGATGATCCCGATGTGGATGTTCGCGCCGGCGATCGCCTGCGGCAACGCCTTCATCCTGAAGCCGTCCGAGCGTGATCCGTCCGTGCCGCTTCGTCTTGCCGAACTGATGATCGAAGCCGGTCTTCCGGCAGGCATCTTGAACGTCATCAATGGCGACAAGGCAGCCGTCGACGCCATTCTGGCCGATCCGGATATCGCTGCCGTGTCCTTCGTCGGCTCCACGCCGATCGCCCGCTACGTCTACGGCACGGCTGCGATGAACGGCAAGCGCGCGCAGTGCTTCGGCGGCGCCAAGAACCACATGATCATCATGCCGGACGCCGACATGGATCAGGCCGTCAACGCCCTGATGGGCGCGGGCTACGGTTCGGCGGGCGAGCGCTGCATGGCAATCTCCGTTGCCGTTCCGGTGGGCGAAGAGACCGCCAATCGCCTGGTCGAAAAGCTTGTGCCGAAGATCGAGTCGCTGCGCATCGGCCCCTACACCGATGACAAGGCCGATATGGGCCCGCTCGTCACCAAGGATGCCTATAACCGCGTCAACGGCCTGATCGACCGCGGCGTTGAAGAAGGCGCCAAGCTCGTTGTCGATGGCCGCGGCTTCAAGCTGCAGGGCTATGAGGACGGCTATTTCGTCGGCGGTACGCTGTTCGACCATGTCACGCCGGAGATGGATATCTACAAGACCGAAATCTTCGGGCCTGTCCTCTCGGTCGTCCGTGCCAAGAACTACGAAGAAGCGCTCGATCTGCCGATGAAGCACGAATACGGCAATGGTGTTGCGATCTACACCCGCGACGGCGATGCCGCCCGCGATTTCGCCTCGCGCATCAATATCGGCATGATCGGCGTCAACGTGCCGATCCCCGTTCCGCTTGCTTACCACTCGTTCGGCGGCTGGAAGGCCTCGAGCTTCGGCGACCTCAACCAGCACGGCACGGATTCGATCAAGTTCTGGACCCGCACCAAGACGATCACCGCCCGCTGGCCGTCGGGCATCAAGGATGGTGCCGAATTCGTCATGCCGACGATGAAGTAAAGTTCTTCGGTATCCTCTGATACGAACCGCCGCTCAATGCTGCTTTCAGGCAGATTTGGGCGGCGGTTTTTTGTTGCGGTTATTTTCTGCTGAGTCATCTTGTCGAATGGTGCGTTTTGTTTTAGAACAAAACAAGAACAACCGGAGGACGGTGTGATGCCCGTGACCTATCAGATCGACTATCTCGAATTTCCATCCACCGACGGGTTGAAGACCCGCCGCTTTTTCGAGGAAGCCTTCGACTGGAGCTTCGTCAGCTACGGGCCGACCTATCATGCCATTGAAGCGGCCGGCATCGACGCCGGTATCCAGGGTGACGCGGCAGCGGCCACCGAAGCACCACTTCCCGTCGTGCGCACGACGGACTTGGAAGCGGCGCAGCGTGCCGTCGAACTCGCCGGCGGCGTCGTCACGCGCCAAGCCTTCGACTTTCCCGGCGGCCGCCGCTTTCACTTCCGCGAGCCTGGCGGCTGCGAGATGGCGGTCTGGGTTTCGGCGACGTGAATTCCAGGCTGTTGCTGTGGCATTGAGGCCGCAGTCCTGGCCCCAGTTGCGGCAAGCCGGCGCTGTCTGTTCTGGTTGCCTATTTTCCCATTGCCTACCGCTGATTTTCCTGCTCTCAAATGCAGCTATGAGGCGAATTTTTTGCTTCGCAATGCAGCCGGCGACCCGGCAATAAGGGGCAGGGAGATTTCAGCATGGCAGTTGTTGAAAAGAGCTATCCGATAGGGGAGGGCCGGTTTTTCCAGCGTGCGTCGTTTACCGGCCGTGCCGCAGAGTATTTCGGTATTTGGATCGTCAATGTTTTGCTGACGATTATTACCCTGGGCATCTATTCGGCCTGGGCGAAAGTCCGGCGCAACCGTTATTTTTATGGCAATACCGCGCTGCTCGGGCATACATTCGAATATCACGCCAAGGGCAAGCAAATCTTTATCGGCCGCCTGATCGTCTTCGGGCTTCTGATCGTCATGCAGGTCGTCACGACTGTCGCGCCACTCGCGGCGCTGATCGTCATACCGCTGCTGATCGTTGCATTTCCTTGGTTTCTGATGCGCGGCTTGCGCTTCAATGCCCGCGTGACGAGCTATCGCAATGTGCGTTTCGATTTCGTCGGCACTTATGGCGGCGCTTTCAAGGCGATCTTTTTAGGTGCCCTGATAACGGTGATCTCCCTTGGGTTGCTGTCTCCGGTCGCAAGCCGCTGGTTCTACAAATATATCTTTGACAATCTGCGCTATGGCGATCGACAGTTCTCCACCGAGCCGCGATTGGGCGCGCTCTACGAGGCGTTGATCACCTTAGTCGCGATTGTGATCGCAGGCATCGTGATCCTGGGGCTTTTGAGCGCTGTCGCGGCCGGTCTCGGCGGTAACTCGATGGGTCGCGGAATGGATAGCATCAGCCTGGGGCATTGGATGGTTGTGCTTATTTTCCCGATCTACATAATCGCCGGTCTCTACTATCGCGCGGCGGTGCGCAACATCATCTGGTCGGCTACAATGGTCGATCATCGCCATCAACTCAAAAGCGATCTCGGTCGTCGGCGCTATGCGTGGATTGCGATCTCCAATGTGATCGTCACCTTCGCGACCCTCGGCCTGATGCGTCCCTGGGCGGCGGTGCGCCTGCAACGCTATCTCGCCGAGCATACCGCCATTCATGTCGACGGCGACATCGGCGTCGTCTTCGACCAGATCCGCTCGACCGGCGGCGTTATCAGTGCGGAATATCTCGATATCGATGGCTTCGACTTTGGTTTCTGATCCTGCATCAATTGCGACGGGCACCTGGCATCCGCCCCATTCCAGCCGCGCAATTCCGGCGCGGCTGGCCGATATCGGCGGTTCGCTCACCGTGCTCTCGGATGAGGATGATGAGAAGGACAAGCGCCTGGCCTGGGGCATCCGTTCCGATATCGAAATCAGCCCGCGCGTCGGCTCCATTCCGCGGCGCATCATCTTCGGCAACGAATCCGTCTTCGAAACCCGCGACAATGATGCCGTCGACGCCTATCTCCAAGACCGCGGCGAGGGGCGCAGCGGTTTCGTGCATCGATTGGAGATTGTTCGCCCGCGTATGATCGCCTTCGTTGTTGCGACGATCGTGCTGGCTTCAACCATCTATCACTATGCCTTGCCGGCGCTGGTGGAGGTCGCCGTGCTGGTGACGCCGCCGGTTGTGCCGGATATGATGTCTGCTGGCACGTTGAAAACGCTGGACCAGGTGACGCTGGGGCCGAGTAAGCTTCCGGAAGCCAAGCGCGAGGATATCACCAGTCAATTCGAAAGGATCGCGGCTCATGCCGAGGGCGGCATTGGCCGTTATAAGCTGAATTTTCGCGATGGCGGCGTCATCGGCCCGAATGCCTTCGCGTTGCCGGACGGCAATTTGATCCTGACTGACGAATTGGTAGACCTCGCCGGCGGCAATACGGAAATGATTACCGCCGTTCTCGGTCACGAGATCGGCCATGTCGAATACAAGCACAGCCTACGCCAGCTTTACCGGGCCGCCGGCGTTGCCGGTTTGGTCTTGCTGATCGCCGGCGACGTCGGTTCCGGCGTGCAGGATGTTTTGACTCAGGGAGGCGGCCTGTTGGCGCTTTCCTATTCCCGCTCGGCCGAAGCCCAGGCTGATCGGCGCTCGGTCGAGTTGATGCAAGAAGCGGGCATGGACGCGACGGCATTGTCGCGCTTCTTCGATATTCTTGAAACCAAACTCAACGATCATTCCGGTACCAGCATATTGTCGACCCATCCCGGCACGCCGGAACGCAAGCAGGCTATTCTCGATTACGCCAAGGAGCTGCGGATAAAATAGAGTGGACGGAAACGGGCGACGTCCGCCCGCCAAAAAGAGAACTGACGTCCATATCCCCATCAGAATAACGTGAATGTGATTTTCATCTTTTGGAATTGTTCAAAACTACGAAAGGCACTATATACCAGTCGAACCGTCCTATACGGCCTTGATTCCAGGAGATCGGCATGCGCTTGACCAAGCAGACCAACTACGCAGTGCGCATGCTCATGTATTGCGCCGCCAATGAAGGCCACTTGAGCCGCATCCCGGAAATCGCAAAAGCCTACGGTGTTTCCGAGTTGTTTTTGTTCAAGATTTTGCAGCCGCTCACCAAGGCCGGTCTCGTCGAGACCGTGCGTGGCCGCAATGGCGGCGTGCGTCTTGGCAAGCCGGCGGCCAACATCAGCCTGTTCGATGTCGTCAAGGTGACCGAAGATAGTTTCGCGATGGCGGAATGCTTCGAGGAAGGTGTCGTCGAATGCCCGTTGGTCGATAGCTGCGGCCTGAATTCGGCGCTGCGCAAGGCGCTCAATGCCTTCTTCGACGTGCTGACGGAGTATTCCATCGACGATCTCGTCAAGGCCCGTCCGCAGATCAACTTCCTGCTCGGTCTGACCGAGGATGATCGCAGGGCGATCGCCAAGAAGCCGGCGATCGCCGCGCCGGCCGCCTGACCTCGACTAATTTTGCGCAGTTTTCAATCCGCGGCCGCTTTCCGGTGTCCGCGGATTTTTCATTTGTGCTGTCCGGCAACTCCTGCGGCCCAGCATTCGTATTTTCGAACGGGCAAGGGTAAAATTGTCCAGATTGCGTCGAAAAGCGCCGCGATTTCGTTAGATTGTTACCAATCCAAGACCATTTTTGACTTAAAATTTCCAAACTCCATAATTTGGAAAAATTTTGGGCGGGGCGTGTTGCTTTCAAACATTAAATAGCGTTCCATCGGCGCGATCCGGATGGGGAACCTCTGGGGATCCACGGCTTCAAAAGAAGAACAAACCTGGGAAACGATATCATGAAAAAGATCTCTGTCCTGTTGGCAGTGACAGCCCTGACTTCGGTCATGGCGACGTCCGCCTGGTCCAAAACGCTCGTCTATTGCTCGGAAGGTTCGCCGGAAGGTTTCGATCCGGGAATTTATACCGCCGGCACCACTTTCGATGCCTCTTCGCGTACGGTTTACAGCCGTCTCGTCGAGTTCAAGCACGGCAGCACCGAGGTTGAGCCGGGTCTGGCCGAAAGCTGGACCGTTTCCCCGGACGGCAAGGAATATACCTTCAAGCTCCGCAAGGGCGTGAAGTTCCAGACCACCGACTATTTCACCCCGACGCGTGACCTCAACGCCGACGACGTCGTCTTCTCTTTCAACCGCCAGCTCAAGGAAGATAGCCCGTGGGCCAAGTATGTCGCCGGCGGTTCCTATGAATATGCTGCGGGCATGGGCTTCCCGACCCTCATCAAGTCGGTCGATAAGGTCGATGACCTCACCGTCAAGTTCGTGCTGAACCGTCCGGAAGCGCCGTTCATCGCCGACCTCGCCATGGACTTCGCATCGATCCTATCGAAGGAATATGCGGACAAGCTGCAGGCCGACAAGAAAATGGAGCAGATGAACCAGCAGCCGCTGGGCACCGGTCCGTTCACCTTCGTCGCCTATCAGCCCGACGCCGTCATCCGCTACAAGGCGAATGAAACCTACTTCAAGGGCAAGGAAAAGATCGACGATCTCGTCTTTGCGATCACCCCCGACGCGTCGGTTCGCGCGCAGAAGCTGAAGTCCGGCGAATGCCAGATCATGCCGTATCCGAATGCCGCCGACATCAAGGATCTCCAGACTGACAAGAGCCTGAAGGTTCTCGAACAGCCGGGCCTGAACGTCTCCTACCTCGCCTACAACACGCTGGTCGCTCCTTTCGACAAGGCCGAAGTGCGCAAGGCGCTGAACATGGCCGTCGACAAGCGCGCGATCGTCGACGCCGTCTTCCAGGGTTCCGGCTCGGTCGCCACCAACCCGATCCCGCCGACCATGTGGTCCTACAACAAGGACATCAAGGACGATCCCTACAACCCCGAAGAAGCCAAGAAGATGCTGGAAAAGGCTGGGGTCAAGAACCTCAGCATGAAGATCTGGGCGATGCCGGTTTCGCGTCCGTACATGCTGAACGCACGCCGCGCTGCCGAGCTGATGCAGGCTGACCTCGCCAAGATCGGCGTCAAGGCCGAAATCGTCACCTATGACTGGGCGCAATACCTGAAGCTCTCCTCCGCCAAGGATCGCGACGGCGCGGCTATCCTCGGCTGGACCGGCGACAACGGCGATCCGGACAACTTCCTGGATACGCTGCTCGGCTGCGACGCAGTCGGCGGTAACAACCGCGCCCAGTGGTGCAACAAGGAATTCGACGATCTCGTGAAGAAGGCCAAGCAGACTGCCGATGTCAAGGAGCGCACCAAGCTCTACGAACAGGCGCAGGTCGTCTTCAAGCGCGAAGCTCCGTGGATGACCATCGACCATTCCGAGGAGTTCATTCCGATGAGCGCCAAGGTTTCCGGCTATGTGCAGGATCCGGTCGGCGTTCACCGCTTCGACGGCGTTGATATCGCCGAATAACGGATACACTCTGAAATACCCGGCCGAGAGCCGGGCGAAACCGGCGGTCAGGCAATTTGCCTGACCGCCGGAAAACTTTGGACATCTGCCATGTTGCGATTTCTTTTCGGCCGCCTTGCGGTGCTGATCCCGACATTCCTCGGCGTATCGATCGTCGCTTTTTCCTTCATCCGCCTGCTTCCCGGCGATCCCGTCATGCTGTTGTCGGGTGAGCGCGTCATGTCGCCCGAGCGCCACGCCCAGATCTCCCATGATCTCGGCTACGACCAGCCGCTGGTCGTGCAATACGGCCATTACATCTGGAGCGCGCTGCATGGCGATCTCGGTACTTCGATCACCACCAAGCGCGACGTACTGACCGATTTCCTGACCTTCTTCCCGGCGACGCTGGAACTCTCCATCTGCGCCATGATTCTGGCGATCTGTCTTGGCATTCCGGCCGGCGTTTTCGCCGCCGTCAAGCGCGGCACGTGGTTCGATCAGAGCGTAATGGGGGTGGCCCTTGTCGGCTATTCCATGCCGATCTTCTGGTGGGGCCTGCTGCTGATCATCGTCTTCAACGGCTATCTGCACTGGACGCCGGTTTCGGGCCGCATCGGGCTCATCTATTTCTTCAAGCCGATCACCGGCTTCATGCTGATCGACAGCCTCCTGTCTGGTCAAAAGGGCGCCTTCGCCTCGGCGCTGAATTCGCTGATCCTGCCGACCATCGTGCTCGGCACCATTCCGCTCGCCGTCATCGCCCGGCAGACGCGCTCGGCCATGCTGGAAGTTCTGGGCGAGGATTATGTCCGCACCGCGCGTTCCAAGGGCCTCGCGCCGCTGCGCGTCGTCTCCGTGCATGCGCTCCGCAATGCCATGATCCCGGTCATCACCACCATCGGCCTGCAGGTCGGCGTGCTGCTCGGCGGCGCCATCCTGACGGAAAGCATCTTTTCCTGGCCAGGCATCGGCAAGTGGATGATCGACGCTGTGTTCAAGCGGGATTATCCTGTCGTGCAGGGCGGTCTGCTGCTGATTGCGGGCATCGTCATGCTCGTTAATCTCGCCGTCGATCTGCTCTACGGCTTCATCAATCCACGCATTCGTCACTAGGAGCGGCCCATGAGCACGGTAAGTCTCAAATCCGACCGCCCCTCCGCTCTCGCGGAGTTCTGGTATTATTTCTCGCGTAACAAGGGCGCGGTCATCGGGCTGGCGATCTTTGTCTTCGTCCTGTTCCTGGCAATCTTCGCCGGTGTGGTCGCCCCGCATAATCCGGATACCGCCTATGGTAGCGCCATGCAGCGCCTGCCCCCCGCCTGGGCCGCGGGCGGCAATAGCGAATTTCTCCTCGGCACCGATGCCAATGGTCGCGATCTTCTCTCGCGCCTGATCTACGGCACGCGATTTTCGCTGTTCATCGGCCTGGTGGTCGCTTCGCTTTCGGCGCTCGCCGGCATCCTGATCGGCCTCGTCGCCGGCTATGTCCGTGGCCGCACCGATACGATCATCATGCGCATTATGGACATCATCCTTGCCATTCCTTCGCTGTTGCTTGCCCTGGTGCTGGTGGCGATCCTGGGGCCTGGCCTGACCAACGCCATGATCGCGATCTCCATCGTCAACCAGCCGCATTTCGTCCGCCTGACGCGTGCCTCCGTGATGGCCGAGCGCGACAAGGAATATGTCATCGCCTCCCGCGTCTCCGGCGCCAGTTCGCTTCGCCTGATGTTCAAGACCATCCTGCCGAATTGCCTCGGGCCGCTCATCGTGCAGGCGACGCTTGCCTTCTCGGCCGCGATTCTCGATGCCGCCGCGCTCGGCTTTCTCGGCCAGGGCGCGCAGCCGCCGACGCCGGAATGGGGCACGATGCTCGCGGATTCGCGTGAATTCTTCCAGAGCAATCCCTGGCTCGTCACTTTCCCCGGTCTTTGCATCCTGATCACGGTTCTCGCCATCAATCTGATGGGCGACGGCCTGCGCGATGCCTTCGACCCGAAGCTGAAGAGGTCGTGATGCCGCTTCTCGATATTGAAAATCTCACCGTTGAATTTCAGACCGCGTCCGGCCTGTTCCGGGCGGTGGACGGCGTATCGCTCACCTGCGACAAGGGTGAAATCCTCTCGATCGTCGGCGAATCCGGTTCCGGCAAGTCCGTTTCCATGCTTGCCATGATGGGCCTTCTGCCCTGGACGGCGAAGATCACCGCCGACCGCATGACCTTCGACGGCAAGGACCTGCGCGGCATCTCGTCGCGCCAGCGCCGCAAGATCATCGGCAAGGACATGGCGATGATCTTCCAGGAGCCGATGTCGAGCCTCAATCCCTGCTTCACGGTCGGCTTTCAGCTCGGCGAGACTCTGCGCATCCACATGGGTCTCGACCGCAAGGCGCGCCGTGAGCGCTCGATTGAGCTGTTGAATCTTGTCGGCATCCCGGCGCCTGCGGATCGCTTGTCGAACTTCCCGCACCAGATGTCGGGTGGTATGAGCCAGCGCGTCATGATCGCCATGGCGCTTGCCTGCAATCCGAAGCTTCTGATCGCCGACGAGCCGACCACCGCCCTCGACGTGACCATTCAGGCACAAATCCTCGATCTGCTCGTGCGCCTGCAGAAAGAGCAGGGCATGGCGCTGGTACTGATCACCCACGACATGGGCGTGGTGGCCGAAACTGCCGAGCGCGTACAGGTGCAATATGCCGGCCAGAAGGTCGAGGAGCAGCCGGTGAAGGCCCTGTTCCGCGATCCGCATCATCCCTATACGGCAGCACTTCTTTCGGCTCTGCCGGAGCGCGCCGTTGTCGGCGAGCGCCTGCCGTCGATTGCCGGTGTCGTGCCCGGCCAACATGATCGCCCCACGGGCTGTCTTTTCGCGCCGCGCTGTTCGTTTGCAACCCCGGCATGCGACCGCGGCGTCAAGCGTCAGGGCGCGGAACTCGGCGTGGCGCTCTGCAACTATCCATTGGAACACGGCAAGCCGCTTGGCCATCCCGGCCTTGCCGCCACGCAAGCAGCAGGAGGCCGTTAATGACCGGCGCTGTTCTCGAAGGGCGCGATCTCGCCCGTTTCTACACCGTCAAGCGCGGCGCCTTCAAACCGGAGGCGACTGTCAAGGCTTTGAACGGCGTCAGCTTCAGCCTGCAGTCCGGCCGCACCCTCGCTGTCGTCGGCGAATCCGGCTGCGGCAAGTCGACGCTCGCCCGCCTGGTGACGATGATCGAGGATCCGACGGCGGGCGAATTGCTGATCGACGGTAAGCCGGCTAAGCTTGGCGACAGCAGCCTGCGCAGCGCCGTGCAGATCGTCTTCCAGAATCCCTATGGCTCGCTCAATCCGCGTCAGAAGGTGGGTTCCATCCTCGAGGAGCCGCTGAAGATCAATACGGACGATGATGCCGCCACCCGCCGCCGCAAGGCCGAAGAAATGATGGCGCGCGTCGGCCTGCGCCCGGAACATTACGACCGCTATCCGCACATGTTCTCCGGCGGCCAGCGCCAGCGCATCGCGATTGCCCGCGCCCTGATGTTGCGGCCGAAGGTGCTGGTGCTCGACGAGCCGGTCTCCGCGCTCGACCTGTCGATCCAGGCTCAGGTGCTGAACCTTCTGATGGACCTGCAGAAGGAGATGGGCCTGGCCTATCTCTTCATCTCGCACGGTCTTTCGGTCGTCCGCCATATCGCCGACGACGTGATGGTGATGTATCTCGGCCGGCCGGTCGAGACTGGTACGGCCGAGCAAGTCTTTACCCGCCCGCGCCATCCCTATACGGCGGCGCTATTGTCCGCGACGCCGATCGCCGACCCCGAACGCGAGAAGAACCGCATCCGCCTGCAGGGCGAATTGCCGTCTCCGCTCAATCCGCCGACTGGCTGTCACTTCAATCCGCGTTGCTGGCGCGCGCAGGATAATTGCCGGCAGGTGACTCCGGAATTGTTCGGCGAGGGCGGGCACAAGTTTGCTTGCTTCTATCCGCTGGATTGATTCAATCTTCGAGTCCAGCGCCTTGTTGATGCCGCACCTCAGTGCATGGCCCCTCACCCCAACCCTCTCCCCGCTCATGCGGGGAGAGGGGGTTATCATGCCAAATCAGTAGTTTAATAGGCGGCGAACACAGGAATAATTCCCTCTCCCCGCAAGCGGGGAGAGGGCTAGGGTGAGGGGCCAGGCACTTGGGTGCGTCGTCGGTGAACTTGCCTGACGATCCTCTTTTCAAGGCTATGGACCTATGACCAAAACATCGACCACCCCCCTTGCCGTCATCATCATGGGCGTCAGCGGCAGCGGCAAGTCGTCCATCGGCGAAAGGATGGCGACGCGGCTTGGGCTGCATTTTGTCGAGGGTGACGCACTTCATCCCGCGGCCAATGTCGAGAAGATGAGCAAGGGTATTCCGCTGACGGATGAGGATCGCTGGCCCTGGCTCGATCTGATCGGTCAGCAGATCGCCGAAAGCCTTGCGAAAGGTGAAGCGATCGCCGTCTCCTGCTCCGCTTTGAAGCGTATTTATCGCGAGCGTCTGCGAGCCGCCGCCGGCGGGCACCTCTATTTCGTCTATCTCGACGGCTCGAAGGAGCTGTTGACCGAGCGCATGGGCGAGCGCAAGGGCCATTTCATGCCGGCGTCACTGCTGGAAAGCCAGCTACAAACGCTGGAAATCCCGACCGGCGAACCGGGCGTCGTCACCGTCGGCATCGATGACACGGTCGACGGCATCGTCGAAGCCGCGCTCAAGGCTCTCGACGCGATCCGTTAACGTTCAGGGCGCGAACCGGTCCGGTGCGTAAGCCGAGATGTCGATGAACGGCTTTTCTCCGGTGATCAGTTCGGCAAGCACGCGCCCGGTCACAGGACCCAGCGTCAGGCCGTGATGGGCGTGCCCGAAGGCAAACCAAAGGCCGTCATGGCGGGGCGCCTTGCCGATGATCGGCATCATATCAGGCGTGCAGGGGCGGGCGCCCATCCAGGGCTCCGGATCGAGCCTCTCGCCGAGCGGGAAGACGGTGCGGGCCACGGCTTCGGCTCGGTCAAGCTGGATCGGTGTTTTCGGCGCGTCGCGCAGCGCAAACTCCGCCCCAGTCGTCAGCCTGATGCCGCGGCTCATCGGCGCCAGAAAATAGCCGCGCTCGGCATCCAGCGTCCAATTGTTGAGGATGGCGTTGCCCTCGGCGGCGTAGTGCATGTGATAGCCGCGCTTGACGCCCAGCGGAAAAGCATAGCCGAAACGCTTCGTCACGAGATCGGCCCAGGGGCCGAGGGCGACGACGACGTCCTCGGCCTCAATCGAGCCCTCCGATGTCACCATCTTCCATTGGGAGCCGGATCGGCCGAGCGAGACGGCGTCACCCGTCGCGAAAAGCCCACCAATGCTCTCGAAATACGCACGATAGGCCGCGATCAAACCATGCGGATCGAGCACGGACCAGGGATCGCGCCAGCGCAGGCCTCCGGAGAAGCTGCCCCTGATATGCGGCTCCAGCGTCGCTATGTCGGCGCCGGTCAGCGTGTCGTAAGCAACGCCGAATTCGCGGTTGAGACGCTCGGCTTCGGCGAATTCCGCATCGCGTTTCTCGTTCGTGCGGAAAATCTCCATCCAACCATTCTTGCGGATCAGTTCCTCGGCGTGAGAAGCCTGTATCAGATCATTATGCTCGCTGATCGAATGCTCGATCAGCGGCGCATAGGCGCGTGAGATCATCTCATGCCGCTTGGTGTTGGAATTCCACCAGTAGCGGGCGAGAAAGGCGATCTGACCCGGCAGCGCGCGCAGGTGATAATGCGCGTCGATGCGGTTGTTGAAGGCATAGCGCAGAAGCAGACCGAACTGCTGCGGAAAGCCGTAGGGAACGACGCCTTCGCGCTGAATCAGACCGGCATTGCCGAAGGAGGTTTCCTTACCCGGCGCTTTGCGGTCGACGAGGATGACCTGGCGCCCGCGCCGCTGGAGATGGATGGCCGTCGATATGCCGACGATGCCTGCACCGAGCACGATTGCGTCTTTTGTCATGTTCCCTGTTATCCGCACGCTTCTTTTATTTGCGCATGATCCTATTCAGAGATCATGCTTCAAGCATCGAAAATGCCTGCCAAAATGCTGCGGCGCAAATGAAAAATGCAATCAAGCAATGGCCCGTCTCAAAGCCGCATTTTCAGCTCGAATGCGTATGGCAAGAACGGCCGCGTTGAGCAGCGAAAATACCGCGGCGTAAAGCGGCAGGCCGAAGGCGAGCGGCAGTACGGCGATCTCGCCGACGACCACCGCATAGTTCGGATGACTGAGGAAACGATAGGGTCCGTTTGTCACCAAAGCTGCACCCGGCAACACGATGATCCGCGTCGTCCAGCGCCCTTTCAGGGTCGCCAGCACCCAGACGCGCAAGCCCTGCAGCACCATGAAGACGACGAACCAGAACGGGCTGACCGGCCGGTCTGCGGCTAGAAGCCACAGACCGACGAGCCAGGCGGCGTGCATCGCCACCATGTAGGGATAGTGTTCGGGTGCGATCTCCCGGGCGCCACGCGCAAGAAGGGCGGCGGTGTTGCGCCGGGCGTGCAGCAGTTCGGCCAGCCGCTGCAACGTGACGAAGGTCAAAAGTGCGATCGATGGCCAGACCATCAGGCAGCCCTCTTCAGCGTGACGCAGCTTGCCGCAAAGCCGGGACCCATGGCGATGAGAGCCGAACGGCGCGGCAGACCGGCATTGATCGCACGCTCCAGCACGAAGAGCACAGTCGGCGACGACATGTTGCCATAGTCGCTGATCACCTCCCGTTCGATATCCAGCGAGCCCGGTTCGAGGCCGAAGGCAGTCTCAAGCGCCACCAGCACCTTGGCGCCACCAGGATGGCAGATGAAGCGGTCGACATCGGATATCGTCAGGCCGGCGCGTTCCAGTATGCCGGCGACGGCGGGCTTGATATTCGCTTCGGCAAAGGGCGGCAGCGATTGGTCGAGGATGATGCCGAAGCCCGTATCGTCGATCTTCCAGCCCATGATACCGAGCGTATCGGGAAAGAGATGCTCGCCGGTCGATTCGATTTCCGCGACACCCTCTTTGCCGGCGCGCAGGATACAGGCGGCCGCGCCGTCGCCGAACAGCGCTGTCGCGACGATGTTCGGTCGCGTCAGCTCGTCCAGACGGAAGGCGAGCGAGCAGAGTTCGAAGGCAATGAAGAGCACGACAGCGCCAGGCCGGCTTTTCGCCATGCGCGACGCGATGCCAAGGCCGGAAACCCCGGCCGCACAACCGAGGCCGAAGACCGGCACGCGCTCGATATCGGAGCGGAAGCCCAACTCGCGCGAGAGCCGCGCCTCAAGGCTCGGTGTCGTAAAGCCGGTCGACGACACCGTCACGATGCAATCGACGTCTTCCGCCCTGAGCCCAGCGCGTTCCAGCGCCTTGGTCGCGGTCTTCGTGAAGAGCTGGCTTGCCACCTCGGCATAGGCTTCCATGCGGTCCTGCCAGCCATGCGATTGCTCGAACCAGGAAAGCGGCCGGGCAACATAGCGTTTGCGAATGCCGGCGCTTTCGAACACGCGGGCGAGATGTTTGAAATCGCGGAAGCGATCGGAAAACAGACGGCCGGCGGTCTCGGCGGCTTCCGTTTGGTAGATGATGTTGTCGGGCGTGGCGACAGCCAGACTGACAAGCTTGACAGTATCGGTCACTTGTTTCTCCTTGCAACCCCCGGCGGGGTACGCAGGTGGAAACACGCCAGCATCGGGAATTATTCGGCATGGCACCGGTCACGAAAGAGTGACGGCATGCGGCCGGTATGAGCGCGAGAAAATAGCTGCCGCCCGCGAATAAAATGAACGGATGGCGTGTTCTCCCGTCGCAACGTTCATTTTGCCAAGGAGCAATCCCATGACGACTACCGCTTTCCGCCTGGCCTCCGTCGCTCTCGGCGCCTGCCTCACCCTCGGCGTCTTTACCGTTCCGGTCTTTGCCGCCGGCGACGATAGCGCCAGCACCCCGACCTGCAAGAAGGGCGAGATCTACGACAAGAAGGCGAAGAAGTGCGTGAAGCAGCAGGGCGCCAATATTACCGATGAAAACCGCGCCGACTATGCCTATTCGCTCGCCAAGAAGGACCACCGCTATCAGGAAGCGCTTGATGTTCTCAACACCATGCAGAATCCCAACACCGCGGAAGCATTGAACTATCGCGGCTATGTCACCCGAAAGCTCGGCCGCACGGATGAAGGCATTTCCTATTACCTGAAGTCGGTCGCAATGGATCCGAAATACGCGCTGGTTCGCGAATATCTCGGCGAAGCCTATGTGATCAAGGGGCAGATCGACCTCGCCAAGGATCAGTTGAGCACGATCAAGACGCTCTGCGGCAATACCTCCTGCGAGGAATACCAGGACCTGAACAACGCCATTCAGAATCCGTCGAGCCTCTGATTTCAGGCGCGGGACCGAGGTGGCCGGTATAAGCAGTCAGCAATCCGAGGGATATCCGGGTGTCAGTCGCTCATTCCACAATTTCTGCTTATAGTCGGGTAAGATCGGAACCGCCGGCACGACCGGCGATTCCCAAAGATGCGAACCTCGCGGAGGGTGCCATAGCGAGCGAAGAGGATATCAGGGCGGGCCTGTCGCAGCATCTGACGCGGCTATGGCGCTACGCGGTGGTACTGTCGCGCCAACGCGATGTCGCGGATGATCTGGTGCAGGCGACCTGCGTCAGAGCCTTAGAGCGGGCTGGTCAGTTCGCAGCCGGCACGCGGCTCGATCGCTGGTTGTTTTCGATCCTGCACTCGATCTGGCTGAACGAGATTCGCTCGCGCCGGGTGCGCATGGGCCAGGGGTTTGTCGATGCCGACGAGACCTTGGTCTTTGACGGCGCACGCGAGACGGAGACCCATATTCTCGCCGGCCAGGTGCTGAAACAGGTGCAGGCGCTGCCAGAAGCGCAGCGCACCGCCGTGTTCCTCGCCTATGTCGAAGGACTTTCCTATCGCGAGGTGGCTGAGATTTTGGATGTGCCGATCGGAACGGTGATGAGCCGGCTGGCGGCGGCGCGCGCAAAGCTTGCCGATGGTGCGGGACCGGCTGGCGGCGCGCGACTTTCTGGGGGTGGGCGACGGGGGGAACGGGAATGAGTGAATTGGACGATAAAAAAATGCCCTCGGACGAGCTGCTCACCGCCTTCATTGATGGCGAGTTGAATGCGGCCGAGAGTGACAGAATAGAAAAGCTGATCGCCAGCGACGCCCACGTGGCCGGGCGCTTCGATTTCCTGTCGCGCAGCGATCTCCCCTTTCGCGAGGCATTCGAGCCGGTACTTGCCTCAGCCCCAAGCGCCAAGCTGGACGCCATGCTTGCCTCTATCCCCTCCGCGGTCGAGCAAAAGCGGGCCGCTTCCGGCATCAGCCGCCGTGGCTTCCTGTCGGCGATCGCCGCCTGCCTTGTCGTGGGCGTCGCCATCGACCGCGCCGCGATCGGCATCAGCCACCGCCTCAGCAGACCGGAGGAGGGTAGTGACTGGCGCGCCGTCGTCGCCGAATATCTTTCGCTCTACACGCCGGACACATTGAGTTCGCCGGCCGGCAACCATGCTGAGCAGGCCGCACAATTGAACGAAGTCGGCTCCAAGCTCGGCCTCACGCTGACCCCTGAAGCCGTTGCCCTGCCGGGCATCGAGTTCAAGCGCGCACAGCTATTGAATTACGACAGCAAACCCCTGGCGCAGATCGCCTATCTCGATCCCGAAAGCGGTCCGATGGCGCTCTGCATCATTCCTTCGACCAAAGGCGCTTCGGCGCCGGACATGGAAAATCGCCGCGGCATGAATGTCGTCTATTGGTCGAACGCCACCCACGCCTTCATGCTGATCGGCCATTTGCCGATCGATCGGATGAAGGCGCTGGCCGATGGCGTTCGGGGAAGCCTGGCGGTTTGAGATTGAGCCTTTTCCCAATGGGCAGGAAGGGTTAGCCCCGGGAAATCGCGCGATTCAAAAAGAATTTGGCGAAAACTCATCCTCCTGATATTCTCCGCCCAACGAAAATCGAATGAGCGCCTGCAGCATGCCCTGGGGCCTTGCGCGGCGCGGTGGAAAAGATACGTGAGTGACCCCGACAGCGGCAGAGCGCCGCAGGCAAACGGGGCGTCGGTAGCAGAGCGCAGGAAGGGTAAATCCTCCCGGCGCGGTAAGCGTAAGCGTGGCGGTCCCGCCCGTCCGAACGCTTTTTCTGCGGAGGCCAGCCAGACCGGCATGTCCGGCCAGGCGGCGACACGCCCGATAGATAATGACACCGGTTCTCCGGGCAAAAAGCGCAAGCGTCGCCGCCGTTCCCGTGGGGGCGCGCATGATGGTGCGCAGAATGCTTCCCCAACCCAGCAGCAAAAGGCTTCCGCGTCGCCGGAACAGCGCGCTGCGGCCGAGCACGGCCACGGGCCGTCGCATAAGAGCGGCAAGAACAGGCGCAAGCACCGCAGCAAGCGCGGCTTACAGGGCCGCCCCCTGGTGCACGAAAAGACGGCGCAGATCGTTGCCCCCACCGCTCCTGCCGCTGCTGAGCATGCTCCAGCCCGCAATGAACATCATACTGACCGGCATCCGCCGCAGCGCCGCGACGGCAATGCGCCGTTTCATCATGCCGACGGAGATTACCGGCCTGTCGATCTCTACGCGGCGCTCGATCTCGGCACCAATAATTGCCGTCTGCTGATCGCCCAGCCGACGAGGCCCGGCCAGTTCCGCGTTGTCGATGCCTTTTCTCGCATCGTTCGTCTCGGCGAAGGGCTTGGCGCCAGTGGCCGGCTGTCAAGCGATGCCATGGATCGCGCCGTCGAGGCTTTACGCGTCTGCGCGGGCAAGCTGAAGACGCGTGAGATCCGCCGCATGCGGCTGATCGCCACCGAAGCCTGCCGCGCCGCGGAGAACGGCGAAGCTTTCCTCGCCCGCGTTACGGAAGAGACCGGCCTGCGGCTCGAAATCATCGACCGCGAGACCGAGGCCCGGCTTGCCGTCTCCGGCTGCTCGTCGTTGGTTGGCCCTGAGGCGCGCTCGGTCGTGTTGTTCGATATCGGCGGCGGCTCTTCGGAAATCGCCGTCATCCGTATTGGCGAAAACCGCTCCAGCCGGCTTGCCAACCACATCACCCACTGGACATCGCTGCCCGTTGGTGTGGTGACGCTCTCGGAGCGCCATGGCGGCCGCGACGTCACGCCGGACCTGTTCGAGACCATGGTGCGCGAAGTCGAAGGCATGCTCGAACGTTTCGATTGCCCGCCGGTCCAGGGCGCTGCCCGCGACAGCGGCGATTTCCATCTGATCGGCACGTCCGGCACGGTGACGACGCTTGCCGGCGTCCATCTCGATCTGCCGCGTTACGATCGGCGCAGGGTGGATGGCGTCTGGTTGTCAGACGATGAGGTGACGGCCATGCAAGCAAAGCTGCTTTCCTGGGATTTCGCCGGCCGCGCCGCCAATCCCTGCATCGGGCCGGACCGCGCCGATCTCGTTCTGGCGGGCTGTGCCATTCTCGAGGCGATCCGCCGCCGCTGGCCGAGCCCGCGGATGCGCGTCGCCGATCGCGGCCTGCGCGAAGGATTGCTGACCGACATGATGGCAGATGACGGCGTGTGGCGACGGGGCCGCTCGCGCCGCAGCCATCGACCGAGGGATATGAAGGGGCCGCAGACGTGACCAAGCCAACCATCGCCGGCAATCGCACGGGCCGCAAGCTCGGCCAGCGCGTCAAGAAAAAGAAGCTGAAGGCCTCCTCCCGGCAATGGCTGGAGCGGCACATCAACGATCCCTATGTGCAGCGCGCCCAGCTTGAGGGCTATCGTGCCCGTGCCGCCTTCAAGCTGCTGGAGATCGACGAGAAGCACCACATCCTTAAGGGCGCACGCCGCATCATCGATCTTGGCGCCGCGCCGGGAAGCTGGTCGCAGATCGCCGCCAAGGTTACGGGATCGACCGAGGATGATATCCGCGTTGCGGCCATCGACTTCCTGGAAATGGCGCCGCTTCCGGGCGTCACCATCCTGCAGCTCGACTTCCTCGATCCGGATGCGCCGCAGCGCCTCATCGATGCCGTCGGCGGCACACCCGATCTGGTGATTTCGGATATGGCCGCCCCGACGACCGGCCATCAGCGTACGGACCATCTGCGTACCATGCATCTGTGCGAAGTCGCCGCGCATTTCGCCGTTGAGGTCCTAAGCGAAGGCGGACATTTCCTCGCCAAGACCTTCCAAGGCGGCACCGAACGTGACCTGCTGACGCTGCTGAAGCAGAATTTCCGCCAGGTCATTCATGTGAAGCCGGGCGCATCCAGGGCCGAATCGGTGGAGATGTTCCTGCTGGCGAAGGGCTTCAAGGGCCGCAGGACGGACGAGGAAGTAACGAGTGCTTGATTTAGCGGCCGCTTTTGTCCGATGATATAGTCCCATCGGCATCGCAGGCAGCGCATTCGTACCATGCTTCTTTACGTCACTCTCGGCTCCAACGATATTCCGCGTGCACGCAGCTTTTATGATGCGGTTCTGCCGACCCTCGGCTACCGGCGCCAGCGCGAATCGGATGAGGAAATCGGCTATGCCGCCGATGGCGATACGCGCTGCCGGTTCTGGGTGGTAGTTCCCTATAATCACCGCAAGGCCACGATCGGCAATGGTTCGATGGTGGCTCTGCATGCGGAAAGCCGCGCTGATGTCGACGCCTTTTATGCCGCCGCCCTTGCCCATGGCGGCACCGACGAGGGCAAGCCGGGCCTACGCTCCTTCCATGCCAATTTCTATGCGGCCTACGTGCGCGATCCCGACGGCAACAAGCTCAGCGCCGTCTGCGAGCGGCCTGAGTAGAGTTTACCGTCGCCCCAACGAGCGACGGTAGGATCGCATCATTTCACCATCGGCACTTGCGGCTGCGCCGCGGCCACGCGCTTCAGGCCGGCCTTGTGGCCGGAGACCGCGGCGCCGGCGCTTCGGTCCATGCGGATGAAAGGAATGGTGGCGACCACGGTCAGGATCGAGATCGAGAAGAAGGCGATATGGAAATCGCGGACCTGCAGTTCCGTGCCGCTGAAGAAGGTCGACGTTTCCAGGATCATGGCGGCGACGGCAACGCCGAGCGCCAGGCTGATCTGCTGCATGACAGAGCTCATCGATGTAGCCTGACTGGCCTCCTTGTCGCTGATGTCGGCGAAGGCGAGCGCATTGATGCCTGTGAAGAAGAATGAGCGCGAGAAGCCGCCGATCAGCAGCACGCCGACGATGATGAGATGCGGCGTCCAGGGCTGGAACAGGCCGGTGCCAATCGTTGTCAGCGTCGTGATCCCCGCTGCCGACAGCAGCGCCGTCTTGAAGCCGACGGCGGTGAAGACACGGCGCGCGATGAACTTGGTGCTGATCGCGCCGATGGCGCCGGCGAAGGTGATGAGGCCCGATTGGAACGGATTGAGGCCGAAGCCGAGCTGCAGCATCAGCGGCGTCAGGAACGGCATGGCGCCGATGCATATACGAAACAGCGTGCCGCCCGTGACGGAAGCACGGAAGGTGGCATTCTTCAGAAGCGACAGGTTGAGGATCGGTGCCGGATGACGACGCGCGTGGCCGACGTAAAGGAAGCCGCAGATGAAGCCGAGAACAATAGCCGATATGCCGATGAACGGCGGCAGCGCCGGCAGGCTGATCACCGACATGCCGAACACGACGCCGGCCGCCGCGACTGATGTCAGGACGAAGCCGATGAAATCCAGCTTCGGCGGCATGGTCGCCTCGACCTCCGGCAGGAAGATCGTCGACAGAATGACGCCGAGAATGCCGACGGGGACGTTGATCAGGAAGATCCAGTGCCAGGAGGCGTAAGTGGTGATGAAGCCGCCGAGCGGCGGTCCCGCGAGAGGACCGACAAGGGCGGGGATGGAAAGCAGCGCCATGGCCGAGACCAGATCGCTCTTCTGCGTCGTGCGCACCAGCACAAGGCGGCCGACCGGAGTCATCATCGAGCCGCCGAGACCTTGCAGGAAGCGGGCGGCGACGAATTCCAGCAGTCCGCCCGAGAAGGCGCACATGATCGAACCGATCACGAAGACGCAAATGGCGAGCCGGAAGACAGTCTTCGCCCCGAAGCGATCCGCCATCCAGCCGCTGATCGGGATGAACACCGCCAGCGATACCATATAGGATGTCAGCGCCAGTTTGAGCGTAATCGGGCCGACATGAAGATCCGCCGCGATCGCCGGCAGCGCCGTCGCAATCACGGTGGAATCCATCTGCTCCATGAAAAGGGCAACGGCAAGGATCAGCGGAACGATGCGATTCATAGGCATATGCCTTGGGTGAGTCGTGTCTTCGGGGAAGGGGTCCGCCTGAGACGGGCACCCGCTCTCTAGTCCTATGTGCGGCCTCTGCCAATCCCCGATTCTGCCCTGTGGCCTCCTGGAGATCACGTCTTGGTGATGCCGCTTGCCGCACGGTATAGGCTATCAAGTTTGACATATGCTAAACGCATAGAAATGCTAAACGCATAAAACGCTGTTTGGCGTATTAGCGGATTTGGATCGATATGTCATGGCGAATTATCGGCCATGAAAGCTCGCATTGCCGCTGTCGATGACGGTGACTGGCGCAGCTTACGCTGCCACCATTGGAGAGAATGAAATCATGACTGCTGTTGTTCTGCCGCCCGAGACCCATCAGTTCAAGCTGGGGTCCTGCACCATCACCGTTGTCAAGGATGGCGCAAGCATTCTGGACAATCCCTGGGAAACCTTCGGATTGAACCAGGCCCCGGACACGGTGCGGAAGCTTTTGGCGCAGAATTTCCTGCCGACCGAAAAGTTCGTCAACAGCTATGCGCCAGCCATCATCGACACAGGTTCCGACGTGATCGTCGTCGACACCGGCTTCGGCGCCGCCGGCCGCGCCCGCGGTTTGGGCCGTTTTCGCGAAGGTCTGAAGGCTGCCGGCTACACGCCGGAGCAGGTGACCGTCGTCGCTCTGACGCATCTGCATGGCGACCATATTAGCGGGCTGTTGGAGGATAGCGCTGCGGCTTTCCCGAACGCCCGCTATGTCGCGGGCGAGATCGAATATGAATTCTGGACCGACAAGTCACGCGAAGGGACGCCTGCCGAAGGCGGTCACAAGGCCGTGCTCGCCAATGTCGCGCCTTTTTCCGAGAAGATGATCTTCCTCAAGGAAGGCGACCAGATCGTCAGCGGCATGACCGCCATGCTCGCTCCGGGTCATACGCCCGGTCATCTCGTCTTCCATCTCGAATCAGATGGCAAGCAACTGGTCATGACCGGCGATACGGCCAATCATTACATTCTCTCGCTCGGGCGTCCGGATTGGGAAGTGCGCTTCGACCTCGATAAGGCGCAGGCCGCCAAGACCCGCCGCCGGATCTTCGACATGATCGCCACCGACCGCATCCCTTTCCTCGGCTTCCATATGCCGTTCCCCGCGGTCGGCTTCGTCGAAAAGCAACCGGAAGGATTCCGCTATGTACCGAAAACCTATCAGCTCGATCTGTAAGGCCAACTGACGGAACGCTAACGGCTCGGCTAAAAAGCGAAATGATTCCTGTCGCAAAAGTCCGTAGGTCAAGTTGGACTTTTCGCGAGCGAATTTTACGACAGAAACATCCTTAGTAGTCGCTAAGGGTGCGGTTCGGTTCTCAATTCCGGACCGCCTTGCCCAGTTGCGGCTCTGTGCCTGCCAGTAGCCGCTGAATGTTGTTACGGTGGCGCATTATCACGTAAAGGCCGCCCACTAGGACCAGCAGCCGATAAGGTAAAGCTTGCTCCAAGCCGCAGATGAGGGCAATCGCAGTCAGCGCAGCCAGGATCGAGCCAAGAGAAACAATCCGAAAAATAGCCAATACGACGCCAAAAATCGTCACGGCACCCAACCCCACCGGCCAGGCTATCGCTAGCACGAGGCCAAATCCGGTCGCGACGGATTTGCCGCCTTTGAAATTCAACCAAATCGGACGGCTATGCCCAAGCAAGGCGGCAAGTCCTGCCAGGCAAACGGCCCACGGCACCCACGTTTGCTGATTTTGCAGATCAAGAGCAGTTGGTGGCGAAACGGACGGCAGCGTGCAAAGCCAAGGATAGAACCAATCCGCAAAGATGATCGCCGCTGCACCTTTCAGCACATCTACGAAGAGCACCACAAGGGCAGGCCATTTCCCAAGGGTCCGCAATGCGTTCGTCGCCCCAGTGGATTTGGAGCCATGCTCCCGAATATCGATGCCCTTCAGCAGTTTGCCCATTAGATACCCTGTGGGCGTGGCACCAAACAGATAAGCGATCACCAATCCAACCGCACTCGCTATCCAGAAAACCATGAGCGTGGCATTACCTCCTCTACTTCTTCGTGGATCGCGAACCGAAATCGCACCATTGCGAACTAGGGGAGTCAGGGCAATCGTGTTTGGCAATGCCTCACATGAATATCTTCATCACGGTTCATCGTGAGCAGCCTCGATTTTGGTGCCGCAATCGAATTCCGCATGGAAGTCAAGGGTTGGCATGCCTGCCAGGCGCTTTTCCCTATTCCCTTCCTGTCATAGACGTGTTACCAGCCCTCGCCAACTTCCAAGCAACACTTGCAAGATCGCCCGGTAGACGATTCGTTCCGGGCTTTCCTGTTTTTCACAGACGAAGGAATTGGCCATGGCACGCATTATTGAAACGTCAACCGGGTTGGATGCTCTGACATTCGACGACGTGCTCCTGCAGCCGGGACACTCCGAGGTCATGCCCGGCCAGACGAATATCGCCACCCGCATTGCCCAGGACATCGAACTCAACCTGCCGATCCTCTCCGCCGCCATGGACACGGTGACGGAAAGCCGTCTTGCGATCGCCATGGCCCAGGCGGGCGGCATGGGCGTCATCCACCGCAATCTGACGCCGGTGCAGCAGGCCGAAGAGGTTCGCCAGGTCAAGAAGTTCGAAAGCGGCATGGTCGTCAATCCGGTCACCATCGGTCCGGACGCAACGCTCGCCGAAGCACTCAGCCTGATGAAGGCGCACGGCATTTCCGGCATTCCGGTCGTCGAAAAGTCGCATCGCCTCGTCGGCATCCTCACCAACCGCGACGTCCGCTTCGCTTCCGACCCCTCGCAGAAGATCTACGAGCTGATGACCCGCGAAAATCTCGTGACGGTTACGGAAAGCGTGCAGCAGCAGGAAGCCAAGCGCCTGCTGCACAAGCACCGCATCGAAAAGCTGCTGGTCACCGACGGCGAAGGCCGCCTCGTCGGCTTGATCACCGTGAAGGACATCGAGAAGTCGCAGCTCAATCCGAATGCCTCCAAGGATGCGCAGGGCCGCCTTCGCGCCGCTGCCGCCATCAGCGTCGGTGATGACGGCTTCGAGCGTGCCGAACGCCTGATCGAGGCCGGCGTCGACCTTCTGGTCGTCGATACTGCCCATGGCCATTCGCAGCGCGTTCTGGATGCGGTCACCCGCGTCAAGAAGCTCTCCAACTCGGTCCGCGTCATGGCCGGCAATGTCGCCACCTATGACGGCACGCGGGCGCTGATTGATGCAGGCGCCGATGCCGTGAAGGTCGGTATCGGCCCCGGTTCCATCTGCACGACCCGTATCGTCGCCGGCGTCGGCGTACCGCAGCTTGCCGCCATCATGTCGGCAGTGCAGGCAGCACAGGATCAGAACATCCCAGTTATCGCCGATGGCGGCATCAAGTTCTCCGGGGACCTCGCAAAGGCGATCGCCGCCGGGGCCTCCGCTGCCATGATCGGCTCGCTGCTCGCCGGCACGGACGAAAGCCCGGGCGAGGTCTATCTCTACCAGGGCCGCTCCTTCAAGGCCTATCGCGGCATGGGTTCCGTCGGTGCCATGGCGCGCGGTTCGGCCGATCGCTACTTCCAGGCTGAGGTCCGCGACACGCTGAAGCTCGTGCCGGAAGGCATCGAAGGTCAGGTGCCCTACAAGGGCTCGGTCTCGGGCGTGCTGCATCAGCTCGCAGGCGGCCTCAAGGCGGCCATGGGCTATGTCGGCGGCGCCGACCTCAAGGAGTTCCAGGAGCGCGCCACCTTCGTGCGCATCTCCGGCGCTGGTCTGCGCGAAAGCCATGCCCATGATGTGACGATCACGCGCGAAAGCCCGAACTATCCGGGCGCTGGCGGCTGATCGATGGCAGATCGCGCTCAGGGCAACGTCAGGTCCCTAGAGGGCCTGACGGCGGTCCTTGCGGCTCTTTCCCTGGCACTTTTCGCCTGGATCTATGCGGGCTTCGTCAGAGCCTTCAGCGATGCCGCGGCCGGCGAGCAGATGCTGGATGCGCGCATCGGCGGTTATGAGCGCGACGACGTGGTCGCCATGCTGCGCTATCTCAAGGATCATCCCGATCCGGCCGCTATCCTGCATTCCATGTATCTAGGGCCGGAGCTCATCTTTCCGCTGGTGTTGGCTGGTCTGCTCTTTTGCCTGCTGCGGCTGGTCGGTCCCGCCGGCATCTTCTTCGGCCGGCCGATCCCGCCTGCTGGGATCGCCCTGATCTTTTGTCTGCCGGTCTTTTACGGTGTGATGGACTACGCCGAAAATATTGCCGGTCTGTTGCTCTATCCGCCGGCCGCGCCATCGGAGGGAACCGTGATGCTGCTTGCGGGCCTGCTGCCGATCATCGTGCGGCTAAAGTTCCTGTCACTGGTCATCACGGTCATTCTACTGGCCCGTTTCGCGATTCTTCGCTACCTGTCTGCGAACGGTTCAAAGCCGTACTGAGCGGTCGTTCTGCCGCTCAGCAATCCCTAGAGTGGTTCAGCGTTCCACGGAATCGCTTTCCCGCTCTATCCCTTTGTTTTTACGCAGTTCCGGACGAAAAACCGCCTCGGATTTCCAGGAATTGCTCTGAGGAGTTGGCGGCGTGACCGGCTATGAAATGTTCTGGCCCATGATGGCCCATGCAGTGCTTGTCTACATTCTCTACGCGCTGCTGGGCTTGCGCCGCCAGAGCGCCGTAAAGGCGGGCAAGATCAAGCGATCGCAGTTTCGCGAGAACCATGCTGCCGATGAGCCGGCCGAAAGCCTGGTTGTGCGCAACAGCATCGCCAATCAGTTCGAACTTCCGCTTCTTTTTTATGCCTGCTCCATCGCCCTGTTCGTCGCCCAGGCGGACAATCTGACCGCCGTCATCCTGGCCTGGATCTTCGTCGCATCGCGCTATGCCCATGCCTATGTGCATGTCACCAGCAACGACCTGCGCTACCGCAGCCCGCTTTTCGCACTCGGCTATATCGCCCTTGCCGGCATGTGGGTCTGGCTTGCCATCTGGATGACCTTCTCCTGACCGGACTTGCATTTTCGCGAAAAGCAACCTGCGATAACGTATTTGTGTTCTTCCTTTACCGCCGCATCGCCCTCCACTGACCTATCTTGTCCTTGGACAGCCTTGCTTTGGGATACTGGCTGCCGGGGAAAGCTAAGGAGATGGCATGAATGGTCGGTGAGCGGCAGATGCGCCCGATGCTGTTAAAGGTGTTGGGAGAGGCGGATAGGTTTCAGGCTGGATCGAAAATTAGGGCATTGGACCCTGTTAAGGAGATTAGCCTTCGCCTGCTACCGAACGACCATCTTGAGGCCCGGTTCTGGCCGGTGACCTCGTATAGGAGTTTGGCTTTGCCGTTCACGCCCCTTTCGGGGTTCCGCCTCCCGCCAACGGGGAGATATTA
>NZ_JARWGH010000022.1:0-77234 GCF_036528765.1 Rhizobium sp. BR 362 | reverse complement strand
CGCTTAAAGACGCCGATGATCGTGGCGCTCGCGCGTAAGCTGCTCGTGGCTCTCTGGAAGTATGTGAGCTCCGGTGTCGTGATAGAAGGTGCAATCATGAAAACCGCTTGAAGCCGGAAGTGTCTGTGAACCGAAAATTCGAATCCTCAGGACCTGATCAGTCCTGACGGATCCAGGTGGACGGACCGGGAATCCTTTTGGCCTTTAAACGCCGATCTTGAGTTTGGTCCCGTTCTCCTGAGCCCGTGCCCGTCGAATGCGGGAAAATGGTGCAGCCGCTGAGAGCGGCGACCGGATGTGAGGTGGAACGGCCCGCTCCGACAGCATCTAGTGCTAAAACGTGGTCGTTGCTCGAACGCCACAAAGGAGGGACCGTTCCATGAAGCAAGTTAGCACAATCGGGCTGGATTTGGCCAAACATGTCTTCCAAGTTCACGGCGCCGACAATGAAGGTTCGGCCCTGTTCAATCGGAAACTGCGGCGCACCGACGTGCTGCGCTTCTTCGAACGACTCCCACCGTGCCTGGTTGGCATGGAGGCATGTGGTGGCGCGCACCATTGGGCGCGGGAGATTGCTCAACTTGGTCATGATGTGCGTCTCATTCCGCCGGCTTACGTCAAACCTTTCGTCAAGCGCGGCAAGACGGACGCGGCCGATGCGGAAGCCATCAGCGAAGCGGTGATCCGCAAGACCATGCGCTTCGTCCCCATCAAGACCGCCGAGCAGCAAGCGCATGCGATGGTCCTGAAGACCCGTGCTCTTCTGGTGCAACAGAGAACGCAATCGGTTAATGCCCTACGAGCACATCTGGCCGAACTGGGCATCATCGCGGCCGGTGGCCTTCCCAACGTAGCGGCACTGATGACCGTCGTTCGGGACGCTGAAGATACCCGACTACCCACAGCGGCAAGATTCGCCCTCACAGCTATTGTCGATCAGATCGACGCCTTGGCCATTCAGATCGGCGTGCTTGAGCGCGCAATCGTTACGGAATCGAAGCGCGATGAGAGCATGCGTCGACTGACAACGATCCCCGGGGTTGGTGCCGTAACCGCAGCGACGATCAAAGCCTTGGTTCCGGATCCTGGCGGGTTCAAATCCGGGCGGCACTTCGCCGCTTGGGTGGGACTGACCCCCAGGCCTCATTCGAGCGGAGGCAAAGAGCGATTGGGTAGAATCTCGAAAATGGGGAATCCCGAACTCCGTGTTCTCCTGGTCCTCGGAGCGACAGCCGTTCTGCGGATTGCCCGGAACGATGAAAAGGCACGACCTTGGTTAAAGGCGCTGCTTGCCAGACGTCCATTCAAAGTGGCTGCTGTCGCGTTGGCCAATAAAATGGCTCGGATCACCTGGGCACTCTTGAATAAGGGCGGTTTCTACAATCCTCCGGAACCATCCCCAGAGGTAGCGGCAATCTGAAGAACATCAGGACCTATAACTGATCTGACCGGCGTCGGCCGACAGATGCAAGGTGCAACAGCAAACGATGAAGCCATGGGACGAAATTCCGGGACGAGCGAAGCCGCCAACCTCAGTGCACTCCATAGTGCGTCGATGTGATTCAGCTCCTCGTTTCGCGGATCTCATCGAGGCCAGCGGTCATGCACCGCCCTCACAGGCCGTACATATGAACGCACCGTCCTCGTGGGTGAAGTCAACTGCGAAGCCTCTTGCACCGCGGGCCGTTCCACATATGAGGTTGTATAGGCCCGAGAACCGGGCCGGTAGTTGCTATGGGCTCAGACCGCGGATCCGCTCACCAAGGAGAAATTTGATGCCACTCGAATGAACAATTGACAAAAGACCTGATGTGAAGGGATTAGAACCGACGACGCTGTTGGTACAAATAGATATCCGTCCTAAATTCTTCAGGGCGACATCGGCTTTGGGATGACCGATTTGGGAGCCGGAGAACGAACCCGCTGCGCGGGAGGGCGCCCGCGTTTGAGGTAGAGGGCACAGGCCGGTCGTCGCGTGTGCATTGAGCGTGGTTTGGCTGAGGCAGAGCATGGCGGGCTTCTTCAACAAGGAGCCTGACCATGACCCATCCCGTTCTCGATGCACCGATCAGCCCGCTGCGCAAGCGGCTAATCGATGACATGAACATGCGGCGTTTCTCGCGGGAAACGCAGCGCAACTATCTCCGTGACATCGGACGCTTGGCGACATTCCTCGGGCGTTCACCAGACACGGCGACCGCCGACGACCTGCGGCGGTTCCAGATCGAGCAGCAGGAGGATGGCGTTCCCGTGCCGACCATGAACAGCATTGTGTCGGCGCTGCGCTTCTTCTTTACCCATACGGTCGACCGGCCGGACCTGGCCCGCAAGCTGGTTCGTCTGGCGCATCCGCGCAAGCTGCCCGTGGTGCTCAGTCGCGACGAGGTCGCGCGCCTCCTCAACGCCACCACCTGCCTCAAACACCAAGTCGCGCTCGCGGTCGCCTATGGCGCAGGCCTGCGGGTCGCCGAGGTGTCGATGCTGAAGGTCGCCGACATCGACAGCGAGCGCATGCTGTTGCGCGTCGAGCGCGGCAAGGGCGGGCGCTATCGCAATGCCATGCTGTCGCCGGACCTGCTCACGCTTCTGCGTGAGTGGTGGAAGGTCGGACGTCAGCAGGGCGTGATGCACCGCGACGGCTGGTTGTTCCCAGGGCAGCACGCGATGAAGCCGATTAGCACGCGGCAGCTCTATCGTATCGTCGTCGAGGCGGCGCAGGCCGCCGACATCGCCAAGCGGGTCGGGCCGCACACGCTGCGTCACAGCTTCGCGACACACCTGCTGGAGGACGGCACCGATATCCGGATCATCCAGGTCCTGCTCGGGCACGCCAAGCTGAACAGCACCGCCTTCTACACCAAGGTCGCGACCCGGACAGTGCGCACGGTCACGAGCCCGTTCGACAAGCTCGGGCTGTTCAAGCCGGGAGAGAACTCGCCCGACGGCTGAGCCGTGCGCGCCTCGATCGAGGTCGCCGACATCTTCCGTGCCGCGGGACCCGCCTATCGGGCCGCCATGCCGGCCAACTGAGCCTCGCCCAGCTCAAGGTGATGTCGGCGATCGAGAACTGCCGCACTGCTGCCCTTGGCGGTCATGTCGAAGCCTGCGAGGACTGCGGCCACTGGCGCGTCGCCTACAACTCCTGCCGTAACCGCCACTGTCCCAAGTGCCAGGGCGTGGCAGCGCGGACATGGCTCGCCAAGCGTGAGGCCGACCTCTTGCCGGTCGAATACTTCCACGTTGTATTTACGTTGCCCACCGAGGTTGCCGACATTGCCTTTCAGAATAAGGCGCTCGTCTACGACCTGCTGTTTAAGGCAGCGTCGGAGACGATGCTGACGATCGCGGCGGATCCTAGGCACCTCGGAGCCAGGATTGGTATCACCGCCGTGCTTCACACCTGGGGCTCGGCGATGACCCACCATCCCCACGTGCACATGATCGTGCCGGGCGGCGGTATTGCACTCGACGCAAGCCACTGGATATCGTCGCGGCCGGCATTCCTGCTTCCGGTGCGTGTGCTCGGCAAGCTGTTCCGTCGATTGTTCCTCACCCGGCTGCTCGCGCTGTACGAGGTGAACCGGCTTACCTTCTTCGGATCGATGGCGCACCTCGCCGAGCGACGCGCCTTCCTGCGTCATCTGGCGCCGGTCCGGAAGAAGCACTGGGTGGTCTACGCGAAGGCGCCCTTCGCCGGGCCGGAAGCAGTGCTCGCTTACCTGTCGCGATACACCCACCGAGTCGCGATCTCCAACAGCCGCCTGATCGCCTTCGACGCGAGCGGCATCACCTTCCACTACAAGGATTATCGCCGCGCCGGCGCCGACCGGCAGCAGCTCATGACGCTCGGCGCTGACGAGTTTATCCGCCGCTTCCTGCTCCATGTCCTGCCGCGAGGCTTCCACCGTATCCGGCACTACGGATTGCTCGCCGGCTCCGCCTGCAAGGCCAGCCTCCTGCTTGCGCGCGAACTGCTAAACGTCGTCGCGCCGCCCGATGACGGCACCTCGAAAAAGCCGGAGGACTTCAGCCCGAGATGCCCCTGCTGCGGCGGACGCATGGTCGTCATCGAGGTGTTCGAACGGCGGAGGCAGCCTCGTGGCCCCCCGGACACTTCGAAAGCGAACCGGGAGACCGTCCCATGACCCGGCATGACATGCTTCAACCCCAAGCCGCAGGCGCTCAAACTCCGGCAACGGATCCACGCGTGCCCATGGTGATCATCGACGCCGACAGACCCACAACCAGCCGTGTGCCGAGTCGACAACACCGCGCGCAAGCGCATCGAGGCGGCCCGTCCGCATCCAACCTGTTACCTCCCGGCAACGCGCCAGCCATCGCCGACATCAGCCGAAATCCGAAATCTCCATAGCCTTCGCCCTGTGGCCCGCGGGTTCCTTCCTCGGGGACTTTCGTACGCCCGCCGGCGCCCGAAACTCTTCACGACAGAGGACTGGCTGCTTTTGTTCTCGATTCTTATGAAGCGGTCGTTCAAATCCTCATTGTTTGACGCAATCCGACATGATGGTAAACTCACAACGGTTGTCGACTTACCGGCGGTTGAACAATAACTTGCTAATTCGGTTGTTAGGCTTGTCCTCACATGACGGATCAACCTCTTCAGCGTCGCCTTGCCGCCATCGTAGTTGCCGATGTAGTGGGATATTCACGCCTGATGGAGGCAGATGAAATCGCAACGCTGGCGAACCTCAGGAATCTCCGTTCTGGCGTTATCGAGCCGGCTGTGAGGCGTCACAACGGTCGCATCTTCAAGGTCATGGGCGACGGCTTCTTGATCGAATTTGGTAGCGCGGTGGACGCGGTCGCAGCAGCGTTGGAAATTCAACGAGCCACCACTGCTGTTGAGGCTTCCGGAGACCGGCGCCTGGTTTTACGGGTAGGCGTCAATCTGGGAGATGTCATTGACGACGGTTCAGACGTCCTCGGCGACGGAGTCAATGTCGCGGCGCGCCTCGAGACGCAGGCCGCGCCAGGAGGTATCTGCATTTCAGCCAGCGTTCACGGCGAGATCATCGGCAAGATCGGCGACCGGTTCTTTGATGCAGGCGAACGCTACCTAAAGAACCTGACTCGCCCAGTCCACGTGTGGCATTGGCCGGATGCACTGCAGAGCATATTGCCGCTGCCCGAATGTCCCTCGATCGCTGTATTGCCGTTCACGAATATGAGTGGGGATGAAGCGGACGCGCCTTTCGTCGACGGCTTGACTGAAGACCTGATCACCGACCTTTCCCGTACGGCTGGCCTGTTCGTCATCGCGCGCAATTCCGTGTACGGCTACAAGGGCAGGCCGGTCGACGTACGGCTGGTCGCCCAGGAACTCGGCGTCCGCTACGTCCTGGAGGGGAGCGCCAGACGCGCAATGGGCCGGGTCCGCATTAATGCCCAATTGGTCGACGCGCTTGGCGGCCGGCACTTGTGGGCCGAGAGGTTCGACAGGACGGTGGAAGATGTTTTCGAATTACAGGACGAGGTTAACGCAAAGATTGTTGAAGCCCTCGTCGGCCGGCTGACCAGTCCGCCGCAGCGCAATCGGCCAAAGAACTTTGAAGCGTACGACCTGTGTGTGCGCGCCCGCCTCCTGACGGAAGAGTCGCCGCAAACCGGGCGTGAGGCCTATATGCTGCTCCAACGCGCGGTTAAGCTCGAGCCCTCATATGCCGAGGCGCTTGGTCTGCTCGCCTACAACCGTTGGTTGGCCTGGACTCATTTCGGCGAGCCCGAAGATCCCAACCGTCGGATGGCGGCGACGTCCGCGCAGAAGGCGGTCGACCTAGATCCCAACGATGCCGGCTGCCGTTACATTTTGGGGACCATTTTGGCTTATGAGCGGCGATGGGAGGAATCGGAGGCCGCCTTCGCCAAGGCGCTGGAGCTGGACCCCAACCACGCCGACACCTGGGCCGCCATGTCGGACATTTCCGTGCTGGACGGCAGGGTTGCCGACGGATTAGCACAGATTGATAAAGCTCTGCGGCTCAATCCCCGTCCAACCTGCTGGTATCTTTGTCATCTTGGGCAGGCGCAATACGCCGCGCGTGACTATGTGGCCGCAACCGCTACACTCCGCAGGGAAGAGACGTATCGTACCAACTCACGCAAATTCCTGGCTGCTACGCTTGCGCAGTTGGGCCGCCGAGAGGAGGCGCGGCGGGAAGCAGAATTGTTCCTGATCGCCCACCCTCATTTCACAATCCGCCATTGGCTCAGCTCCCAGCCGCTGCGCGATGCATCTGTACGAGACCACTTTGTCGACGGTTTCCAAAAGGCTGGCCTGCCGGAGATGTGATATCGGGTGGGGACAACCCGGAGGCGTTCGAGGACTCGGTCAACGGAAATGCGCTGCGCAAGAACGGAGGTCTGGACCGCAGTGCCCAGCTTCTTCGGACGCTCCACAAAAGGCGTCAACCGGCCCGGGCCTCCCATGACTCCTCCGCTGGGCCGCCTTGCATCATGGTGGCGAGAGCCCGTAGTCCAGAATGAAGACAGGATGCTTTGCCAAAACATTCAAGCAGCTTCGCCGAGACATGAAGGCGTGGAGGCTTACTTCCGCTATCGGCGGCGCAAAGATGCCGTTATCTTGAAACTAAACAAGGTCTGCTTCCGGCAGGTGCAAGGTATGTGTCAACGGCCGAAAAAGAGAGGCGCAAAGCTGCTATAGTCTTGCTCTTGATGGGAATCGAACTGCTGAGTTTCAAATCAAAGCATTTGCGCGGCGCTCAAACCTGCAGCTCGAGAGCAACTAACAAAGGGGCGATCATTCTGGCTCAGGCGAATAAGAAAAATTGCGTGCTGAGGATGCCCGCCTCCTGGCGACATTGGTGCAATTTTCTGGCCATCAGCTTTCTGTATCAATGAACGACGAAAATCGCGTGGTGCCCTATATTGTCGATTTGCACTGAGGTGCTAAAAAATCCCCCAGGATCTCCACCCTCCTCCGACTTTGTTCATTCGGGCGATGTTCAAAGCCGCAAATGATGTAGAGATCAAGTTTCCATCGACGATGGTCGTACTCGCTCAACACCTGAAGCAACGGTCCGCATAGACGCGGAGACTATTGGATCATCTCCAGCACGGAACACTTGCGACAGGGTATCTTTCTGTCGCAATTTGACCCACTGATGAGTTCTGCTTCAGGCCGCATGTACGGTTGATGCGCTCGTAACAGACTAGCGAATTTCATAGCGACCTATTTTCCAACTGAGTTCTCAATGGGAATAGAATTTTCGGTTCCGAAGACAAAGGGCCAAGATACCATTAATGGAAGAAGGCTCAGATGATCTAACTCGCGTCATAGCCGGGTCCTAACGCCTCTCACAAAACCAGACCTATTCGTCAACTTGGCGAAACTAAACAAGATCGCCGGCCCAGTCTTCATGTCCATGACGTATTCGGATGACGAAAACTCCATTCTCCTCGATCCGGTAGGTAATAAGATGGGACTTGAACGGATGAATTCTTACTGGTGGCGAAATCTCTTCTCGCTCACGTGCCATTCGCGGATTAGCGGCAATCAGATCAAGTGTGGCAAACAGCTCGTCATGATATCGCCTAGCCTCCGCAGATCCGAACATTCGTACGCCTTGTTGGGCGATCGCTATGATGTCCCCTTCCGATTCGACTGAAAGGCTGAAACCCATTACCTGCTGCCGCGTGTTGTTTCCGCCTGCGCGACTGCCGCAGCAAAGAGTTCGTCCTTCGATCGGCCGCCAACACCGCTTTTAAGACCGTCATCAACAAAACGCTGCATGGCAGCAATCTTGTCACTGCGAATTTGATCCCTGCGAATCAAGTCGCGCACATAATCGCTGGCATTGGAATATCGCCCAGTCTTTGCTTGCGCCTCGACCCAATCTTTCATCGGGTCCGGAAGAGATACGTTCATCGTAGCCATTCGGGTCTCCATAATGCGAGCAGATTAGCCGACCTTGGCAAACTTTGTCAAATTACTCTCGGCGTTCAGCATGCGGCTCACCGTAATCTCAATGTCTATCCACCTCTCCCTCACCAGACGAAATCGCTCCTCGTAATAAAGAACGCCGACTTTCAACCGAGCCATCGCGGTCCAATTTGAACTTCAGAGCTCCGAGTTTAGTGGCGCTGAACAGAGGTAGCAATGAAAGACACGAGGGCCATAGCTCTTGAAGAGATGCGAAGCTGCGGGGGATCGAATCAGCCATATCGACTGTAAAATTCTCCGATCGGTGTTCGTGACTTCCTCTGACGCGAGACACATCAGAGGGCTGCCATGTATTGCTTCTCCATAATCTTCGCTGCATGTGTATTCGCCACGTCGCTTGTCGCCGCGGACTTCAAACTGTTCGAAAACGGCCGCTTCGGGTACGTGACCGACTTCCGGCAGACTTCAAAACAGTTCAGACGCCGGACAACGGCGACGGAATTGGTCTCGAGAGCGCGGATGGAACGGCGAAGCTATCGGTCTGGCCTGGCAATGGCAGAAGTCCCTCTGGATTTAGCGGTGAGCCCGATTTCGATGGTCTGGTCTCTCGCAAGCGACAACGATCCGGCCAATCGTTGGATGCGATCTCAGGTGGCACAGCTTGTTTCTTCTTATGGCTAAGTTTGCCCGATAACCCTGAAATACCTTTGCCTGCAGTCGTTCATACTTCGCTCTTGAGCGGGTCGAACTTACGACCGCGCTGTTGTTTCGAGTCGATCTCAGCCGAACTCTTAAGACGTCAGAGGCTTGGAAATCCCAGTACTCGTTTTCGGCCGCCAGTGCCTGGCCAATGACATAGAGGGACCGGTTCGCATATAGCTGTCGTCCTCGTACATCTTCTCTTCTCGCTGCAAAAGTCTGGATCGTTCGAGTGAAGACTGGCCAGTCATCTAGCGCGCTATCAACTGACAGATCTGACAAACTATCTCGTAGAAATTGGATGGAAACGAATGGATTAATAGTGCAGGAGGGTGTCTCGCGAATTGGATGGGAATGGATGGGAAAATGGAATTCCTGAACACGGCGACCGTCCGGATCACGCCCGAAATCCTGTCGCTGCTCGCCGCAATCGACGAAATCAAAAGTGCTTGGCGTGCGATCGGCCGGATCGCGCCTGAGCGGCTGTCCAGCCTCCGGCGTGTTGCCACGACCGAAAGTGTCGGTTCCTCCACACGTATTGAAGGGGCACGCCTCACCAGCCAATTCGCGAAACAGCCGATCGCGAAATGCCCTACCCTTCCTGTGCCTTAACGCGCCTTGGTCGTAGGCGAATTGCTCGTGCGACTCCATTCCGCGTCGCTATTGCGCTCCAGATCGTTAATTGGCGATGGTCTGCCCAGGAAATAGCCTTGCCCTTCGTCGCATCCTTCGATGCGCAACGCCGACATCTGCTCGTCTGTCTCTATGCCCTCTGCCAAAACGGGAATGTCTAGGCTCTTGCCGAGGGCCACGACAGCCCTCACGATGGCCTTGGATTGCGGATCCTGTTCAATTCCCTCCACAAATGCTTTGTCGAGTTTGATCTTGTCGAAAGGAAACGACCGCAGCGTTTCGAGCGAGGAATAGCTGCTTCCGAAGTCGTCAAGAGCCAACCCCACCCCGAGAGCTTTGATCTGCCGAATGATGTGAAGTGAGCGTACCTTGTCCTTGATCAACGCAGTTTCGGTAAGCTCCAGCTCCAGCCGATGCGGAGGCAGCCCCGTTTCTAACAGCACCTCGTGCACGAGACGCGGCAGATTGGTATCCATGAACTGGACAGCGGAAACGTTGACTGCCACGCGGCAGCGTGGATTCCACCTGGCGGCATCGGCACAGGCCCGGCGGAGGACCCAGGCGCCGAGCGTCCCAATCAGTCCGTTCTCCTCCGCAATGGGAATGAATTCGGCCGGCGAAACAGGTCCGCTCTGCGGATGGGTCCAGCGCAACAGAGCTTCGTAGCCATGGACTTCGCTTGTCGAAAGAGACATCTGCACCTGATAGTGAACGTCAAGCTCACCGTTTTCTAAGGCGTGGCGCAACGCTTCGGCGAGTTGTCTGCGCTTGCGCACCCCCGACCCAATGCTCGCGTCATAGAAGGACAAGGCCTCGAGCGAAGCATGTTTGGCGTGATACATGGCGAGGTCAGCATTGTTAACCAGCTCATCGAGGTCCTGGGCATCCTCTGGCCAAACCGCCGCGCCCATGCTTGCACCTACTCGCATCTCCATGCCGCCAAGGCGAACGGGCCGCTTGAAAATCTCAGCAAGGCGTCCGGCGAAGGCAGATATGTCCCTCGTGGTGCCACATCTCTTCACCGCGGCAAACTCATCGCCACCCAAGCGCGCCACAAACTCGCCTTCTCCAAGACATTGGCTCATTCGACGTGATAGGATGCGAAGCGCTTCATCGCCTGCGCTGTGTCCCAGCGTATCGTTAATTTCCTTGAAGCGGTTGAGGTCAATGCCGATAACGGCGAACCTGCGATCGGTTCCCTGGGCTTCATCCAAGAGTGCGCCTATGTGTTTCTCGAAGGTGACGCGGTTCGGAAGGCCGGTCAGGGCATCGTGAGCCGCCATATATCGCAGCTGTTCCTGCGAGTCCGCTCGGACGCTAGTGTCGATCAGGTAGCTTGCAAGCCCTGCACCGACTATGATCAATGCGACAATGGCGATCGCGAGGGCGAGAGCGAGAATGGCCGCTTTGTCGACCGCAGCAATACCCTCGTTCAGCGGCGTGACACGATAGGCAGCCATTGCGGTAAAATGCAGGCTCACAATGCCTGAAACCATGAGAGCTACAGCGAGCCAGAAGCGTTGCCCTTTCAGCGGCGAACGTGAGATCAGGGCCACTGCGACGCCCGAGCAAAGGACCGTCAGCAAAATCGAAGCGACGATATAGCCGAACCGCCATTCGACCAGCCCCACGACGTGATAGGCAAACATTCCGGTGTAGTGCATGGCTGAGTATGAAAGACCCGCAACGGCACCACCGAGCAGCGGGGACGTCCGCATCAATCCCATCCCACTGATCGCGAATGCGACAAAAAGGCCAATCATCGCGATCACGAGCGACATCAAAGTCAACACAGGGTCGAATGACGCGGGTGCAGGCGGCTCGTATGCCAGCATGGCGACGAAGTGGGTTGTCCACACCCCGCCCCCGCCAGCGACCGCCGCAAGGAATTGCCAGCCCTGCTTCTGTCGCCCTGTGGCGAGTGCTGCACGATGCAGCAGCCTCAGAGTAATTGCCGAACCGAAGATGCAGATCAGCGCCGCGATGAAGACCAGGGGCAGACTATGTTCGTTTACGATGCAGCTTACGACGGTCATCATTGGCGGACGCTTGAATCCTGGGCTATTGGACGACGGAACACACCTGTAATCCAGACAGCTTGAAGACTCTCTTACCGGGACCGAATCCGGACCGACGATTGTGCCAATAATTGAGTCAAAACAGCAGCGCATTCGCCGTTCCACGCAACGGTTGTCCCGCATATCGACGGCCACGCAGCACCTGGTTGAGAACGGCTGGTCGGCCCGTGAAGACATGGGTACCACGACGCGTCGTCGCGAGGAGTATTTTATTTAGTCTACTGAGCTCCCAAAGTTGATTAATGAGCGGTCACCGCCCCGGCAGGCTGAGGTAGGATGATTGATGTTTGTTGCATAGTCGAGGACAAGCTTTCGTCCCAGGTTCGATAGCGGGAGTTACGCTCCAAGGCCAGCTAAAGAATCAATACGTTCATCGACGGAACCAATGCGGCGGATGAACGTTTGAAGCTGTTCGGGGCGGTCCGTATATTGCAACTGGTCTTTTGATTGGTCTCATTATCAGGCAAGCCAAGTCGAACGAGCCGGCGGGTTTCAGGGGTAAGCAATGTCCAATGTAGAAGAATTTCCAATCTCGGCCCTGAGGTGGACCGAGTTCGAAGCCATCGTGGCTGCTGCTCCCTCTGTGCTCGAGGCAATTCCCGGCGCGGTTTACGTCTGCGATCATGACGGCTGGGTTGTTTGCTACAATTCCGAGGCTGCGATGCTGTGGGGACGGCAGCCATCGCTGACAGATTCTAAAGAGCGGTTCTGCGGCTCGCATCTGCTGTTTTTTCCGGATGGCACGCCGCTGCCGCATGAAGAGTGCCCGATGGCGGATGCCGTCAAAAGCGGCACCGAAACACGAAACGCCGAGGTGGTGATCGAACGCCCGGACGGGACGCGCATCACGGCCTTGGTCAATGTCCGCCCGCTAAGAGACCGTCGAGGGCAGATCCAAGGCGCAATCAATTGCTTCCAGGACATAACCAGCCAGAGAGCGACCGAAGATGAAGCACGGCGCAGCAGCGCGGACCTTGAAGATTTCTTCGAAAACAGCGCAGTCGGCCTACATATCGTCAGAGGCGATGGGATTATCCAGAGAGCCAACAAGGCGGAACTTGAGCTACTCGGCTATGCGCCTGAGGAATATGTCGGGGGACACATCGCAGAATTCCACGCCGACGCTCCGATAATCGGCGACATCCTTCATCGACTAAGCTGCGGCGAGAAGCCCGACCGCTACTCGGCCCGATTGCGGGCCAAAGACGGGTCTATCAAGCATGTCCAGATCACCTCAAGCGGTCGATTTGAAAACGGACGGCTTGTCGGCACCCGCTGCTTCACGAATGACGTGACCGCCACACACGACGCGGAAGCGGCCCTGTGGGATACCAGGGAGCGCCTCGCGGCAACTTACCAGGCGGCCACGATTGGAATCGCCGAAGCCAATGCGGAAGGGCGTATTCTTCGCGCGAACGCCGCATTCGGTCGCATGCTTGGCTATTCCGTCGATCAGCTCGCTGAAATGACAATTTTCGACTACACGAGCGATGAAGATCGCGACAAAGAGGCGGCGGCCTACGGGAAACAGGTTCGCGGAGAGACCGATAGCTACCAGCTTAGGAAGCGTGCGGTAAAGGCGGACGGGATGGACATTTACCTCGATGTCCATAGCTCTTCAGTGCGCGGTGTAAACGGGGAGTTTCTCTATGGCGTCAGGATCATAGTCGATGTCACGGAAGCCAAGCGGTTGGAGGATCGGCTTCGGGAGCGCGAAATGCATATGCGAGAACTGCTGGAAGCTCTGCCTGCCGCAGTCTACACCACGGACGCACAGGGACGGATTGATTTCTACAATAGGGCAGCTGTCGAGCTTGCGGGCCGAACCCCGCAAATCGGCGACGAATGGTGCGTGACATGGCGTCTCTACAGGCCTGACGGATCATTCCTCCCGCATGACGAATGTCCAATGGCGATCGCCCTCAAGGAAGGTCGGCCGATCCGAGGCGAGGAAGCGATTGCCGAAAGACCCGATGGCACCCGCGTTCCATTCAGTCCCTATCCGACGCCGCTGCGTGACAACGAGGGGAATGTTGTCGGTGCCGTCAACATGCTGGTCGACATTTCCGCCACCAAGAAAGCCCATGAATATGCAGACCGGCTCGCAGCCATAGTCGAATATTCAGACGATGCGATCATCAGTCTGGACACCGAAGGATTCATCCAGACCTTCAACAAAGGAGCCGAGCGCCTGTTCGGATACGCGGCGCAAGAAGTCATCGGCAAGCTTATCAATATACTCATACCGCCGGATCGACAGGACGAGGAGCCTGGTTTCCTCGCCCGTGTCCAAAGGGGCGAGCATGTTGACCACTATGAAACCGTCCGCATGAAGAAGGATGGTACGTTGCTCGACATTTCGCTTACCATCTCGCCACTGAGAAATGCTAAGGGCGAAATTGTTGGCGCATCGAAAATTGCACGCGATGTGACCGAAAGGCGACGGGAGGAGCAACGTCGGAAGCTGCTCGTCAACGAACTGAACCACAGGGTGAAAAACACTCTGGCAACCGTCCAGTCGCTTGCGTCGCAAACTTTTCGTGGAGAAGGTGAGAGCGCGTCGTTGCAGCGGTTCGAGAACAGGCTTGTCGCACTGGCACGAGCACATGATCTCCTCACCCGCGAGAGTTGGGAGGGTGCGGACATAAGGGAACTTCTGCTCGGGTCCATCGGCGCAGTCTGTGTAGAACCAAGCAAGCGTTTTGACATCTCCGGTCCGAGTTTTCGCCTCCGTCCAAAATTGGCACTCGGACTGTCCATGGCTTTTCACGAACTTGCTACAAACGCGGCAAAGTATGGCGCTCTTTCGAGTGAGGAGGGCAAAATACATGTTCGCTGGAACACGGTTGCGACAGACAATCAAAACCTGTTGCAACTGCGATGGTACGAAACGGGAGGTCCGGCAGTCAAATCTCCGCGCGAGAAGGGATTCGGAAGCCGCTTGCTAGAAAGGGCTCTCGCGCGCGAACTTGGTGCCAAAGCCGAGCTTAGCTTTCCGGAAGCCGGCGTGACCTTCTCGATTGTGACCCCTCTTGCGTAAGAAACATCATGCATAAAGACAATGAAAAACTACGCTTTCTGATCGTGGAAGATGAGGCGCTTATCGCCATGTTGATCGAAGACATCCTCACAGACCTCGGATATGAGGTAGCAGCTGTGGCGTCCCGCCTTCGAGACGCCTGCGAACATGCACGGAGCGCTGAGTTCGACTTCGCGATTCTGGACGTCAATCTCGATGGCAAGCCAAGCTATCCGGTGGCAGAAATCCTTGACGAACGCGGCGTGCCGTTCGCCTTCGCCACCGGCTATGGTGCCTTAGGTCTGGACGGAAAGTTCTCAAAGATACCCACCCTTGCAAAACCGTTCGTCGGTGATGATGTCGAGAAGCTGATTTCGGCTATGACATCGCCGGCCCGACGGCAATGACATAGAATAGATGCAGATACTGCTTACGACGGCAACGAAGACACGCTTTGCGTTGTCCTATCTGCTCTCTTACCAATTCGGTTCTGCCGCCAAGGGCCGGCTCTTCAATTTCTACGGCGTGGTTCCGCCGACATCGCCAACGTTTTCAAATACGAAGGTCCGGATGCGCTGAAGCTCGAAACCTTCGAATTTTTCTCCCGCGGGTTCGGTGGACCGCAAAACGATACTTTCTTCACCCGCATCTACTGGGATTCCTCCAACAACGGGTGGACGACGACAATCGCGACGCCCGATGCGCCTGACGCTTCGGGCAAACACCGCATTCTGGCCTGCGTCGACGTGTTGCTCGACGATCTGATGAAACGAACCGCCAATCCAACGCTGCCAGGCGCCAGGGCCAAAATCTTCGAGACGGATACTGAAGGTACGCTTATCTTCGATGGCAAATACACCGATGCGATCACCGCGAGCGCCGGCGCAGCCTCGCTGACTACCAGCCATTATTGAAGGCAAGCAAGGCGATCGGACCAGGTTCGGTGGCCCTCGTCGACAGCGCCGGTGAAATTGCCGCTGTCGTCCGGATCCCGGATACGCCCTGGGCGCTCGCCGTCCACTATCCGAAATCTCTGTGCGGCCCGCCATTCTCACCAATCTCGGAATCGTCGCCGCGGTCGGGCTGCTCACCCTATTCATCGAAGTCTTCATTCTCCGTTCGATCCTGCAAAAGCAGGTCGCCGAACCGCTGGTGAGATTGATCCGCGCAACGCAACGGGTCGCCCGTTCCGGCGTTATCGTTGCCAACGACGCCCTGCCCACGCACTCCGACGACGAGGTCGGCGATCTGCCAGCGCCGTTATCGCCATTCCGCCATCCATGAAACGCGCCGGCGCTGGTGCCTGGGAGATACCGGTCGCGCATACTCGTCATGCGTAATGGGGACGGATGATTCGCTTTACTTGCAGGATGGCGGGGACAAGATCGAGGGCTTCGGTGGCCGTTTCGCCAACGCATTCACCGGCGCAGGCGGAACAGGTATGGCTTTCCGGCTCGATGACAACGTCATATCGTGTCGTTCGGCAACGGCCCGGACGGCGCCTCATTGAGCACCACCTTCCCGCCGGCGCGTTTCATCGCCCGTGCACCGCCGCGACATCGGCATGATCGAGGACTTCGTTCTGTAAGACCAGGACGTTGGCCACAGTGAACACCTCCTCCTCCTCCTTAGTGGCATCGACATCCGATTGCCAAGCATAAAGTTGCTCCCCGAGACGATGACAGCGCCGTCGTCGCCTTCGCTGTCGAAGAGTGCGATGCTCATGACGCTCCCGTCTTGACGAAGCGGTGGTCGACATGGCAACGCTCGAGATTGTCGGTCAAAGCGCGTCCGAAATCATCGGCGGCGACGGGACCGATCACATGTGACGGCAAGTCCGGCCCAAACCGCCTGGTTGCCGCCTTTGCCGCCGCGGACGATCTGGTGCAGATGAGTGTGGAGTTCAGCTAAGGCCAATCGCGGCTGCACAACACCCGGCAACCTGAATTGCAGATCGAAGTTGCGGCCAAAGGTTTGAGTTTCTTGAAGGGCGCGCCTGAAGTTCGATCAAAAGTCCGTTGAGGCTTGCTTATCCAACCTCCTATTGAAGTGAAATGTTTTGCACTTCAGGCGCAGCAAGCCAGTTTAAACCTCGAAAGCTTCCTTCAGACCGAAACTCTTGCGCTCCCGCAGATCGAGATCCGTCTCGATGTGCGAAATATGGTGGAGCATGAGATGGCACGCTCTCTCAATATCGTTACGCTCGATGGCCGCGATGATGTCGCCGTGTTCCGCATGGCCGCAGCTCGACACACTTGACTGGCCGTAAAGGGCAATGACGAGTGAGGAGCGGGCGATGAGCTCCTCCATAAAGCGCTGCATGATTAAATTGCCGGAAAACGAGGCAAGCATGAGATGAAAATCCCCGGACGCTTTAATCTCGGCGCGGCGTGCGGACTGGCCACGCTCGTTCATAAGCCGGCCTTCCTCGATCAGAAGCTCCTTCAACTGTCGAATCTGAGAGGGCGTGATCTTCCTTGCTGCTTCGCTCAGAATCCCGGGCTCAACCAGTCGGCGGGCGGCGAAGATCTGCCGGGCCTCTTCCGGCGAAGGATAGGCAACGAAAGCGCCCCGGTTCTTTTCGACGTTGACAAGCCCTTCATAGGAGAGAGCCTGCAAAGCGGCGCGTGCCAGCGTGCGGCTGACTTTGAATAGATTGCCGACATCGCTTTCCGAAAGTTTCGTGCCTGGCGAAAGTCTGCGCTCGACGATCGCTTCGCGAATGGCATCGCGGATCTGCTGTGCGCCGGTTTCAGTGGGATTGTTGATCGTATGGAGCGCGTCGGCCGTGGAGTTCATGAAATCGAATACCTGATAATCGGCCGGATGATATCCGCGCCCGTTGCAAAAGTTAAACGGAATCTGTCGTAAAGGCGATGCCAAATTGTATACAATCAACCGCCCACATTGCGGACAAAAAGCCTATTTCGTGTGCAGGCGCCGCTTTGCTTCATGAGGCGTGTTTAACAAGCTCTTGGCAGAAAACCTTACACTAACAAGCTGTTGATGCAGTGCGACGGAACTGGCACAGCAGATGCATTGTCTTTCTCGAACAGAGGGAGACACGATGTCGAAGGCGGCAGAGATCGATATAGCATCCGTTTCGAAGGTCTACGGAACGACAACAGCCGTGCATGCGATCAGCCTGAAGATTCCGGCTGGCTCCTACTGCTGCTTTCTCGGTCCGTCCGGCTGCGGCAAGACGTCGACCCTTCGCATGATCGCCGGTCATGAAAGCATCTCGTCGGGCGATATCCGTCTTGGAAACATCGTCGTTACCGATTTTCCGCCGGCCAAGCGCGGCACGGCGATGATGTTCCAATCCTACGCGCTCTTTCCGCATCTCGATCTCATCGACAACGTCGCCTTCAGCCTGAAGATGAAGGGTGTCGACAAGGACGAGCGCCGGGCTAAGGCGCTTGAGATGCTGAAGCTCATGCAGATGGAGGCCTATGCCACGCGGCGCCCGGCACAGCTTTCCGGCGGGCAGCAGCAACGCGTCGCGCTCGCCCGCGCGCTGATCACTGATCCGGAAGCCTTGCTGCTCGACGAGCCGCTGTCGGCACTCGATCCGTTCCTTAAGATCCGCATGCGCGCCGAGCTGAAGAAGCTGCAGAAGACGCTAGGGATCACCTTCGTGCACGTGACGCACAGCCAGGAGGAGGCCATGGCGCTCGCCGATATCATCGTCATCATGAACGACGGCAGGATCGAGCAGGCTGCCGCGCCGCGTCAGGTCTTTGAGCGCCCGGCGACGGCCTTCGTCGCCCGCTTCATGGGAGACCACAACGTGCTTTCCGGCCGGGTGGTATCTAGCGACGACGGCGTGCTGACGATGACCGTGCCCGAGGGGCAGAGTTTTTCCGTGCGCGGAACCGGCAGCGGCGTGGGCGAGGCGATCGACATCGGCATCCGTACCGACCGCGTGCGTCTGCAGAAGGTCTCCGAAAAGACCCTCGGCTTCAACGGCATCGTCTCAAACATCGAATATCGCGGCGCGTCGGTGAAGATCAGCGTCATCGGCGCAGGCAGCGATGACTTCACCGTTATCGCGAGCGACGGCGATTACTTCGCCACACCCGTATCGGTCGGCGATCCGGTGTCTCTGAGCTGGGCCCTGGAGGACGCAATCCTCCTTGGCCGGACTTCCGCATAAATTCCAAGCATCACAAAAGGGGAACTGACATGACGACTGAAACGAAGACAACCAAGGCGGCAAAGGGAATCTCCCGCCGTTCGCTACTGAAGGCCGGCGCTGCCGCTGCCGGCGCGATTGCCGGCTCCGGCCTCATCACCGGATTTCCGACCATCTGGGCGCAATCGAACATCACGCTTCGCCAGTTCGGCACCGGCGTCTCGAACATCAATGCGATTGCCGAAAAGTGCAAGGCCGATCTCGGCATCACGCTGGAGATGACGGCGACCGATTCCGACGCCGCCGCCCAGCGCGCCGTCACCCAGCCGGACAGCTACGACGTCGCCGACATCGAATACTGGATCGCCAAGAAGGTCTTTCCGACCGGCGTCCTGCAGCCGATGGACGTCAAGAAGCTCAAATATTTCGACAAGATCGTGCCGCTATTCATCAACGGCAAGCTGAAGCCGGACAGCGTCATCGCCCAGGGCACGGCGCCGCACACGGTCGGCTTCGTCGAAGCGCAGGGGTCCAAGAAATTCGCGAAGGAGCCAACCCAGTGGATGACGATGGTTCCGACCATCTACAACGCTGACACGTTGGGTATCCGTCCGGACCTGACCGGCCGCCCGATCACGAGTTGGGCCGACATTCTCGATCCCGCGTTCAAGGGCAAGACCGCGATCCTCAACATCCCCTCGATCGGCATCATGGACGCCGCGATGATCATGGAAGCTGCCGGCAAGATCAAATATGCCGATAAGGGCAACATGACGAAGGCAGAGATCGATAAGACAATCGACTTCCTGATCAAGACCAAGGGTGACGGCCAGTTCCGTGCCTTCTGGAAGTCTTTCGATGAAAGCGTCAATCTGATGGCATCGGGTGAAGTCGTTATCCAGTCGATGTGGTCGCCGGCGGTTGCCGCCGTTCGTTCGAAGGGTATCGCCTGCACCTTCCAGCCGCTCAAGGAAGGTTATCGCGCCTGGGGCGGTGGTCTCGGCCTTGCCTCGCATCTCAAGGGTGCTCAGCTCGACGCGGCCTATGAATACATCAACTGGTACACGTCCGGCTGGGTCGGTGGTTATCTCAACCGCCAAGGCTACTATTCAGCCTGCATGGAAACTGCCAAGCAATACATGTCGGCCGACGAATGGGGCTACTGGATCGAGGGCAAGCCTGCGCAGGGCGATATCCTGTCTCCGGAAGGCAAGGTTATGGAGAAGGCCGGCGCCGTTCGCGATGGCGGCTCATTCGAAGCCCGTATGGGCGCGGTCGCTTGCTGGAACTCGGTGATGGACGAAGACCGTTACATGGTCCGCCGCTGGAACGAGTTCATCGCCGCCTAAACGCCGCCCTCAAATCAAATCCTCCCCCGCAAGTGGGGGAGGACGCTAACGGAGAAACCGATATGGCGGCAATCGCTTCCTCAGAAGACCGAGCAGCACAAAAAGTAGATAGCGGACGTCGTCTTGGCGTGCCGCTGTGGCTCGTCTCCTATCTCCAGGCAGCGCCGCTATTCTTAATTCTGGGTTTTTTTCTCCTGCTGCCGATTGCAATGATCGGTGTCGTCAGTTTTTGGGACTATGATTTTGCGGGTCTCTATCCTGATTTCCTGACCACGAACTACACCGATACGCTGGGATCGTGGGTCACCTGGAAGACCTATCTCAACACCCTGAAATTCACCGCTATTGTCTGGGCACTGACGCTGGTGATCGGCTTCTGGGTCGCCTATTTCCTCGCCTTCCATATCCGCCGCACGACGACGCAGACGATCCTCTTCCTCGTCTGCACCGTACCGTTCATGACGTCAAACATCATCCGCATGATTGCCTGGATCCCGGTGCTGGGGCGCAACGGCCTTGTCAATTCGGCCCTGATCGAGATGGGGCTCATCCCGAAGCCGATCGAATGGTTGCTCTATTCCGATTTTGCCGTCGTGCTCGCCATGGTGCATCTCTATACGCTGTTCATGGTCACCCCAATATTCAACACGCTGATGCGCATCGACCGCTCGCTGCTCGAAGCCGCCCGCGACGCAGGCGCCAGCGGCTGGCAGGTCCTCTGGAACGTCGTGGTGCCGCTTGCCAAGCCTGGTATGGCGATCGGCACGATTTTCGTCGTCACCCTGGTCATGGCAGATTTTTCGACCGTGCAGGTCATGTCCGGCGGGCAGAGCGCCTCCATCGCTCTGATGATGAAAAATCAAATGTCGCTGCTGCAATATCCGGCCGCGGCCGCCAACGCGGTGGTGCTGCTGATCCTCGTCCTGCTGATGGTTTCCGCCATCCTGCGGGTCGTCGATATCCGCAAGGAGCTTTGAGATGAACCGCGAAAAGCGCAGCCTGGAATTCTATGTTCTGGCGATTTTTTTCATTGTCTTCGTGTTGTTTCTCTACGGCCCGCTTTCGGCGGTCATCATCCTTTCTTTCCAAGGACCGGATGGCGGCCTGACTTTTCCGCTAAATGGCGTCTCGCTGCATTGGTTTGCAAACCTCTTCGAGAAGCAGGCGGTCGGCGACTTCGGCGCATCGTTTCGCCGATCGTTATTGCTCGGGCTGATGGTGATGGTCGTCACGGTCGTCGTGTCCTTGCTAGCCGGCCTTGCCTTCCGACGCCGTTTCCGCGGAGCATCGCTGCTGTTCTACGCAACGGTCGCCAGTCTGGTAATTCCGTCCATCATCATCTCTCTCGGCATCGGCGTCGTTTTCCAACGGGGCGGCCTTGCTCCGGCCTGGTATTCGTCGGCATTCGGCGCGCATTTGACGTGGACGCTGCCCTTCGGCGTGCTGATCATGTTTGCCGTTTTCAATCGCTTTTCGCCGGCTTACGAGGAGGCTGCGCGCGATCTCGGGGCAACGTCGTGGCAGACCTTCCGCCATGTCGTGCTGCCGATGATCGCGCCGAGCCTGATCGGCGTCGGCCTGTTCGGCTTCACGCTGTCCTATGACGAGTTTGCCCGTACTCTGATGACATCGGGCACCTACAACACGCTGCCGCTCGAAATCTACGGCATGACCACCAACGTCACCACTCCTGTCCTTTATGCGTTGGGAACGGTAACGACCCTCTTTTCGTTCACCATCATTCTCGTGGCGCTCGGCATCATAACCATGCTCGGTCGCCGGCAGGCCAAGAAAAGCTGAGATCATGCGTTTATTGCTCATCAATCCGAATACCACCGCATCGATGACCGAGAAGGCTGCGATTGCCGCTCGCGCCGTCTCCGCATCCGGCACGAACATCATCGCCGCCACGTCACGAATGGGACCAGCCTCGATCGAGGGATATTATGACGGTGCGCTTGCTGTTCCCGGCTTGCTCAGCGAACTTAGGGAACGCCGGACAATAGGTTACGATGCGGCGATCATCGCCTGTTTCGATGATACCGGCCTGGAGGCCGCACGGACGTTTTCGGATGTCCCTATACTTGGGCTTTGCGAATCCGCGGTTGCGACCGCCGGTTTTCTCGCCCAGCGCTTCACTGTCGTGACGACGCTGGAGCGTTCGCGCGTCTTGATCGACAACCTCGTTCGACGTTACGGCATGGGCGGGCGTGCGAAGGTGCGCGCTTCCGATATCGCCGTGCTGGAACTCGAGGATGCCGCCTCCGGCGCGATCGGCAAGTTGCGGGCGGAAATCGAACGCGCGCTCGAAGAAGACGGGGCGGAAGCGATCGTGCTCGGCTGCGCCGGCATGACAGATCTTGCGCGCGAGTTGCAGCAGACCTACAGCGTGCCGGTGATCGACGGTGTCGCGGCTGCTGTCAAGCAGGCGGAAGCGCTGGTATCGCTCGGCCTCTCCACCAGCAAGCGCGGCTCCTATGCCTCTCCGCTGCAAAAGCGCTTTACCGGCGCGGTGAGCGAGTTCGGCAGCGTGACCACTGATTGAGCCACAGCATTCATGCCATGCGTCCTATTGCAGCCACGGCGATAGTTGTTTCAAAGCTCAAGGTACAGACTTCGGGACGGCCGAGTCGCGCAGCATCCCGGCTGGTCCAGGTCTCGCCAAATCATTGCACTGTTCGTCAATTCCGAATCCGGAAGTAACATAATGCAGGATCTCGTGTTGCGCGTGCCACTATTGCCAGCGACAGGCGGGCGCGTGGTGCTGGCCCTGCACGACTTGCCGCCACCAAGTATGTCATTTCCCGCGGTCATGCCACCGAATGCTCGCGACCGCCCATGAAACGGTGACAGTGGCCTCGCCTCTCAGGGGCACTGCCATGCTCTCGGATGCGTCGCAATAGACTGAAATGCGAGGAGTCAGTTCAATGATGACAAATTACTAGCGTGTGGTTGCCATGCGGCGTTCCAGGCGATCGAGCCGGTAATTCGCCTCCTTCTGAGTTTTTTTCACATTCCTCTCCGACCGGAAGCCCTGCAAACCGCAGAGAGGTGCCCTCCGGCAACAACAACTTTGGAGCGGCCGAAGAAGCCGGGGCGCTGGACTCATGTGCAGTGCAACACCGATTGTCACTTGCAATGTTTATAAAAATGTGTATCACTAAACATATTGCTAAACATGGATTGAGGAGTTCATGTAGGCATTCTCTGAAATTGGTGAACTTGCACGTCGGCAGGGAAGCCGGCTTTGGTTCTGGGAGGAACGTATGCAAACGAAATCGAAAGCCCTTCTCGGGCTGGCCTCGGCATTCATCCTGTCGTCAGCGCTGCCCAACCTCGCAAAAGCCGAACAACTCACACTTTGCTGGGCTGCTTGGGACCCGGCGAACGCGCTTGTCGAACTCTCGAAAGATTTCACCGCCAAGACCGGCACCCAAATGAAATTCGAGTTTGTTCCGTGGACCAACTACGCGGACCGGTTCCTCAACGAACTAAACTCTCACGGAAAACTCTGCGATCTGATCATTGGCGATAGCCAGTGGATCGGCGGATCGGCCGAAAACGGGCATTACGTCAAGCTAAACGACTTCTTCCACAAGGAAGGCATCAAGATGGATGACTTCGTGCCGGCGACGGTCGTGGGCTACTCGGAATGGCCGAAGAATACGCCGAACTACTGGGCGCTGCCCGCGATGGGCGACGTGGTCGGTTGGACCTATCGCAAGGATTGGTTCGAGCGGCCGGAACTGAAAAAGGAATTTAAGGAGAAGTATGGCCGGGATCTCGCTGCCCCGAAAACCTACGACGAGCTAAAGCAAATTGCCGAGTTCTTCCAGAAGCGTCAAATCGACGGCAAAACCGTCTATGGCGCGTCGATCTACACCGAGCGCGGCTCGGAAGGCATCACTATGGGCGTGACGAACGTGCTCTACGACTGGGGTTTTGAGTACGACAATCCGAAAAAACCATATGAAATGCAAGGCTTCGTCAATTCGCCCGATGCGGTGAAAGGCCTGGAATTCTACAAGGCACTTTATGATTGCTGCACTCCGCCGGGCAGCTCCAACGTCTACATGGTTGAGTCCGCCGATGCCTTCAAATCCGGCCAAGTCGCAATGCAGATGAACTTCGCCTTCACCTGGCCGGGCCTCTACAAGGACGAGAAGGTCGGCGGTGACAAGATCGGGTTCTTCCCCAATCCTGCTGAAAAGAAGCATTTCGCTCAGCTTGGAGGACAGGGCATCTCCGTCGTCTCCTATTCCGACAAGAGGGACGCTGCCCTGCAGTATATTAAGTGGTTCGCCCAGCCTGAAGTCCAAGCCAAATGGTGGCAGCTCGGCGGCTACTCCTGCCTGAAATCGGTCGTGAATGCACCGGACTTTGCCTCCAGCCAACCCTATGCCCAAGCGTTCCTGGACTCGATGGCGATCGTCAAGGATTTCTGGGCCGAACCGAGCTACGCGACTCTTCTCCAGGACATGCAGAAGCGTATCCATAACTATGTCGTGGCCGGCAATGGCACTGCCCAAGAGGCCCTGGATGGCCTGGTGAAGGATTGGGACGAGGTCTTCAAGGACGACGGCAAGATCTAGTGTCCGGCTGGATGCACAGCATGCTTGCCGAAATGGCGGCCCGAATTGCCAAGACTGCCGGGCCGCCACGTTGTCTCACATACGGAAAGACCAGGTGACATCTTGAACATTTCCTCTTCATCCATGGTCGAGAAGGCAGCAGACGCGACCGCAAGGGCGACGCCAATATTGGTCGCTCACCGCGTCCGCGGTCTGTCCGATCGCGCAATCGCCTGGGTGTTCATCGCCCCCACCATCATCCTTCTTCTCGCCATCAACATCTTCCCGCTCATCTGGGCTATCTATCTTTCGTTTACGAACTATCGTGCCAATCGTCCAAATGCACCGGTTCAGAACGTCGGATTGAACAATTACGAGCGTGTCCTGACCGATCATGACATCTGGCAGGCAATGCAGACGACGGCGCATTTCGTGTTCTGGACTATCCTGCTGCAGACGGTGATCGGCTTCACGCTCGCCTATCTTATCGACCGCAAGTTTCGCGGCCACGCGTTCTGGACAACGCTGATCCTGATACCGATGATGCTGTCGCCGGCGGTCGTCGGCAACTTCTGGCGCTTCCTCTACGAGCCGCAGATCGGCCTATTTGCCTACGCCGTCTCCCTCGTCACCGGCATACCGACAGCCGAGATTCAGATGCTCGGCAGTGTCTCGCTTGCACCCTGGGCGATCATCATCGTCGATACCTGGATGTGGACCCCCTATGTGATGCTGATATGCCTTGCGGGCCTGCGCTCTATTCCGGACTACATTTACGAGGCAGCCGAGGTCGATCGCGCATCCGCATGGCGTCAGTTCTGGTCGATCACCGTGCCCATGGCCCTACCCTTCATCATGCTCGCCGTGCTTTTCCGCGGCATCGAGAACTTCAAGATGTTTGACATGGTCACGCTCCTGACCGGCGGCGGCCCAGGCTCGACCACCGAAGTCGCCTCCATCACGCTGAAGCGTGCGGCCTTCGAAAGCTGGGCAACAGGTCGGGCCTCTGCTTTCGCCATTGTCCTCTTCGTGGCCGTGTTCGGTCTCGCCAACATCTACGTCAAGGCACTCAACAGGGTAAAGCAACGATGAGTTCCGTCACCTCAGCCCATTCGGTCGTAGAGCCGAGCCCGACCAGCAAGCGCATTGCCGGCGCTATCGTAATCCTCTACGCCTTGATTACCCTGATCCCGCTCGTCTGGATTTTCCTGACCAGCATCAAGTCACCGCCGGATTCCATCAGCTATCCTCCCAAGATCGTTTTTACGCCGACACTGGAAGGCTATTGCAACCTTCTGACGACAAGGACGCGCCAGACGCCGGAATATATCGCTTCCCTGCCCACGCCGACCGGCACCTGCGACGAGGTGACACGCAAGCGAAACATGGTGATCGCCGGCCCCTCGAACTTCCTGCCGCGTTTCGCCAACTCGCTGGTGATCGCATTCGGCTCGACCTTCCTCGCCGTCTTTCTGGGAACTCTCGCTGCCTACGGCTTCTCCCGCTTCAGGGTGCCGCTAGCTGACGACCTGTTGTTCTTCATCCTGTCGACGCGCATGATGCCGCCCATCGCCGTCGCCATCCCGATCTATCTCATGTACCGCGAGCTTGGCCTTTCCGATACGGCGGTCGGCATGATCCTGCTTTATACGGCTGTCAATGTCTCGCTGGCGGTCTGGCTGCTAAAGGGCTTCATCGACGAGATCCCGCGGGAATACGAGGAAGCCGCGATGATCGACGGCTATACCCGTCTGCAGGCTTTCTGGAAGGTTGTCCTGCCGCAGGCAACCACGGGAATCGCCGCTACAGCGATCTTCTGCCTGATCTTTGCCTGGAACGAATACGCCTTCGCTGCCCTGCTGACATCAGGGGAAGCTCAGACGGCGCCACCCTTCATTCCGACCATCATCGGCGAGGGCGGTCAGGATTGGCCGGCAGTTGCAGCGGGAACGACGATCTTTCTCATCCCGATCCTCGTCTTCACTATTCTCCTGCGCAAGCAGCTCTTGCGTGGCATCACCTTCGGAGCGGTTCGCAAATGACGCATCTCATCGAAACACCGCCCCCTTCGCGGCCAAAGCGCCCCTTCTTCCTGCGTCGCGGTCCGATGGAAAACATCGCGACTACATTGATTGCGGTCGGATTTCTCATGCTCTTCCAGCCATTCCTGCTGGTTCTCTATACCTATTCGCTGGTGACGCTGCTCGCAGGCACGGCCATGTTCATCATCGTTTCGAAGTTCCCGGAGTGAGCCATGGCGGACATCAGAATCGAAAATCTCCGCAAGCAATTCGGCAGCTTCGTCGCGGTGCAGGATTCGACCTTCCGTATTCATGACGGCGAGTTCCTGGCTCTTCTCGGACCATCTGGCTGCGGCAAGACGACCACGCTTCGCATGATTGCCGGACTTGAACTTCCGACCAGCGGCAAGATCTATCTTGATGGCGAAGACGTGACTTTCAATCGCGCCAGTGCCCGGGACATAGCCTTCGTGTTCCAGCTTTTTGCGCTCTATCCTCATATGAACGTGCGCAAGAACATCGGCTTTCCCCTGCTCTCCCAGGGCATGCCGAAGGCCGAAATCCGCCAGCGCGTCGAGGAAACGGCACGGCTTCTGCAGATCGGTCATATCCTCGACCGATCCGTTTCTGGACTAGCCGGCGGCGACCGCCAGCGCGTGGCTCTCGGCCGGGCGATCGTGCGCCGTCCGAAATGCTTCCTGATGGACGAACCCCTTGGCACGCTCGATGCTGAGTTCCGCGAAGTCATGGTCCACGAATTGCGCGAACTGCACAACCGCATTCATGCGACGACAGTTTACGTGACGCATGATCAGCACGAGGCCATGGCGATGGCGGACAAGATTGCGGTCATGAACCATGGTGTCATCGAGCAATTCGCCACGCCGCAGGAAATCTACAACAAGCCAGCCACTATGTATGTCGCGGATTTCATCGGCTCGCCGCCGATGAATTTCATGCGCTTCACCTCGGGCCTTCAGACGGGAGCGCGGTCAATATCGCTCCACGGGGTCGACGTCAGCATTCCCGAGGTGCGCCAGGACTTGGCCGAAGCGGAACTCGCGCTTGGCGTCAGGCCTGAAGATATTCGCTTCAGCGATGCCTCTCCTTTGCGCGGAGCTGTCTACGGCAGCGAATATCTCGGGACCAATCAGGTGGTGGCAATCGAGACGTCGAGCGGCGTTATCAAGGCCCGCGTCTCTGCAAACCGCAACTTTCGTATCGGTGAGACGGTTGGTCTTGAGCTCAACCCAGCCAAGCTCGCGCTGTTCGATTGCAAGTCGGGCCGCGCCATTGCTTCGGCGCTTTATTCGGAGGCTCGGCATGGCTGACGTCCTTCTCAAGGGCCTCAATAAGCGTTTCGGCGATACACAGGCTCTCGCTGATTTGGACCTTTCCATCCTCGACGGCGAATTTGTCGTCCTGCTTGGGCCAACGGGTGCCGGGAAGACAACGACGCTGCGCCTTATTGCCGGACTGGAGCGCCCCGACAGCGGCCAAATCGAGATAGCTGGTCGCAATGTCGCAGGCGAAGCTCCGGCTGACAGGGACGTCGCATTCGTCTTTCAGCAATATTCGCTCTATCCCCATATGACGGTCTACGACAACCTCGCCTTCCCGCTGCGAGCGCCAGTGCGCAACCTCAGCAGCGAAGAAGTCGACCGACGCGTGCGGGAAATTGCGCGCATGGTCAGGATCGATCACAAGCTGGAGAACCGTTCGACACGCCTGTCGGGTGGCGAAATGCAGCGCGTTGCCATTGGGCGGGCGCTGGTGCGCCGTCCGGCCATCTATCTCATGGATGAGCCACTCTCGTCACTCGATGCAAAGCTACGTGCGGAACTGCGCCTGGAACTCAAGCGGATTCAGAAGGAGCTCGGTTCGACGCTGCTATACGTAACCCATGACCAGGTCGAAGCCATGACGATGGCGGATCGGATCGGTATTGTTGCGGAAGGAAGACTGTTGCAGGTCGGAACGCCCCGCGAGATCTACGACAATCCTGCCAGTCTTCATGTTGCGGCTCGTCTTGGCCAGCCGCACATCAACCTGTTGCCCACCGATCTTCTTCCCGGCGCCAATCCGCCGCCCGGGACCAAGACGATCGGCGCGCGAACAGAACACCTCGATATCATTGTCGATCCTAACGCCAATGCCAAAATCGAGTGGATCGAGCATTTGGGAGACCAGAACCACCTGCACATCCAGGTGCATGACCACAAGCTCGTGACACTTGCTGATCCATATCTCGCGGTCCGGCCGGGTGATCGAATTAGCTTGACGCTGCGCGATCCGCTCTATTTCGACGCCAGCGGCCAGCGCCTCGGATAAGCAAACGGAAATGAACGAACGCACCAGTACGCAAAGACGGGTCTCACTCCATGAAACATTTCTTCAATCGCCGGGAAACCATCGTCACCGAAGCTCTTGACGGCCTGCTCCTGACCAGCAGCGCCGGTCAACTCGCCCGCCTGGATACCTTCCCCGAGATCAAGGTGATCCTGCGCGCGGATTGGGATAAGTCGAAGGTTGCGATCGTCTCCGGCGGCGGAGCCGGTCACGAGCCTTCGCATATCGGCTTCGTCGGCAAGGGCATGCTTACTGCGGCCGTATCCGGAGAGATCTTTGCCTCGCCCAGCGTCGATGCTGTGTTGGCAGCCATCCGCGCCGTAACGGGGCCCAAGGGCGCTCTCCTGATCGTCAAAAACTATACGGGTGACCGTCTGAACTTCGGTCTTGCCGCCGAAAAGGCGCGTGCTGAAGGGTTCGGCGTGGAGATGGTGATTGTCGCTGATGACATCGCAATCCCTAGCATCAACCAGCCGCGTGGCGTTGCCGGTACGCTGTTCGTGCACAAGATCGCGGGCTATCACGCCGAAGCCGGCGCTGACCTGGAGACGGTCGCAGCCCAGGCGGCGGCCGCGGCAAACGACGTCGTTTCGCTCGGCATGTCGCTTTCGACCTGCAGCGTGCCCGGCCAGGCGTATGAAGATCGGCTTGGCGCCGAGGAAGGAGAGCTCGGTCTTGGCATCCACGGCGAGCCAGGCGTCGAACGCATTTTGCTACAGCCCGTTGCCGATCTGGTGGCCACCATGAGCCATCGATTGGCCACCAAGCTCGACGAGGCAAAAGACTATGCGCTGCTGATCAATAACCTTGGCGCAGTGCCACCGCTCGAGATGGCCGTTGTCGCCAATGCGGTGCTGTCCTCACCTCTTTCGGACCGTGTTCGACTGATCATCGGGCCCGCACCAATGATGACCGCACTCAACATGAACGGCTTTTCGCTTTCGCTTATGCCGCTGGATGCTGCTCGCGAAGCGGCACTGAAAGCTACGGTCCAGCCGCGTGCCTGGCTCCCGGCCACCGACCGGCACGAGATCGCCATTGTTCCTGCACCGCAAGTCTCCGCATTGCATGCGGCGACGTCGGCCAGCGACCACAGTCGGAATCGTCGCTTATTGACGGCTCTTTGCGAGCATCTGATTTCCCTGGAGGGGGAGCTTAATAGGCTGGATAGCCGCGTCGGCGACGGGGATACGGGTTCCACCGTTGCGACAGGAGCGCGTAGCATTCTTTCCCGTATTGACAGGCTGCCGCTGAATGATCCTGCTGCCACCATGGCCTCGGTCGGCGAGATCCTGAGCACCAGCATGGGCGGATCGAGCGGCGTTCTGCTCTCGATCTTCTTTACGGCTGCATCCAAAGCCATGGCGGAAAAGGCCGATATCGCTGCCGCGCTGCTTGCGGGGCTCGATCGGATGACGTTTTATGGAGGGGCCAGCGTTGGCGACCGTACGATGATTGACGCATTGGCGCCAGCCCTCTCTGCCTTGACATCACATGATGTCGCGGCCGCGGCAAGGGCTGCGGCAGCTGGCGCCGAGTCGACGGCGGCAATGCGAAAAGCAAAAGCTGGCCGCGCCTCTTACGTTGGAGAGAGGGATCTGGAGGGAGTGCCGGATCCGGGCGCGGTGGCTGTGGCAAAAGTGTTCGAAGTTGCAGCATTGCTGACATAGCTGGTGCTGCTGGGAGGATAACGCGTGCAAGCGGAACCGATTCTTCTTGCGGGATTGATTGAAGTTTGCCGGGCGACGATTGCGGCAAATAGCGATCATCTCTGTGCATTGGATCGCGCAATCGGTGACGGCGATCATGGAACCAACATGCAGCGCGGCTGTGAAGCGGTTAGCGCCGAAGAGGCAACGGTCTCAAGCCTTCCCCTGCCAGACGCGCTTGAAAGGATCGGCCTGACGCTGGTGATGAACATAGGCGGTGCGGCTGGCCCACTCTACGGAACGCTGCTAATGGAGATGGGACGTGAGCTTCGCAAATCGGACCTCGAACAGGACTTTTCCTCGGCGTTAAAGCAGGCCATTGATGCCGTCGCCCGCCGCGGGCGTTCGCATCCCGGAGATAAGACCCTGCTCGACGTGCTGTATCCTGTGCAAGACGCTCTTGCGCACCGTTCGCCATTGACCGATGTCGTGCGTCGAGCGGAGCTTTCCGCCGGGTTTACCGCTGGCATGAAGGCCATGCGCGGCCGGGCAGCCTATCTTGGGGACCGTTCGATCGGCCACGTTGATCCGGGCGCCTCGAGCTGCGCTCTTCTGACAATTGCGATCTGCCGTTACCTGGAGGAGCACCGCCTGACATGAGTGTGAAGACCCCAAACGTCGGGATTGTGATCGTCTCCCACTCGCCGCTGGTCGCGCGCGGCACGGCCGACATGGTGCGGCAGATGGTGGGCGACAGCGTGCCGCTCGCCTGGTCTGGCGGCAATAGTCACGGAGAGCTCGGCACGGATGCCACCGGCATCCTGACGGCGATAGAAGAGGCCTGGTCAGAGGCAGGAGTCGCCGTGTTCGTTGATCTCGGCGGGGCCGAAACCAACAGCGAGATGGCCATCGAAATGCTTGGTTTGCCGCGCGCAAAGCTTATCTCGATCTGCAATGCACCGGTGGTGGAAGGTGCAGTCATCGCGGCTGCCGAGGCCTCCGGCGGGGCGTCCCTGGCAAAAGTTGTGGCGACGGCAGAGGAACTGTCACCCTGATGAGTGGCGGGTTGCGCATAGGAAACCGGGAGGCCGAACAAGTGCATGCCAGCTGCCAGACGGAGGTCGAGGTGAAGCACGGGGTAGGCTTGCACGCCCGCCCCTCGGTGACGTTCACGCGGCTGGCAAAGTCGTTTCCCTGCTCGATTGAAGTCGCCGTCAACGGCAGCGACGTTTGGCTGAATGGCAAGAGCATCATCAAGATCATGGGCGCCAGGATCCGCAAGGGATCCATGCTGAAGATTCGCGCCGACGGAATCCTTGCAGAGGAGGCAATCCAGGCATTGAAGGACCTCATCGAGCGCAACTTCGATGAAGAAAAGAAACATGGCCGCACCGCTTAGATTGAAAGCAACGAGCGCCTCTCCAGGGATCGCATCCGGGCCGGCTCATATCGCCGAGTCAACAGCCGTCGCTGCCCTGTCACAGTCGCCCGTTTCGGGCCACGCGGAACTCGCAAAGGCGATTGAAACCGCTATCGATGAGCTTCAGAACCTCGCCAAGCGCACGGACGCAGACGGCGGCGATATCATCGATTTCCAGCTCGAAGTGCTTCGCGATCCAACGATCGCCGAAAAGGCAGGAGCGCGTATCGATGCAGACGAGAATGTCGTATTCGCGTGGATCGGCACACTCGACGGATACATCCATGAACTGGAGAGTGCTGAAGAAGACGAGATCCGGGCACGCGCCGTCGATCTTCTGGACGTCAAGAATCGCGTACTTGCGGCGCTGACGGGAACGCCGGTAAAGGACTTTCCAACCGGATCTATCTACGTCGGCATGGACATGGAGCCCAGCCGTTTCCTCGCACATGACTGGGCTGGCGGCGGCGGCATCGCGCTCTACGCGGGCAGTGCCGCTGGCCATGTCGCCCTTCTTGCCAGATCACGCTCGGTCCCCATGGTTATCGGCGCGGGACGTTTCGTCATCGCTGAGCGCCAACATATACGCGTCGATGGAGATACCGGCACGATCGTTCTTCAGATGGACAAGGAGAGCGCAACGCCAACCCGGACCGAACTTCCAGCGTCAAGGATAGTACCGGCTGAAGATAACGGGATGCTGCAGACGGCGGATCGCGCGCAAATTCTGTTGTCTATCAACCTCAACGCCCCTGATGAAATCGACGGAATCGCCGCAACGACGGCGGCAGGTATCGGTTTGATGCGCTCCGAATTCGCAGTGGCGTCACTTGCTGATGCCGCAAACGAGGAGAAGCAACTCGCCATCTACCGCCGCGTTCTTGTCTGGGCTGGCGGCAGAGGGGTAACGATCCGCATGCTCGATGTCGGCGGCGACAAACCGCTCTCCGGTCTTGCGACTTCTCCCAAATTGCGCGGCATCCGCCTTCTTCTTGCGCGGCCCGAGATCACGCGCGTTCAAGTGCGTGCGTTGTTGCGTGCAGCCATCTTCGGCCATCTGCGCGTCATGCTGCCGATGGTGACTTTTCCGTCGGAAGTCGATGATATGCGACAGATCTTTCAAGAAGAGGCCGCCGAGCTTGCGCGCCGGGGCGTGCCGCACCGCCTGCCTTCGATCGGCATGATGGTGGAAGTGCCGGCTGCAGCGCTAATGCTGGAGCAGTTCGAAGGCGCGGACTTCTTTTCATTCGGCACCAACGATCTGGCGCAGTATCTCGCTGGCTCGACCCGCGAAGATACCGATTTTGCCGCACACCGCGAGAAGGTCGCGCCGGCTATATTGCGCCTGCTTGCTTATGCCGTGAAACTTGCCGGCAGCAAACCGCTCAGCATCTGCGGCGACATGGCCGGCGATCCGCACCTGACAGCCGAACTGCTCGCAGCCGGGATCCGGCATTTTTCCATGGCGCCCGCTCAACTTCCCGCGATAAGATCGGCTATCATCGGTTTGAACGCCGACGGGACAAAGGCAGCCGGAGAATAAAATGGCGCGCGAAGAAACCGAAGACGCCATTATCGCCTACAAGTCAATTCTGGCGCAGATCATCGACAACCGACCTTCCGGAACCCGTCAGCGGCTGGCCACGGAAATGGGCAAGCATCGCAGCTTCGTCACACAAATAACAAGCCCGACCTATGCGACGCCTCTTCCAGCGCGGCATCTCGCGACGATCTTCCGAGTGTGTCATGTCAACGCCGCCGAACAGGAGCGTTTTCTGGAGGCCTACCAAAATGCGCATCCCGGTAAACTGCCGGAGCTTGGCGCCTCGGACAAACTACGGCATCTTTCGCTCATGGTCCCTGATTTCGGTGATGAGCGGCGCAACCGGCTGCTGGAGGAAGCGATCGCCGATCTCGTGCAGAAGATTGCCGCAATTTCCGGACCGTCGGATTGAACGCGCTGCGCATAGAGCGATTTTGGGAACGTGCGAGCGGTTTCATCCCGAATTCCGTAAGAACAAAGAGATAGGGGAAAAACGGTTCCATGAAACGCTGAACCGCTCTAGTGCGACAAGACTGAGACGATCATCGCCTTGGGAGGGGCTTGATGAAGAAGTTCATCAACATGGCAGACACTATGGTCGCCGAAAGCGTCGAAGGCTTCGTGCGCGCCCATGAGGAGCTCGTTGTGTACGGCGTCGACCGCAAAGTTGTCCGCCGTCGCCATATGGTTTCGGGCAAGGTGGCGATCATATCCGGCGGTGGCGCGGGTCATGAGCCAATGCACATAGGCTTCGTCGGCCGCGGCATGCTGGATGCTGCTTGCGTCGGCCATATTTTCACGTCTCCAACGCCGAGCCAGATTGCGAGCGCCATCGAAGAAGCGGACACCGGGGCTGGATGCGTGTTGGTAGTGAAAAACTACGACGGTGACGTCATGAATTTCGAAATGGCGGCAGAGATGGCATCTAGCCGCCACAAAATTGAAACCGTGATCGTCAGCGACGATATCGAAACGGCAAGGACAGGCGACGGTCGCGGTCGCCGTGGCGTCGCCGGTACTCTGATAATAGAGAAGCTTCTTGGCGCCGCAGCCGAACAAGGCATGACGCTTGCGGAACTGAAAAGCCTTGGCGACAGTCTCGCTCCACGCATCCGATCGATGGGCATTGCCCTGACTGGTGTAGCGGTCCCGCACACGCAGCGCACAACTTTCGCGCTCGGACCGAACGAGGTGGAAATGGGCGTCGGCATTCATGGCGAGCCGGGCCATTCGAGGGAGCCCTTCTCCAACGCCGACACGATCGTCAGGCATCTGAGCGAAACGGTCTTTAACGACATCGCCCGAGTGACCGATAAGGCGTTGCTTTTCGTCAATGGGCTTGGCGGGACGCCACCAGCCGAGCTCTATCTTGCCTACAACACTGCCCACCATTTCATGGTCAACCACGGCCTGCGGATCGAGCGCTCGCTTGTCGGCACTTATGCCACGTCGCTCGACATGCAGGGCCTCTCCGTCACGCTCGCTTTCCTTGATGACGAGGAATTTTCCCTATGGGATTCGCCTGTAGCAACCGGCGCGCTGCGTTGGGGATGCTAGAGCAAGTCCAGTTCAATCGGCGACATATCCGTTTGGCTGCTAAGTGAGCGCCTTGGAAGTCGCCGTTCGCCGAACCGGCAGCCACCGGCTGATCCGCTACCCCTGACGATATCGTCGTGAAGATGAGCGGGGAGGTTCTGCCGATCGTCAGGCATAGGCCGATACTCGCCGGCGTCAACGGCATAACGCGCTGACAACGGCCGAGACAATGCGGTCAGATTTCGTAAGGCACCCGAATGTCCGGCATTTCCCGCGGGAAATCCTTGGTGTTTCGCAACATCGAGTGAACATTGGCCGTTGCCCAGATAATGGCATCTGGAAGCTTAATACGATGCAGTTGTCGCAGAGATACCGCTTGTTCGGCTATGGCGTCGTCGACAGCGATGACTGCAAAGCCCGCCAGGAAAGAGCGCGTTCCGATTGCCACTCAGGCTTGGCACCGACGAGAACCTCCATCCAGGTAATGATGCTAATCGCCTTTTCGCCATATCTTGTCAGCTCGTCTCGCGCTTGCGGTACGGCATTGAGATAGTCGATCAAGACATTGGTGTCGAAGAGAGCCTTTACCATTCGCTGCGGATGTTTTCCTGGTACTCCAAACCATCGATCTTTCGATCACCCCAGAGCCCGAATGCCTCTGCTTCGCTATCGGCATTGTTCCTGGCCAGAAAATCATCAATCGCCTTGCGGATCAGTGCTGCCCTCGACATTTTTTCCCGCTGCGCCAGCCGGTCCAGTGCTTTGATTTCTGGGTCGCCGATATCCACCAATGTTCTCATGAGAAAACTCCGATATGTGATATCGGCAATATATATCCTTGATGGTTATCTTCAATGGCAAAGCGCCAGTCCCTCGCGAATGCGATCTGCGCATAACGTCGCCACAGCTTCATTCCTATGATGACTGATGGAAAGTCAACGCGTGTCCATTTGAAATCCACATGGCGGCTGGTTGAAACCAGGAACCAAAAGTAGATGGCATGCCAGATTGCGGCACAAGGAGGCGAGCGGCCACCAGGGCGCTGCTGAACCTTCGCTGATGGGTCACCGGAACCTAGCTGATCCCCAACAGAGGGGTATTCAGGAGCGAAGCGAAGCAAATCTGTGCTGCTCAAAATTTTAGCAAATGCTGCAGAGTGTACACAGTAGTCGATATCTGGGAACGCGGCTGCTAGAGAAATCAAACGGTTATAAGCTGGCATACCTCTTGCAAGGAATTTGCCGAGTTGGTGGCTAGGGTTCCGGCGCTTTCCTGAAGTGCGACTGGTCCGAGAGCCACCACCGGCGGGGGAGAAATCCTGTCGGGTGCACGGCGGGACAAAAGCCCGGGAGACCTCGTAAGCCAAGGGATTGGTGGCACGATGGTCATTGCCGATCCCTTTTGAAGAAAAGCAGAAGGGGAATTTCAATGCAGACTTTTTCGAAGATTGTTTCCACCACAGCACTAGCAGTATCGTTGATGCTTGGGATTGCTTCCGTCGCCAAGGCAGAACAGAAGACCGAATTCAAGGTGGCCTGGTCGATCTATGTCGGCTGGATGCCCTGGGGCTATGCGGCCGATCACGGCATCGTCAAGAAATGGGCTGACAAATACGGCATCAAGATCGATGTCACGCAGTTCAACGACTATGTGGAGTCGATGAACCAGTACACGGCCGGCACTTTTGATGCCGTCACGCTGACCAATATGGACGGGCTGTCGATCCCGGCCGCCGGCGGCGTCGATACGACCGCCGTGATCGTCGGCGACTTTTCGAACGGCAATGACGCCGTCATCCTGAAGGACAAGACGAGCCTTGCCGATATCAAGGGCCAGAACGTCAACCTTGTCCAATTTTCTGTCTCCCATTACCTGCTCGCCCGCGCCCTCGACAGCATCAAGCTTACCGAGCGCGTCGTGAAGGTGGTCAACACCTCGGACGCCGATATGGTCGCAGCCTACAAGACGCCTGACGTCACCGCCGTCGTCACCTGGAACCCGCTGGTCTCCACCATTCTCGAAGACCCGACGGCCAAGAAGGTTTTTGACAGCTCGCAGGTGCCTGGGGAAATCATCGATCTGATGGCCGCAAACACCAATGTCCTCAAGGACAATCCGAATTTCGGCAAGGCACTGGTCGGCATCTGGTACGAGACCGCCGCACTTTTGAGGGGCGATACGACAGAAGGCAAAGCCGCACGTGAGGCGATGGGCTCGGCCTCCGGCACTGATCTCAAGGGCTTCGAAGCTCAGCTCGCTGCCACAAAGCTCTTTGACAAGCCGGCCGATGCCGTTGCCTTCACCGCCTCGCCCAATCTGCCGAAGACCATGGATCTGGTGCGCAACTTCCTCTTCGAGAAAGGCTTGCTTGGCAACGGCGCGCCGTCGGCTGACGTCATCGGCATCGAAATGCCCGACGGCAAGGTGCAGGGCGATGCCAGCAACGTGAAGCTGCGTTTCACCGATACTTATATGAAGGCAGCCGCTGACGGATCACTCTGATCGTATTGAAGGCGCGGTCTGCCGCGCTCCTCTCCCTTCATCAGCGGAGCATTTCCCATGCGTTGGATCAACACGAGGCCGAGCGCGGGCGCGCAGTTTGCCTTGACGATGCTGCCCTTCGTGATGCTTGCCCTTGCCTATGCCTTCGCCTCGGCTGCGCGGCTGGCGGATAACGCCAATGACAAACTTCTGCCGAGCCTTGCCGGCTTTGCCGATGCGATCAACCGTCTGGCCTTTGTCGCCGACCAGCGCACCGGCGAGTTCCTGCTCTGGTCGGACACGGGCGCGAGCCTGGTCCGCCTGCTCTCCGGCCTCAGCATCTCGACGGCAATCGCACTTGTTATCGGCATGCTGATCGGCATGCTGCCCTATCTCAGGGCGCTGCTCGCCCCGTTCATCGCCGTCATTTCCATGGTGCCGCCGCTGGCGCTGCTGCCGATCCTGTTCATCGTCATGGGACTCGGCGAGACGTCGAAGATCGCTCTCATCGTCATCGGTGTTGCGCCGACGATGATCCGCGATTTGGCGTTGAGGGCCCTGGAATTGCCGCGTGAGCAGATCGTCAAGGCGGAGACGCTCGGCGGCTCCTCCTGGCAGATCGGCCTGCGTGTCGTGCTGCCGCAGATCCTGCCGCGGCTGATCACCTGCCTCAGACTGCAGCTCGGCCCGGCCTGGCTGTTCCTGATAGCGGCCGAGGCGATCTCCTCGGATTCCGGCCTCGGCTACCGTATCTTCCTCGTCCGCCGCTATCTCTCCATGGATATCATCTTTCCCTATGTCGTCTGGATCACTCTGCTCGCCGTGGTCATGAACGCCCTGCTCGAGCGCCTGCGCATCGCCGTTTTCCCCTGGTCGGAGCTGGAGAAGCAGGCATGAGCGAGTTGAAGATAGAAAGGGTCTGGAAGCAATATGGCGACCAGATCGTTCTCGAAAACGTATCCTTGACCGTCGCCTCGCGTGCCTTTGTCGCCCTTGTCGGTCCCTCCGGCTGCGGCAAGACGACCTTCCTGCGCATGCTGCTCGGCCAGGAGCAGCCGACCAAGGGCAAGATCCTGCTCGACGGCGAGCCGCTGCCGCACCAGCCGGGGCCGGATCGCGGCGTCGTCTTCCAGCGCTATTCTGTCTTTCCGCACCTGACGGCGCTCGGCAACGTGCTGCTCGGCAAGGAATTTTCCGGCGCGCGCTACAAGGCCAAGCTCTTCGGCACAGCACGCCGCAACGCTGTCGAGGAAGCACGCGAACTGATTGCCGAAGTCGGGCTCGCAGGCTCGGAGGACAAATATCCGGCCCAGCTTTCCGGCGGCATGCAGCAGCGCCTTGCGCTGGCCCAGGCGCTCATCATGAAGCCGAAGGTGCTGCTGCTCGATGAACCCTTCGGCGCCCTCGATCCCGGCATCCGCGCCGAGATCCACATGCTGATGAAGCGGCTCTGGCACGAAACGCAGATGACCGTCCTTTTGGTCACGCATGACATGCGCGAAGCTTTCACGCTGGCTAGCCGCGTCGTCGCCTTCGAGCGCCGCCGCGACCGGCCGGAAGAGAAGGAGCGTTACGGCGCCACCATCACCAAGGATATTTCCATCTGGCCGCCGCGCCTTGCCGGCCAGTCATCGATCTTCAGCCCCGACCGGGACGGCCCGGTCGCTTCCTTGGGGCACAGCCGGGACGACCTGGCATCATCAGGAGAGATGCTATGATGCACGTGAGACGATCGTCCGAAGAAATCGCCGCCAACCGCGCCCGCTACGAGGAGCACCAGAAAAAGGGTCTGGAATTCGCACCCAAGGCGCTTCCCGGTCCAAGCCCGCTGCCGGCGCCGGCCGTCGATGCCGCCGCCATCATCCACCAGGAGACCATTCCCGGCGGCTGGTATTGGTCGACGAAGCTTCTGCGCGGCGAAGCGATCCGCATCGATCAGGCGGAGGGTAAGTCCACCGTGGCACTGATCGCCTGGAATGCCGAGGATACGAGCGAGAGAATGAATCTCGTCGATACGGCCAAGGTCCAGTGGACGACGGCGCTCGGCAAGGGGCGCGTGATCTTCTCCGATATGGGCCGCGTCATGTTCTCGATGATCGAGGATAGTTCCGGCGCCCATGACTGCCTGATGGGCGGCTCGACCGCCGCCTCGAACGCAGCGAAGTATCCCGGCGAAAAAACGCGCAATACGCGCGACAATCTGATCCTCGTCGCCGTCAAGCTCGGCCTCGACAGACGCGATATCCCAGGCATCCTCAATCTTTTCGCGCCCGTCCGCCTGGCCCAGGGCGGAGGTTTCGGCTGGCAGGGCAAGCGCTCCAACAGCGGTGACTATGTCGAGCTGCGCGCCGAGATGGACATGCTGGTCGGCTTTTCCAATTGCCCGCATCCGCTCGATCCAGATCCGAAATACCAGCCGAAGCCGGTCGTCATCACCCGCTACAAGGCCGCATTTCCAGCGGCCGATGATCTTTGCCGCACCGCAACGGCCGAAGCCGTGCGTGGTTTCGAAAACAACGCAATGATGCAGGCCTGAGGAGAAGACGATGACCGATTTCATACAGACCTCTCCTACACGCAATGTTCAAAATGCCGCGCTGGATTATTTCATTCCGGCCGAAGCCCCATGGTCAGGCGTCGTGCGCAAGGGCCAGACGATCCGCATTGAGGACAGCTATGGCCAGCAGGCAATCGACACGCTGTTCTACCGAGCCGATGATTTTTCCGAGCGCTATTCCAATCAGGATACGATGCGAGTTCAAGGGGCCCCCTACATCGGCATTGGCACGAAGATCGTGTCCAACGAAGGCAATGTCATGCTGACCATGACGGCCGACAGCTGCGGCCGTCATGACACGTCGGCCGGCGCCTGCTCCTGCGAGAGCAACACGGTGCGCTTCGGCCACGGCACCAAATTCCTGCATGCCTGCCGCGACAACTTCGTCATTGAGGTCAGCAAACACGGAATGGGCAAGCGCGATATCGTGCCGAACATCAATTTCTTCATGAACGTGCCGATCAAGCCGAATGGCGAGATGACCATCGTCGACGGAATTTCCGCGCCCGGCGACTATGTCGAGCTGGTGGCGGAGATGGATGTGCTTTGCGTCATCTCCAACTGCCCGCAGATCAACAACCCGTGCAACGGCTTCGATCCGACACCGATCCGGGTGCTGATCTGGGATGGCGAGGACTGAGCCGTGTTCAAGAAAGTTCTGATCGCCAACCGGGGCGAAATCGCTATCCGGGTCATCAAGACGCTGCGACGGATGGAGATTGCCTCAGTCGCCGTCTATTCCGACGCCGACCGCTTCGCGAAGGCCGCGATGATGGCGGATGAGGCTGTTCGTCTCGGTCCGGCGCCCGCCAGCGAAAGCTATCTGAATATCGATGCCGTCATCGTCGCTTGCAAGGCGACGGGAGCAGAGGCGGTTCATCCGGGCTATGGCTTCCTGTCGGAAAATATTGGATTTGCCGAGCGGCTCGCCGCCGAAGGCATCACCTTCATCGGGCCGAGGCCAGAGCACCTTTCTGCCTTCGGCCTGAAGCATACGGCGCGCGAACTCGCGCACGCGAGCGGCGTACCGCTGCTGCCCGGCACCGGCCTGCTATCGAGCGCCGAGGAAGCGCTCTCAGCGGCAGGAGAAATCGGCTATCCCGTGATGCTGAAAAGCACGGCCGGCGGTGGCGGCATCGGCATGCAGCTATGCGCCAATGCCGAGAACCTGAAGGCCTCCTTCGAAAGCGTGCAGCGGACGGCGCGTGCAAGCTTCGGTGATGCGCGTGTCTATATCGAGCGTTTCGTAGCCGAGGCCCGGCATGTCGAGGTGCAGATCTTCGGCGATGGCAAAGGCAAGGTCATCGCGCTCGGCGAGCGCGACTGCTCGCTGCAGCGGCGGAACCAGAAGGTGGTCGAAGAGACCCCTGCCCCTGGCCTTTCCACAGTAATCCGCGCCCGCATACATAAGGCGGCGGTCGATCTTGGTGCCGCGGTCTCCTACGAATCTGCCGGCACTGTGGAATTCATCTACGATCCCCTGCGCGAGGAATTCTACTTCCTTGAGGTCAACACGCGCTTGCAGGTCGAGCATCCCGTCACCGAAGCCGTGTTCGGTATCGACCTCATCGAATGGATGATCCGCCAGGCAGCCGGCGAAGACGTGCTCTCGGGTGCGCAGGCGTTGCAACCGAAGGGAGCGGCGATCGAAGTGCGCGTCTATGCCGAGATGCCACACGCCGATTTCCGCCCGAGCGCCGGTTTGCTGACGGAGGTCTCCTTCCCCGAGGATGCACGCATCGACGGCTGGATCGAGACCGGCACCGAAGTCACCCCCTTCTACGATCCGATGCTCGCCAAGGTGATCGTGTCGGCCGAGGACCGCCCAGCGGCAATCGAAAAACTGAAGGCGGCACTTGCGGGAACGTCGATATCGGGCATCGAGACCAATCTCGACTATCTCAGGGCCATCGCAAGCTCCGAGCTTCTGGCGAGCGGCAAGGTGACAACGACGGCGCTGCGCGATTTTTCCTTCATACCGGATGTCGTCGAGGTGATTGCACCGGGCGCGCAATCGAGCATCCAGGAATTGCCGGGACGGCTTGGCCTCTGGCATGTCGGCGTACCGCCGAGCGGCCCGATGGACGAGCGTTCCTTCCGTCACGCCAACCGTCTCGTCGGCAATGGCGATATAGTTGCGGCGTTGGAGTTGACGGTGTCCGGTCCGGTGCTGAAGTTTCATACCGACACGGTGGTCGCCCTTGCCGGAGCCAGGATGGCCATGAGCGTCGACGGCGTGAAACTGCCGCATGGCGAGGCCGTCACCATCCGCGCCGGCCAGACCGTCTCGATCGGCAGCATCGATGGACCGGGGCAGCGAGCTTATCTCGCCGTGGCGGGCGGCTTTGCCGCTCCCGTCGTGCTCGGCTCGCGCGCCACCTTCGGTTTAGGCCAGTTCGGCGGCAACGCCAGCGGCACGCTGAAGACCGGCCATGTGCTGCATCTTGCCCGTCAGGCCGCAGCCGAACCAGCGAAACCTGCGACCGAGCCACCAGACCTGACGCGTGAATGGGAAGTAGGCGTCGTTTATGGTCCACACGGCGCGCCTGATTTCTTTCACGACGGCGATATCGAGACGCTGTTTTCGACGGGCTATGAGGTGCATTTCAATAGCGCTCGGACCGGCGTTCGCCTGATCGGCCCCGCGCCGAAATGGGCGCGCAGCGATGGCGGCGAGGCCGGTCTTCATCCGTCCAATCTGCATGACAACGCCTATGCGATCGGCGCGATCGATTTCACCGGCGATATGCCGATCATTCTCGGGCCTGACGGTCCGAGCCTCGGCGGCTTCGTATGCCCGGCAGTCATTGCTCGCGACGAGCAATGGAAGATGGGTCAGTTCAAACCGGGTGATCGCATTCGCTTTCATCCCATCAACAGGCCCGAAGACCCGATCGCCGGTCCGGCGGTGCATCGGGCGAAGGAAGAAGCAGGTTCGCCGATCGTCGCCAGACGCGACGACGGGCCGGTCTCGGTTGTCTACCGCCGTCAGGGCGACGACAATCTGCTGGTCGAATATGGACCGATGGTGCTCGATATCGCCCTGCGGCTCAGGGTGCATCTTTTGATGCAGGCCGTATCGCAGGCCCGATTACCCGGCATCATCGATCTCACCCCAGGCATCCGTTCGCTGCAGATTCATTACGACGGCACGACGCTGACCCGCAAGCGCCTGCTCGGTCTGCTGGCCGAGATCGAGGCAAGCCTGCCGGCGGCACAGGAGGTCACCGTGCCAAGCCGCATCGTGCATTTACCGCTTTCCTGGAACGATCCTGATGCGGAACTTGCCATGCGCAAGTATCAGGAACTCGTGCGGCCGAACGCGCCCTGGTGCCCTGATAACATCGAGTTCATCCGTCGCATCAATGGGCTGGCGGGCGAACAGGCCGTGCGCGATATCGTCTTTGACGCCAGCTACCTCGTGCTTGGCCTCGGCGACGTCTATCTCGGCGCACCGGTGGCGACCCCGGTCGATCCGCGCCACAGGCTCGTGACGACGAAGTACAATCCGGCCCGCACCTGGACACCTGAGAATGCCGTCGGCATCGGCGGGGCCTATATGTGCATCTACGGCATGGAAGGTCCCGGCGGCTATCAGCTCTTCGGCCGCACCATCCAGGTGTGGAACACCTGGCGGCAGACGCCGGTCTTCGTCAAGGACAAACCGTGGCTGCTCGACTTCTTCGATCAGATCCGCTTCTTTCCGGTCAGCCACCAGGAGCTGGCGGAAGCCCGTAGCGCCTTTCCGCATGGCGGCTATCCCGTCCGGGTCGATGAGACGGAATTTTCCTACGCCGCCTATGAGCGGGAATTACAGGCGAATGCTGCCTCGATCGGAAGCTTCAAAGCACGCCAGCAGGCCGCCTTCGATGCCGAGCGCCAGCGCTGGAAGCAGGCGGGCCTCGACAGCTTTGTCACCGACGAAGGCACTGACGAACGCCCGGATGGGGATATTCCCGAAGGATGCTTCGGCGTTGCTAGCGCCGTGCCCGGTAATATCTGGAAACTGCTGGTCGAGCCGGGCGAACCGGTTGCGGCCGGCGAAACGCTTGCCATTGTCGAATCCATGAAGATGGAAATTAACGTCACCGCACATGCGTCAGGCCGTGTCCGCGACCTGCGCGCTGGCCCCGGACGAAACGTCAAAGCGGGCGATATCATTGTTGTTCTGGAGGAATGCTGATCCATGCTGCCGACCATTCTTGATCTGACCAGCCTTCGCGCAGCCTATCAGGCAGGCAAAAGCCCGCTCGATATTATCGAGATCGTCATTGCCCGTCGCGCTGACGCGCCGGATCCCGCTATCTTCATCACGCCGACACTTGATGAAGCGCTGCGGGCCGAAGCACGAGCTCTGCTCGAGCGCGCGCCGGAGCCAAACAGCCTGCCGCTCTGGGGCATTCCTTTCGCGGTGAAGGACAATATCGACGTGGAGGGGCTGCCGACCACGGCGGCCTGCCCCGCTTTCGCCTACCAGCCCGAAAAGGACGCAACCGTGGTTGCAAGGCTTCGGGCTGCGGGCGCGATCGTCATCGGCAAGACCAACCTCGACCAGTTTGCGACCGGCCTCAATGGCACGCGGTCGCCCTATGGGGCGCCGCGCTCGGTCTTCGACAGGAACTATGTATCGGGGGGCTCGAGCTCCGGCTCGGCGGTTGCCGTCGCTACGGGTTTGGCAAGCTTCGCGCTTGGCACGGACACCGCCGGCTCCGGTCGGGTACCGGCGGCCTTCAACAATCTCGTCGGCATCAAACCAACACCGGGACTGGTGCCGAATGTCGGCGTGGTGCCTGCCTGCCGCAGCGTCGATGTCGTCACCGTCTTTGCCCCAACGGTCGGCGACGGCGTCACGATCCGCAAGGTGATGGAGGGCTACGATGCCGCCGATCCGTTCTCGCGCAAGGCCGCACCATCCAGCCTGCCCGCCTCCGGTTTGCGGATCGGCGTCCTCGATGGAGCCGAGCGGGAATTCTTCGGCAACAGGCATGTCGAAGCTCTCTATGACGCCGCGATCGAAAGAGCGCGCGCACTCGGCGCCAATATCGTGCCCTTCGAATACGGACCCTTCCGGCAGGCAGCTGAACTGCTCTATAACGGCCCCTGGGTCGCCGAGCGGCTGGCGGCGGTCAAAGAGTTCCTGGCGACAAATGGTGATGACTTTGATCCGACTGTGCGGGCCATCATCGAAGGGGCGAGACGCTATGATGCCGTCGACGCTTTCCAAGGCAAATACAAACTCGAAGCGCTACGCCAGAAGACCCTGAAGGAGTGGGAAAAGGCTGATATCCTGATGCTGCCGACCTCGCCCACCACCTACACGATTGAAGAAATGATGGCGGATCCGATTGTCAAAAACGGCCATTTCGGCCGTTATACCAATTTTGCGAACTTGCTTGACTGCGCCGCAATTGCCATTCCCGCCGGCTTCGACGCCGGCGGCCATCTGCCCGCAGGCGTGATGCTGGTCGGCCCTGCCTTCACCGACGATGCGATGGCACCCTTCGCCGACGCCATGCACCGAGCGGCCGATGCCGGCATGGGTAAGGACCGCAAGGCCGCGCTCCCGGAGGCAAGTCGCGTGACACTTCCAGCTGACGGCTTCATTCCTATCGTGGTCGTCGGCGCGCATCTGACGGATATGCCACTGAATCATGAGCTGACGCGAGCGGGCGGATACAGGTTGAAAACAGGACGGACGGATGGCACCTACCGGCTGTTTACCCTCCATGGCACGATCCCCCCCAAGCCGGGGCTGATCCGCGATCCGGGCTTTACAGGCAATGGAGTGGAAGTCGAGGTCTGGGCCTTGCCGCCGGCGGCATTCGCCCGTTTCGTTGAGAACATTCCGCCGCCGCTCGGCGTAGGTAAGATCACCCTCGACGATGGAACATGCCTTACGGGATTTCTCTGCGAGGGGCATGCCGTGATCGGTGGACGAGAGATCACCGAGTTCGGCGGCTGGCGCAACTATATCAGCGCAACCAGCGCGGCCTGAAGGGAGATGGATGCGAAAATTTCTGTCAAAGGTGATGCAGCTCGTTCTTGAGGGTCTCATTGCCAGGACCCGCGCGATCTAAACGGGCGGGTGATAGAGAGAGGTGCATCTGCCCGCCTTCAGTTCATGATTTCTGTGCGTCGTTGTCTGGAAACGGCGCACACTTCATATGGCATGCGCTCATTGGTAAGTCTCCGCGACAAGCAGAGACGCTAAAGCGCGACAAGGATTCATCAGCCTCTAAAAGGCATCGGTATGGGCGCAAATTGATGCTTTTCGTGCGCAATAATTTTCCCTACTCACTGCTTGAGAAGCAATGAGAGGTGCGGCGATGGCAATGCCATTCTACTGGAATGAACTGAACAGCTACGATTTTGCCGGGCTTTCCGCTGACACCACGATCGCCGTGCTTCCCATCGCCTCGACTGAACAGCATGGCCCCCATCTGCCTGTCGCAACCGATGTCGCCATCGCCAACGGCATGCTTGCCGAGTTGCGGAAGCAGAAGCCCGCCGATCTTGATTGTCTGGTGCTGCCGACACAGGAGATCGGCAAGGCCAATGAACATATCTACGGGCCGGGAACGCTGTCGCTCGGCGCCGAATTGCTCATTCCGGTCTGGACCGCGATCGGCGCCAAGGTTGCCGAAGCCGGCATCCGCAAGATGGTGATCGTCAATTCGCATGGCGGGAACGTCGATATCATGAGCATCGTAGCGCGAGAGCTGCGCGTGCGCTACGCGATGGCGGTCGTGTCCACGCAATGGGGTCGCTTCGGCCATCCCCAAGGCATGATCAGCGAACATGAGCTGAAATACGGCATCCATGGCGGCGAGGTGGAAACGTCGCTCATGCTCTACTTCCGACCCGATCTGGTACGGATGGACAAGGCTGACAATTTCAAGTCCAAGGCGGAATGGATGCGCGAGCACTCGAAATACATGCAGCCGTTGCCGCCGCATTCGCTGGCCTGGATCGCCCACGACCTCAATCCCTATGGCGTCGTCGGCGACGCATCTGTCGGCACAGCCGAAAAGGGCCAAGCTATCTGCCGCCATCAGGTCAAAGGTTTTGTCGAACTGCTCTATGATCTGAAGAGCTATCCGCTTTCCAATCTTTACTCGAATTAAAGGCTTGTCGCGAAGCATGGCTCATATCGCGACGCACGTGTCTACCGTGATGTGACCTTTGGCCTGCAGCTCCTGCACCAGGCCGGCCAGTTCGGCGAGAAGATATTCGACGAACAGGCTGGTAGCGGAATCAAGCGGCGCGCGTGCGCGGGCAAAAAGCTTCATCGGCTGGCGGCGCGCATGTGGCTCCGCGATCGGTCGGAAGACCAATTCGCCCTGCCGGCATTCGTTGATGACATCGAGCGGGTTCAAGATCGTCAGCCCAGCCCCGGACTTGACCAGCTTCTTCAGCATCTCCGATGCATTGGTTTCGAGCACCGGTTCGACATGCACGTCCAAGCGCGCCAATGCCAGATTGATCACGTCACGCAGGCTGGTCCCTTGCTGCGCCAGCACGAGCCGCTCCTGGACGATATCGGCCAGGTTGATCGGGCCGGAACCGATCAGGTGGTGGCCGGGCGGCAGAACCACGCCGATCGGAATATCGAAATTGCCGAGGGTGCGGATGCCGGGCGTTGCCGGAATATTGAAGCCGAGGCCGATGTCGACCTCGCCCGACAGCACCGGATTGACCGTCATCGTGCCGGCGTCGTTGCGCAATTGCATGAAGACGCGCGGATGCTCCGATTGGAACCGCGCAATGATATCCGGCAGCGGGCCGGCCGCAAGGCCGACCGTCGTCACCAGCCGAACCTTGCCCGCCTGCTGCATCTTCAGGCTGCGGATGCGCCCCTCCAGGCGTTCGTAATTCTTCAGCACCTCGCGAATATGTTCGATGCAGAGCTCGCCGGCGGCGGTCAGGCGCAGCCCGCGCGGCAGGCGCTCGAACAGCGTCGCTCCCATTTCCTCCTCCAGTGCTAGAATCTGCCGGTTGATTGCCGACGACGCCACATTCAGCCGTGCCGCCGCCTTGCGGATCGAGCCCGATCGCGCGATCTCGTTGATGTAGAGTAGTTTTCGGGAGTGCAGCATCAGGACCTCGTTGCACAAAAATCAAGCACGCAGCGTAAATTAGGCACAGGCTTTTGGTGAGATGCCGAAAAGGCATCATTGCGCACGAAATTTGATGCTTTTCAAAGAGCAAAGCAATCGCTCCTATGAAGAAAATCGGACGTCGCCTCAGACGTTGCGAATTCAGAAGGGGAACGTCCATCATGTCCAATATATTGAAGCACAGTGTCTCTTCCGCACTTATTGGTCTTGGCGGAATGTTGGCCTGCATGGCTGGCGCGCATGCGGCCGACAAAGTCAGTTATGGCACCAACTGGCTGGCGCAGGCCGAACATGGCGGGTTCTATCAGGCGGTTGTCGATGGCACCTATGCGAAACACGGCCTCGATGTGACGATCGTCCAGGGAGGCCCGAATGCGGCCAACAGCGCACTGCTGATCTCCGGCAAGATCGATTTTTACATGGGCGGTCCGCAGGGCGAGATCGCGGCCGTCGAACAGGGCATTCCGCTCGTCGATGTCGCGGCGATCTTCCAGAAAGATCCGCAAGTGCTGATCGCACATCCCGATGCCGGCATCGAGAAATTCGAAGACCTTGCGAAGCTCAAGACGCTGTTTCTCGGCAAGGACGGCTATCTCACCTATTTCGAATGGATGAAGGCGAACTTCAAAGGCTTCAAGGACGAGCAATACAAGCCCTACAATTTCAGCCCGGCGCCCTTCCTCGCCGACAAAGAGTCGGCGCAGCAGGGCTACCTCACCTCGGAACCCTACGAGATCCAGAAGCAAGCCGGCTACGAACCGAAGGTCTTCCTGCTCGCCGACAGTGGCTACTCTCCCTACTCGACAATGATCACCACCACGCAGGCGATGATCGACAGCAAACCCGATGTCGTCCAGCGCTTCGTCGATGCCTCAATCGAAGGCTGGTATCACTATCTCTACGGCGACAACACGAAGGCCAACGAACTGATCAAGAAGGACAATCCTGAAATGACGGATGGTCAGATCGCCTATTCCATCGCCAAGATGAAGGAATACGGCATCATCGAATCCGGCGACAGCCTCGACAAGGGCATCGGCTGCCTGACGGACGCGCATTATAAGGCCTTCTTCGACGAGATGGTGGCGATCAAGGTGTTCAAGCCGGAGACGGATTACACCAAGGCCTTCACGACGAAATTCGTCTGCAAGGGAACCGGAATGGCGATGAAGAAATAAGTCGCAGACACCGCCTGCGATCCGCCACCAACACGGCGGATCTTCCCCTGCATGAACGAGATAAGCAATGACCCCAGCAGAAGCTCAGGTTCTATCACCGAAAGAAACGCACAAACGGCCGCTGGTCGTCATGCAATCGGTTTCGAAAGTCTTCTCCAGCGGAACCGTGGCCCTTTCGAACATGTCGCTTACCGTGGAAAGCGGAGAGTTCATTAGCCTGCTCGGCCCGTCCGGCTGCGGCAAGTCTACGGCGCTGCGCATCATTGCAGGGCTCGGCAATGTCACCTCGGGCGCGATCGACTGGCCGAGTTCGCGCATCAACTCCAAGGGTCTCCCCGAGGGCGATATTAGCTTCGTTTTCCAGGAGCCGACGCTCATGCCCTGGAAGAACGTGTTCGACAATGTCCATCTGCCACTGAAGCTGAAACATATTTCGAAAGCGGCGGGACACCACCGGATCGTGGAGGCGCTGAGCACCGTCGGCCTTCAGGATTTCGCCAGGGCCTATCCGCGCGAACTGTCCGGCGGCATGAGGATGCGCGTCTCTATAGCCCGGGCGCTGGTGACCAGGCCGAAGCTCCTGCTGATGGACGAGCCCTTTGCAGCGCTGGACGAGATCACCCGCCAGAGGCTGAACGACGACGTGCTGCGTCTTTGGAGAACGACCGGAATCACCGTTATCTTCGTCACCCATTCGGTCTTCGAATCCGCCTATCTCTCGAACCGCATCGTCGTGATGAAGGCAAGGCCAGGGCGCGTGCATGCCGATCTGCCGCTGACGACCAGCCTGGAACGCGACGCCCATTACCGCACTTCGGAAGAATACCGCAAAGCCTGCGAGACGGTCTCGCGTTCGCTCATCGGAGCAATCAACGTGGCGGAGGATCATTGATGAGTGACCAAACCGCCGCAGCGCCGCTGCCTTTCAAAACCACTGCAAGCGCGAGTCGCCGCGATCTCGCGCTGCGCATCTCGATCCCTCTGCTCGTGATCGCGGCGCTGATCCTGATCTGGTATGCCTATGTGGCGCTGTCCGGAGTGCCGCCCTATATTTTGCCAGGCCCGGCGGCGGTCGCCAGTGCCTTCGTAACCGATTGGGGCACGCTTGCCCCTGCTCTCTGGGTCACCACCAAGATCACCCTCATGTCGCTCGTGCTGGCGCTCGTCGGCGGCGTCGGTTTTGCGATCTTCCTCGTGCAGTCGCGCTGGATCGAACTCGCTTTCTATCCACTCGCGGTCATTCTTCAGGTCACGCCGATCGTGGCGATCTCGCCGCTCATCCTGATTTATGCGCCGTCGACGCAGGTGGCGCTGCTGATCTGCGCCTTCCTGGTCGCCTTCTTCCCGATCCTTTCGAATATGGTCCAGGGGCTGAAAAGCGTCGATCATAATCTCATCAATCTGTTCGAGCTCTACGGCGCCTCGCGCTGGCAGACGCTGCTCTTTCTCAAGCTGCCGGCCGCCCAACCCTATTTCTTGACCGGCCTCAGGATCGGCGGTGGCCTTGCGCTGATTGCCGCCGTCGTCGCGGAATTTGCCGCAGGATCGGCGGGCGCCGGCTCCGGCCTTGCCTTCCGGCTCCTCGAAGCACAGTACCGGCTCAACATTCCGCGGCTATTCGCGGCGCTGCTGATGCTCTCCCTGCTCGGCGTGGCGATCTTCGCCGTCACCTCTTTCATTTCGTGGCTTGCCCTGCACCGCTGGCACGAGAGCAGCCTGAAACGGGAAAACTGATGACCTATTCCTTCATCTCCCTGCCCAATGCCGGCCGCTTCGTGCTGAGCAATGCGACCCTGCCTGCCGCCGCCGTCACCGGTTATGAGGCGCCTGTTGCGCCTGTTGTCGAGGGACTCGTCAGGGCCGATATAGTCATCGCCGATGGCAAGATTTCCGCCCTGTTGCCGCCGGGCGAAGCGCCTGTCGAATTGGCGAAATCCGACCTTAAGGAGGGCATGGTCTGGCCTTGCTTCGCCGACATGCATACGCATCTCGACAAGGGCCACATCTGGCCGCGCAACGCCAATCCGGACGGCACGTTCCCGGGAGCCTTGGAGGCGGTGCGCGCAGACCGCGAGGCGAACTGGACGGCGGCGGACGTGAAGAAGCGTATGGAGTTTTCCCTGCGTTCGGCCTATGCGCACGGCACCAGCCTGATCCGGACCCATCTCGATTCCCTTGCACCCCAGCACCGCATCTCCTTCGAGGTCTTTGCCGAGATGCGCGATGTCTGGAAGGACAGGATCGGCTTGCAGGCGGTGGCGCTCTTTCCGATGGAAAACATGGCGGACGCGGCTTATTTCGCCGACCTCGTTACCGTCGTCCGCGAAAAGGGCGGGCTGATCGGCGGCGTCACTCGGATGAGCTCCGATCTCCACAGCCAGCTCGACACGCTGTTCAGAGCCGCGGCCGATAATGGTCTCGATGTCGATCTTCATGTCGACGAGACCGACGATCCGGCTGCGGAGACCCTGAAGGCGATCGCGCAAGCGGTGCTGCGCAACCGCTTCGGCGGCAAGGTGACGGCCGGCCATTGCTGCTCACTCGCCCGCCAGGACGAGGAGACGGCAAAACGTACGGTCGAACTCCTCGCGCAGGCCGGCCTCGCCATCGTCTCGCTGCCGATGTGCAACATGTATCTGCAGGACCGCTATCCCGGCCGCACGCCGCGCTGGCGCGGCATCACCCTGTTCAAGGAACTGGCGGCGGCCGGCGTTGCAACCGCGGTCGCCTCCGACAATACCCGCGATCCCTTCTATGCCTATGGCGATCTGGATGCGGTAGAGGTGTTCCGCGAGGCGGTCCGCATCCTGCATCTCGACCATCCGCTGGATACGGCCGCGCGCATCGTCACCACATCACCGGCCGATATTCTCGGCCGGCCGGATATGGGGCGCATCGCGGTCGGCGCCGCGGCCGATCTCGTGCTCTTCAGCGCCAGGCGCTGGAGCGAATTTCTATCCCGTCCGCAGTCCGACCGCGTCGTGCTTCGCCGCGGCAAGGTGATCGACCGCAGCCTGCCGGACTATCGTGAACTCGACAGCGTCGTTGGAGCCTGACATGCCGGATTATCAGACGATAAGACAAGAACTCGAAGGCATCGCCGTCGAAGACAATCCGGCGCTGGTGCGCCAGAAGAGCCGCGATTTCTACTGGTATTCGCCGATCCTGAAAGCGCAGCTCGACCGTGTGACGGCCGATCTCATCGTCACGCCGAAAAACGAGGAAGAGGTCATCCGCACCCTGAAGGTCGCCTTTGCGCACGGCGTGCCAGTCACGCCGCGCGGCGCCGGCACCGGCAATTACGGCCAGGCGATGCCGCTTTCCGGAGGCATCGTGCTGAACCTCGCCGCGATGGACAAGATCAAGGAAATCCATCCGGGCCGGGTCATCTGCGAGCCGGGCATCATCATTGCCCAGCTCGACAAGCAGACCAAGGCTCATTCCGGCCAGGAACTGCGGTTCCATCCCTCGACGGCGCAGATGGCGACAGTCGGCGGCTTCATTGCCGGCGGCTCCGGCGGCGTCGGCTCGATTAGCTGGGGTGGCTTGCGCGATCTTGGCAATATTCTGCGCCTGCGCGTCGTCACCATGGAGGCCGAGCCGCGCGTGCTCGATCTCACCGGCTGGGATCTGCAGAAGGTCAGCCATGCCTACGGCACCAACGGCGTCATCACCGAGATCGAAATGCCGCTGGCGCCTGCCTATGACTGGGTCGATGTTCTCGTCGGTTATGACGACTTCATGGCGTGCGTGCGCTTTTCGGATGCGCTTGCCAAGTGCAACGGTATCCTCGTCAAGGAAATCGCACCGATCGCAGCTCCGATCCCGTACGACTATTTCACCCGCCACAAACCCTATATTCGCAAGGGGCAGTCGGTCGTGGTGCTGATGATCGCCCCGCATGCGATGGATGCCTTCCTCGCCTTCACCTCGGCCCACAAGGGCGAGGTGATCTTCCGCTCCGACAAGGTCGAGAGCATGAAGGGCATCCCTCATGCCTATGAACTTGCCTGGAACCACACCACGCTGCGAGCGCTGAAAGTCGATCCGGGCTTCACCTATCTGCAGGTCCAATATCCGGGCCCGGATCATGTGGCCAAGGTCGCCAAAATGGTGGAGATCTTCGGCGATGAGGTGCCGGGGCATCTCGAATTCATCCGGTTCGACGGCCAAATCCAGTGCTCCGGTCTGCCGCTGGTGCGCTATACCACCGAGGAGCGTCTCGAAGAGATCATCCGGATTCACCAGGATCACGGCTGCCCGATCTTCAATCCGCACCGCTACACGCTGGAGGAAGGCGGCATGAAGCGCACCGACAAGGTCCAGCTCGCCTTTAAGCACGAAACCGATCCAAAGGGGCTTCTAAACCCCGGCAAGATGATCGCTTGGGAGAACCCGGACTTCGATTTCAATGCCGGCAAGAACTATCTCTTCCCCGGCCTTGCGAGCGTCATGGAGGCCTCATGAGGGTTCTCGTGCTGCATTCACATCCGGTGGAAGAAAGTTACGGCAAGGCGCTTTATAAGCAGACGCTGGAAAGCCTCCGCCATGCCGGCCACGAAGTAGACGGATGCGATCTTTACGCCGAGAATTTCGATCCTGTTCTTTCCCGGCATGACCGGCTCACCTATCACGACTATCCCGGCAATACCGACCTGGTGAAATCCTATGTCGAGCGGCTGAAGCGGGCCGAAGGGCTGGTGCTGGTCACGCCGATCTGGAATTTCGGCTTCCCGGCAATATCAAAGGGTTATTTCGATCGCGTTTGGCTGCCGGGTGTCTCCTTCGAACTCGTCGATGGCAAGGTGGAATCGCGGCTACGCCATATCAGGAAGCTGGCGGCCGTGCTGACCTATGGAGCAACCCCGTTCCGTGCCTTCGTCGCCGGCAACCCGCCGAAGAAGATCGTCAAGCGCGTTTTGAGGGCACAGATCAATCCGCTACGCCCGGTCACCTTCCTTGCTCATTACGACATGAACAACTGTACGCCTGAAACGCGAGCGCGTTTTCTGGCGAGGGTGAAGACGTCGATGGAAAACTTCTGAAGCGCAACGTGCTACCGGGCATCAGAATACTTTGGCGGCTGTGACTTCAACCTCGACGAGGAATTCCGGCCGGGTGAAACCGGCGACGATGATCAACGTCGAGACTGGCTTCGGCTCCAGCGTATAGCGATCGCGCACCGCCATATAGGCTGGGAAATCCTCCCGTTTCGTCACGAACCCGGAAATGCGGATGACGTCAGCAAAACTCATCTCCGCACCGGTAAGAATGGCTTTGATTGCTTCGAAGCATAACTCGGCCTGCTTGCCAATGTCCTCCGGCACCTCGTCGTCGACACCAACGCCGAGCTGACCTGAGGTGGCGAGCAGCGAAGCGCCCGGCGGAACAAGCAACCCATGATTATAATTTCCGAAAGGACGGCGGACCGAGGGCGGATTGAAAATTTTCTTCATCGGCATTTCCTCGTCAAAGCGAAAGATGATGCGTCATTGCATTTGTTTGGATAACGAGAACGAGAATGTGGCGCGGATGAGCGTGCACGATCTCAGGTGCCTCGCGCGCTCGGCTCGCGGGTTGCGGCAAACACCGCGCTCGCATCGCTGACCAACTCCACATGGGAATAGGCTGCCTGTGCGGCAGCAGTACCATCCGCTCGCATAATCGCAATCACAATCCGGCCATGCTCCTCGTAGGATTTTGCCAGGCGGCCGGGCAGCCGAAACTGCGCCCGTCGAAATGGGGCGAGCCGTGCGCGCGTCTGTGTCACCATCTCAAAAACATGATCGTTATGCGCGCCGCGATAAAGGCGGGTGTGGAATTCGATGTTATGAGCCGCATAGTCCTCTTCAGCGCCGGTATGCACCAGCTTCATGGATGCCTTGTGTGCCAGTTCCAGCGTGCGACGCTCATCGACCGTCATACGCTCGGCCGAGAGCCTCGCGCAAATCGCTTCGAGTTCCGCCATCGCCTCGAACATAGAATGCAGATAGGTTTCGGTCACGGTGGCGACGATGGCGCTGCGGTTCGGCTGTCGGTCGACAAGCCCCATTGCCCCGAGTTCACGGAGCGCCTCGCGCACCGGCGTGCGCGAGACTTCAAATCGGGCAGCCAGCGAGACTTCATCAAGCTTTTCGCCCGGCAGCATCTGCCCGATGACGATCATGTCGGCAATCGCCCGCACCATCTGCTCGACGGTCGTACCTGCCCTGATGATTTCTCTGCGCCTGACTTGCCTCAAGGAATGATTCTACATTGTAGCGGTTGCATACACATGCCCGCTCGAGCCGGCAAAGTCAAACATCAGTATATATTATTGATGGGTCTATCAAAATTGTATTTTGCACTACCGGTCTTAGTTAGCCCTTAAACCCACCACGAAGATAAACGGGTAATTTTGTAGGCTGTGCATATTTTTTCATCTAATTTCAGGATGAAATTGCATGCATTCCCCGGAACGTCGCCCGCGCAAACAAGATTTTTCCATGAAAATCATCGCAATAAAATCTGGCATGACCATTGCATACACTTTTCTGTAGCCATTTGAAAACGGCAGAACCGCCGTCAGGAGAGCATTCCCATGACCAGACTCCTTTCCATGAAACGACGCCATTTCCTTCAGGCTTCTGCCGCCGCCGCTCTCGCCGGCGCAGCGTCTGGCCTCCTCTCCTCGCGCGCATTTGCGCAGACCGCTGTCACCGTCGGCTTCATCTATGTCGGTCCCAAGGATGACTATGGCTACAACCAGGCGCATGCCGAGGGCGCTGCCGCGGTGAAGGCGCTGGCCGGTATCACCGTCGTCGAAGAAGAGAACGTTCCCGAGACGGTGGACGTTCAGAAGACGATGGAATCGATGATCAATCTCGATGGAGCTACCCTGCTCTTCCCGACCTCCTTCGGTTATTTCGATCCGCACATGCTGGCTATGGCCGCCAAATATCCCGATATCCAGTTCCGCCATTGCGGCGGGCTGTGGCAGGAGGGCAAGCATCCGGCTAATACCGGCTCCTATTTCGGTTATATTTTCCAGGGTCAGTATCTGAATGGCATCGCCGCCGGCCATGCGACGAAAAGCAAGAAGATCGGCTTCGTCGCCGCCAAGCCGATCCCCCAGGTGCTGCAGAACATCAATGCCTTCCTGCTCGGCGCGCGCTCAGTCGATCCGACCATCACCTGCCAGGTGATCTTCACCGGCGAATGGTCGCTTGCGGTCAAGGAGGCAGAAGCCACCAACGCGCTGGTTGACCAGGGCGCCGACGTCATCACCTGCCATGTCGACAGCCCGAAGGTGGTCGTCGAAACGGCCGCTGGCCGCGGTGCCTTCGTTTGCGGCTACCATGCCAATCAAAGCCCGCTTGCGCCCGAGAAATATCTGACCGGCGCCGAATGGGCCTGGGGGAATGTCTATAGCGACTTCATCAAGAAGGCCCAGGCCGGCGAAAAGCTCGGCAACTTCGTGCGCGGCGGCCTGAAGGATAGTTTCGTCAAGATGAGCGCGCTCGGCCCAGGTGTTCCCGAGACAGGCCGCAAGGTATTCGAAGCGACGCATGCCGAGATGATGAAGGGCGGCTTCTCGGTCTTCAAGGGGCCGCTGAAGGACAACAAGGGTAACACCGCCGTCGCCGCCGACAAGAGCTATGCGGAAGATGCGATCGAGCTCGAAAGCATGAACTACCTTGTCGAGGGCGTCGTCGGGTCCACGGCCTAAACCGCGTGAGGGGAGAAGCGCCATGACCGTTCAGGCCAATAATCCCGCAGTATCAGTCGCGTCCGACAACCCAGCTTCGATGCGTCCCCTGCTTGGATGGATGGCGCGAAGGGCCGAACCCCTGGTCATCGGCCTTGCCGCCATCCTGATCGGGCTCGGGCTCTTCTCCCTCTTCATCCTGGCGATCGGCAAATCGCCGGCGATGCTCTTCCAGCTCATGTACACCGGCAGCTTCGGTAGCTGGTTTTCGGTGCAGAACAGCTTAAGCCGTGCCGCACCCCTTCTCCTGACGGCACTCTGCGTCGCCCTGCCCGCTCGCCTCGGCCTCGTCATCATCGGCGGGGAAGGAGCGGTCGTGCTGGGCGGCGTTGCCGCCGCAGCTATGGCCTTGCCCCTTGTCGGCTCGGCCCCTGTCCTTCCCACTCTTATTCTGATGGCAATTGCCGCGATGCTCGTCGGCGGCATCTGGATCGGCTTTGCCGGTTTCCTGCGCCATTACCGTGGCGTCAACGAGACCATCTCCTCCTTGCTGCTTTCCTATATCGCCATCGCCGTAATGAACCAGTTCGTCGAGGGGCCGCTCCGTGATCCCGCCAGTCTCAACAAGCCGTCAACCAAGCCGCTGCCGGCGGACTACATGCTCGGCAACATCCCCGGCATGGATGTGCATTGGGGGCTCGTCATCGGCATCGCCGCCTGCATCCTCTCATGGGTCCTGATTGAGGTGACGAGCTATGGTTTTGCGGCGCGGATCGCCGGCGGCAATGTGCGCGCCGCCCAGATCCAGGGTTTGCCGGTCGGCAGATTGATCGCCGGCTTCACTGCGATCGCCGGCAGTTTCGCGGGTCTTGCCGGGATGATCGAGGTCGTCGCCGTCCAAGGCAGCGCCAATGCCTCGCTTGCCGCGGGTTACGGTTATACAGGAATTCTCGTTGCCTTTCTCGCCCGCCACAATCCGCTGGCAATCATCCCGGTCGCGATCCTGCTCGGCGGCATCAATGCCTCGGGCGGCCTCATCCAGCGCCGCATGGGCCTGCCCGATGCCACAGTACTGGTCCTGCAGGGCACGCTCTTCATCGTCATCCTCTTCTGCGAGACTTTCTACGGGCGCTTCAAGATCTTCAATCTCGACCTTTGGAAAAGGAGCCTCTAATGGAAGAGACGGGCATCGGCATCTGGGGCGTGCCGCTCGCGATCCTGGCGGGCGCGATCCGCGTCTCCACTCCCTTCATCTTTGTCAGCCTCGGCGAGACGATCACCGAGCGCTCCGGCCGCATCAATCTCGGCTTGGAAGGCACGCTGGTCTTCGGCGCGATGACGGCCTACGCCGTCGCCGTCATGACCAACTCGCCCTGGCTCGGCGTGCTCGCTGCCATGGCGACCGGCGCTGTCTTCGGCCTCGTTCACGGCTGGATCTGCAAATGGCCGAAGGTGAACGATATCGCGATCGGTATCGCCATGATGCAGTTCGGCCTGGGCCTCGCCTTCTTCCTCGGCAAGTCCTTCATTCAGCCGGCCGCGCCGCATCTGCCGTCCATCCCCTTCGGCTTCTGGTCCAGCCTGCCGCAGATCGACGCCGCGCTGAACATCAATGTCCTGTTCATTCTCGGCGCCTTGCTCGCTTTCGTTCTCTGGTGGGCCTTCCGGAATACGCGGGTGGGCCTCATCCTGCGCGTCGTCGGCGATAGCACGGACGCCGCCCGAGCGATGGGCATCAACCCGGATCGCGTGCGCCTGCTCGCCACCGCCGCCGGCGGATCGCTTGCGGCGATCGGCGGCGCATACCTCTCGCTCTATTATCCCGGCTCCTGGAACGAAGGCATTTCCTCAGGCCAGGGCCTTATGGCCGTGGCGCTGGTCATTTTCGCCCGTTGGAACCCGATCGGCTGCTTTCTTGCCGCTCTGTTGTTCGGCGGCGCCGGCGCGCTCGGGCCGGCGTTGCAATCGATCGGCGTGACGCAGGGCTACTACCTCTTCTATGCGGCCCCCTACGTGCTCACCCTCGTCATCATGATCGCGACCTCCTCGCCGACACGTTCGATCGCTGGCGCACCCGGCGCGCTATCGCTGACGAAATGAGGAGGCCGCAGCTGATGTCCAGCCTCGCACTGAGCCGGTCGAAGCGGGCGAACAGACGGAAGAACATTCAAACACGCGGTGAATAGGAGAAGAAGATGATGGACGCCATGGTCGAGACCAAAGGACATTATATCGACGCCGATCCCTATGCCTGGCCCTATAACGGCGCCCTGCGGCCGGACAACACCGCTCTCGTCATCATAGACATGCAGACGGATTTTTGCGGCAAGGGCGGCTATGTCGACCACATGGGATATGACCTGTCCCTAGTCCAGGCGCCGATCGAGCCGATCGGACAAGTTCTGGCCGCCATGCGCGCCAAGGGCTATCACATCATTCATACCCGAGAGGGTCATCGGCCAGATCTTGCCGACCTGCCGGCCAACAAGCGCTGGCGTTCACAGCGCATCGGCGCAGGTATCGGCGATCCAGGCCCCTGCGGGCGCATTCTCACACGCGGCGAGCCGGGCTGGGACATCATCCCAGAACTTTATCCAATCGAGGGCGAGACGATCATCGACAAGCCCGGAAAAGGTTCCTTCTGCGCCACCGATCTGGAGCTGATCCTCAATCAGAAGCGCATCGAGAACATCATCCTGACAGGGATCACGACCGACGTCTGCGTTTCCACCACCATGCGCGAGGCGAATGATCGTGGCTTCGAATGCCTGCTTCTGGAAGACTGCTGCGGCGCGACCGATTACGGCAACCATCTTGCTGCGATCAAGATGGTGAAGATGCAAGGCGGCGTCTTCGGCTCTGTCTCCAACTCCGCAATGCTCGTGAGCCAGCTGCCATGAGCACGATCCGCGACACACCTCTTCCGCAGCCCTGCAAGGCCGTCGGCATCGATACGATCGACATGACGATGCGTTTTGGCGGTTTCACCGCGCTCGACCATGTTTCGATTAAGGTGGCCTCTGGCAGCTTCCACGCCCTGCTCGGCGAGAACGGGGCCGGCAAGTCGACGCTCGTCAAATGCATCATGGGCTTCTATCACGCGACATCGGGCTCGTTTTCCGTCGATGGCCGCGAAGTGGCGGTCGCCTCGCCCAAGGATGCGGCGAGCTACGGCCTCGGTATGGTCTATCAGCACTTCACGCTGGTCCCCTCGCTAACGGGTGCCGAAAACCTCGTCATCAGCCGCGCAAAAGTACCTGCCATCATCAACTGGGCAAAGGAGAGGAAGGACCTTGCCGCCTTCATGGAGCGCATGCCCTTCCGGATACCGCTGGATCGCCCGGTGAGCGAACTGGCCGCCGGCGAGAAACAGAAGCTCGAAATCGTTAAGCAACTCTATCTCGGCCGCTCCTTTCTAGTCCTCGACGAGCCGACCTCGGTGCTGACCCCCGCGGAAGCCGACGAGATGCTCGGCCTCGTGCGTGGGATGACCGAGCGCGGCGAGCTGACCGTGCTGATGATCTCCCACAAATTCCACGAGGTGACGAAGTTTGCCGATGCCGTTTCGATCCTGCGGCGCGGCAGACTTGTCGGCTCCGGAAAAGTTGGGGAACTCTCCACGGCCGAGATGGCGGCGATGATGATCGGCGACATCAAGCTCGCCGAGCTCGACAGCCGCGTTCCCATCGCGCAGGGCGCCAATCCGGTCCTTAAGGTGGAGCAGGTCAAGGCGCCCGACCGCTCGGGTCTCAAGACCATCGAAATCGACGATCTCACGGTTTGCTCCGGCGAGATCGTCGGCATCGCCGGAATATCGGGCAATGGCCAGAAGGAATTGACGGAAATCCTCGCCGGCCAGCGCCCGACGGAGACGGGCCGAGTTATCGTCAACGGTGACGTCTATCGCGCGACACGGCCCGAGACGCGCAGGAACAATGTCCGCTTCATCCCTGAGGAGCCGCTGCAGAATGCCTGCGCTGCGAGGATGACGGTCAGCGAAAATCTCGCCTTTCGCACCTTCGACCTCAAGGCCGATGGCAAGGATGCGATTTGGCTGAACAAGGGTAAGATGAAGAAGTGCGCCACAGCGCTGATTTCCGATTTCAAGGTGAGGACGGCTTCCTCTTCATCGCCGATCGCGGCCCTTTCAGGCGGCAATTTGCAGCGCGCCGTGCTTGCCCGCGAACTGACCGGCAAAGTGGATCTGTTGATCGTCTCGAACCCGTGTTTCGGCCTAGATTTTTCGGCCGTCGCTGAAATCCGCGCTCGCATCATGAAGGCTCGCAATTCCGGCACTGCGGTCTTGCTGCTTTCCGAAGACCTCGACGAGCTGCTCGAAATGTCCGACCGCATCATGGTGATTTCCGGAGGCAGGCTGGTCTACGAGACGCCGGCGCGCTCGGCCGACATCGGCGTGATCGGCGCCCATATGGCGGGGCACCACTGATGACGGAGATCAAGGCAGAACCTTTCGCCTTTCCGGTGAAGTACGAGCAGCTCGCGCTTATCGTCATCGACATGCAGCGAGATTTCGCCGAGCCCGGCGGTTTTGGCGCCAGCCTCGGCAATGACGTCAGCCGCATCACCAGCATCGTGCCTGATGTCAAACGCCTGATCCAGGGCTTCCGTTATGCGGGGCTACCGGTCATCCACACGATGGAATGCCACAAGCCTGATCTTTCGGATCTGCCGCCGGCGAAACGCGACCGCGGCAATCCGGCGCTCCGTATTGGCGACGAAGGCCCGATGGGCCGCATCCTCATCTCGGGGGAGCCCGGCACCGCGATCTTGCCGGAGCTCGCGCCGCTAGAGGGTGAAGTCGTTATCGAAAAACCGGGCAAGGGCGCCTTCTACGCGACCGAACTCAACGACGTGCTGCAGCAGAAGGGCATCAAACAGCTTGTCTTCGCAGGTGTGACGACCGAGGTCTGCGTGCAGACGACCATGCGCGAGGCGAACGACCGCGGCTATGAATGCCTGCTCGCTGAGGAGGCTACAGAAAGCTACTTCCCCGAGTTTAAAGCAGCCGCCATCGCCATGATACGCGCCCAAGGCGGAATTGTTGGCTGGACGGCCCATGTCAACGACATACTGGAAAGCATTGCCCATGCCTGAGACCACGCGCGAACTACTCACCACAGGCGGCTGGAAGGAGCTTGAATTCGGTCCCTTCCGCGAAGACGTGACAATCCACTGGATTCGAGCGTTCGAAGGCGACCAGCCAGGCGTAGCACTCCTGAGATACGAGGCCGGTGCCAGCGTTCCGCGCCATCGGCACGAAGGTTTGGAAACCATCCTGGTCCTTGATGGGGTACAATCCGATGAGGCGGGCGACTACGGCCGCGGCAGCTACATCGTCAATGCGCCCGGCACCGAGCACTCGGTCTGGAGCAATACCGGCTGTGTCGTGCTGATCCAGTGGGACCGTCCTGTAAAAATGCTGGAACAGGAAACCGCATGAAATCGGACATATCGGCCTTCGACATTGCTTCGCTGCGCGATTTTTATCGAAATGCATTGCGCGCTCATGAAGGACTGCTGGCGCGGTGTTCGCGAAAAGGCTCGATGTTGAGCGGATGCCCCACAAGGTGTGCTGAATTGATCGGAACCCACATTCCTCTGCCATTCAGCTTCTTGCGAACACATAGGTCTGGCTTGCCGTATCGTCTCCAACCCCTACCACTGGCAAGCCGCGGACGCTGCCGGAGGGTTGCGCAATCTTTTCGGCGACCGTCTTGAACCGATCAATGACCGTTTGCGAAACCCTTTTCGCGTCGAGTAAGCTTGCGATTTCATCAACCCATCCGTTCGGAGGCGTAGGACCCGGGGCTTGCCGGGAATACGACCGTGCGGTTGCCGTTGATGAAAGTGCGGTGATGGATATGGGCGTGGATCGCGCGCGCCAGCACTTGCGCTTCAACGTCTCGTCCGAGAGAAACATAGTCCTCCGCAGACTGCGCATGGGTGATGCGTACCGTGTCCTGCTCCATGATTGGACCTTCGTCGAGGTCGGCCGTGACATAGTGCGCCGTTGCGCCGATCAGTTTCACGCCGCGCTCATAAGCTTGCTTATAAGGGTTGGCCCCTTTGAAGCTCGGCAAGAACGAGTGATGGATGTTGATGATACGGCCGGACATCTTTTGGCAAAGCGTGTCCGAGAGAATCTGCATGTAGCGAGCAAGAACGACCAGTTCGGCGCCTGATTGCTCGACGACCTCCATCAAACGCGCCTCGGCCTGGGGTTTGTTGGCCTTGGTCACGGCGATGTGGTGGAAAGGGATATCGTGGTTCACGACCAGCTTTTGATAGTCATAATGGTTGGAAATAACTCCGACGATGTCGATCGGTAGCGCTCCGATGCCCCAGCGGTAGAGAAGATCGTTCAGGCAATGCCCGAAGCGGGAAACCATGAGGATGACCTTCATCCGACGCGAAGCATCGACCAATTCGAAGCTCATCTCGAACTGCGTAGCGACTTTCTCGAATCCTTCGCGGATTTCTGCCTGGCTTGCGCCGTCTTCCGAGGCGAATGTCACTCTCATGAAGAACGTCGAGTTCTCAAGATCATCGAACTGCGAGGAGTCGATGATGTTGCAGCCTTTCGCCGCGAGATAACCCGATATTGCCGCGACGATGCCGCGGGTCGATTCGCATGAAACCGTCAGAATGTACTGAGACATGGGACTTTCCGAATAAAGAAGAATGACCCGAGCGGCGGCACGGGTGCCGGCCGAACAAAGAAGAAAGACTCGTGCCGTAGCACGGGTGCAGGTGGCCGACAGACGCGGCTGGGAGAACTCAAATGTCGAGAGTGGCGCTCCGCTCCCACTCCGTGAAATGCGAGCAATAGGTGTTCCACTCGCCATGCTTCAGTTTCAGGTAAGCGGAGGAGAACTCCACACCAAGCGAAGCTCGCAATTCCTCATCCTTCTCGTATTCACGCAGCGCGTCGAGAAGATTGAGAGGCAGCTTCGGAGCGTCGGTCACGGTATGACCGTCACGATACATATCGAGATCATAGTGGCAGCCGGGATCGGCTTTCGATCGAATTCCCGAAAGGCCTGCGGCGATAATGATCGCCTGCAGGAGATAAGGGTTCACAGCGCCATCCGGCAAGCGGAGTTCGAAGCGACCCGGGCCGGGCACGCGCACCATGTGCGTGCGGTTGTTGCCTGTCCAGGTGACGGTGTTCGGCGCCCAAGTTGCACCCGAGATCGTCCGCGGCGCGTTGATCCGCTTATAGGAATTGACGGTCGGGTTCGTGACGGCGGCCAGCGCTGAGGCATGCTTCATGATCCCGCCAAGGAAGGTTTTACCCTGAGCGGAGAGCCCAAAGGGCATTTCCTTATCCGCGAAGGCGTTTACCTTGCCATCGATATCCCAAACCGAGATGTGGGCATGGCATCCATTTCCAGTCAGACCCTTGAAAGGTTTCGGCATGAACGTGGCGCGAAGGCCGTGCTTTTCGGCGATCGACTTGACCATGAACTTGAAGAAGGAGTGCTTGTCCGCAGTCCTCAGAGCATCGTCATATTCCCAGTTCATCTCGAACTGGCCGTTCGCGTCCTCGTGATCGTTCTGATAGGGCTTCCAGCCGAGTTCGAGCATGTAGTCGCAAATCTCGGCGATCACGTCATAGCGACGCATGACGGCCTGCTGATCGTAGCAAGGCTTCTCGGCAGTATCGAACTGGTCTGAAATCACGGAGCCATCTGAGGAGATCAGAAAGAACTCCGGCTCCACGCCGGTTTTCACCCGAAGCCCTTCTTTCGCAGCTTCCGCGACCAGTCTTTTCAGTACCACACGCGGAGCCTGTTCTACAGGCTGTTCTTCCATGACACAGTCGGCTGCAACCCATGCAACGTCCTTCTTCCAGGGCAACTGGATGACGGAGGAAGCATCGGGAACCGCGAACAGGTCGGGATGGGCAGGCGTCAGATCGAGCCAGGTGGCGAAGCCTGCAAAGCCGGCACCATCTTTCTGCATATCGGCAATGGCTTCCGCCGGGACCAGCTTGGCGCGTTGGCCGCCGAACAGGTCCGTGTAGCTGATCATGAAATATTTGATGCCCTTTTCGGAGGCATATTGCGAGAGGTCGAGTGTCACGTTTGTCCCCTTGTGTTGATCTTAGACACTTGATGATGAAGCCGGCCGCATCCTCCCAAACGCGCCCAGCGGGGCTTTTTAAAAACCGGTCTTGCCGGGGATCCAGCTCGTGCCAGCGAGCGGCACTTGAGCCATGGCCGATGCCTCGATCGTCAGTGCGACAAGATCTTCCGGCTCGAGGTTGTGCAGGTGGTTCTTGCCGCAGGCGCGCGCGATCGTCTGCGCTTCGAGCGTCATGACCTTGAGGTAGTTGGCAAGCCGGCGACCGGCGGCAACCGGATCAAGGCGTTTTGCGAGTTCCGGATCCTGGGTGGTGATACCGGCCGGATCCTTGCCTTCATGCCAATCGTCATAGGCGCCGGCGGTCGTGCCGAGCTTTTGATATTCCTCTTCCCAGCGCGGATCGTTATCGCCGATCGCGACGAGTGCCGCCGTGCCGATCGCGACCGCGTCGGCACCTAGCGCCAGCGCCTTGGCAACGTCAGCGCCCGAGCGGATGCCGCCCGAAACGATGAGCTGCACCTTCCGATGCATGCCCAAGTCCTGCAGCGCCTGAACAGCCGGACGAATGCAGGCGAGTGTCGGCATTCCGACATTCTCGATGAAGACGTCCTGTGTCGCCGCGGTTCCGCCCTGCATACCGTCGAGCACGACGACATCGGCGCCAGCCTTCACGGCGAGCGCGGTGTCGTAGTAGGGACGCGCGCCGCCGACCTTGACATAGATCGGCTTTTCCCAATCGGTGATCTCGCGCAGCTCCATGATCTTGATTTCGAGATCATCGGGGCCGGTCCAGTCCGGATGGCGGCAGGCCGAGCGTTGGTCGATGCCCTTTGGCAGGTTACGCATATTGGCGACGCGGTCGGAGATCTTCTGGCCGAGCAGCATGCCACCGCCGCCGGGCTTGGCGCCCTGGCCAACCACGACTTCGATAGCATCGGCGCGGCGCAGATCCTTCGGATTCATGCCATAGCGGGAGGGCAGGTATTGGTAGACCAGCGTCTGCGAATGGCCGCGTTCCTCGTCCGTCATGCCTCCGTCGCCGGTGGTGGTTGAGGTGCCGGCGATCGTCGCGCCGCGACCGAGCGCTTCCTTTGCATTGCCCGAAAGCGCGCCGAAGCTCATGCCGGCAATGGTGATCGGCGTCTTCAGCGTGATCGGTTTCTTGGCGAAGCGCGAGCCGAGCACCACAGTCGTATCGCACTTCTCCCGATAGCCTTCGAGCGGATAGCGGGATATGGAGGCGCCAAGGAAGAGCAGATCGTCAAAATGCGGAACCTTGCGCTTGGTGCCGGCGCCGCGGATGTCATAGATGCCGGTCGCCGCCGCGCGGCGGATTTCGGCGAGCGTATAATCGTCGAAGGTCGCGGACTTGCGTGGCGGGGTATAAGGGTTGTGATAGCTCATGAGTGTCCCTCGCCTCAGTACGCGTCGGCGTTATCGATGTTGAAATTGTAGAGCTTGCGGGCAGAGCCGTAGCGCTTGAACTCTTCGGGCCTGACGCCCGTGACCCCTGCCCTGTCGAGCAGCTCAGCAAGCTTATCCAGATGCTTCGGCCGCATCTCTTTCTCAATGCAGTCGGAACCGAGACTCTTGACCTTACCGCGGACAAAAAGCTTGGCCTCGTAGAGAGAATCCCCCAGCGCATCGCCGGCGTCGCCTAGCACGACGAGATGGCCGGACTGGCCCATGAAGGCCGACATGTGGCCGATACTGCCATGAACGACGATGTCGATACCCTTCATCGAAATGCCGCAGCGCGATGCCGCATTGCCCTTGATGACGAGCAGGCCGCCTTGGCCGGTGGCGCCCGCATACTGGCTGGCGTCGCCCTCGATGACAACGGTGCCGGACATCATGTTTTCAGCAACGCCCGGACCGGCTGAACCGTGGACCGTCACCCTGCCGCCGTCATTCATGCCGGCGCAGTAGTAGCCGACCGACCCTCGGACAGCGACCGTAACGGGGCTGTCGATACCAACGGCAACGGCATGACTGCCGCGCGGGTTGATGACTTCGAATTCCGTGTCGTTGGCACCTTTGGAAAGGGCATGCAGCGCGCTGTTCAGCTCGCGAAGAGGGGTATTGGAAAGATCGAATATGGGCATAGAATCCTCATTGTTCCGGGAGACGGTCTGAGCCGGCTCCTCCTTTTAAGGCGTTCCTCAGGCGGCCTTGTCGTGATCCCAGAAGTAAACAGTTGCCGGCTCTGGCTCCCAGACACGCGCATTCTCGATACCGGGAAGGTTGACCAGTGCGCGGTATTCCGAGCCGAAGGCAACATACTGGTCTGTCTCGGCCATAACAGCGGGCTTGCAGGCGATCGGGTCGCGCACCACGCCGAAGCCTGATTTGGTGCCGACGACGAAGGTGAAGAAGCCGTCGAGATCGTCGAGCGCGCCCGTCAGCGCCTGGCCGAGATCCTTGCCCTTGGCCATTTCGGCCGTCAGATAGGCGGCGGCGACCTCGGAATCGTTCTGCGTTTCGAAGGTCATGCCTTCGCGAACCAGTTCGCGGCGCAGATTATTGTGGTTCGAAAGCGAGCCGTTGTGCACGAGGCACTGGTCGGCGCCGGTCGAGAACGGATGGGCGCCGAGCGTGGTGACCGCAGATTCGGTTGCCATGCGGGTATGGCCGATGCCGTGGGTTCCGCTCATTGAGCGGACGTCAAACCGCGCCACAACGTCTTTTGGAAGACCGATTTCCTTGTAGATCTCGACGCTCTCGCCCGATCCCATAAGACGGACTGCCGGACGGATCTCTTCAAGCGCTTTGCGCACATTTCCGAGCTTGGACGCTTCCAGTTCGATGATCGCGTGCGTGCTCTTGATCGACACCTCAACTTTGATGCCGGCCTTCTCAAGGTCACTGGCAAGGCCATCGAAGTCCACGCCCGGATTGGCGGACTGGATCGTAATTTTCGCCCGGCCCTCAGAGGGGTCCCCATAGATTGCGATGCCAGCCGAGTCTGGCCCGCGATCCGTCATGGTGATCAGCATATCCGAGAGCAGATTTCCAAGCTGAGGCTCAAGGCTCTTGTCCTTGAGGAACAGTCCAACAATGCCGCACATAGCGTGTGCCTCCGTTCGGTTGATGAAGGAACAGCTACCACGCCGATTACCCCAGATCAACTAACAAGAACAAAAAGTTCGTAGCAAGAAACATTTGACTAGGTGATAGGCAGGACGCATAAAAAATGCGCGGCAAAACGGGGCAAATGCCCATTTGCTCGACGCTCTGGGATGCATTCAGGGAAAATTCGGCGCGCAAAAGCAGCGGCCTTTGGCTCTACAGGATGCCAAAGGCCGTAAATGTCGGCACAACTCGACAGGCTAGAAGCCGGTCAGGCTTCGTTGCCAGCTTTGTTTGGATATGAAATGATCGAAAGATAACGGCATGGAAGCTGGACGAGCTGTTCCGGCCCATGCGGAGCATCAGCGTCGAAAAAAAGGCTGTCCCCCGGCTCCATGTCATAGAGTTGGTCGCCATGCCGATAAACAACTCGACCTTCGAGCATATGAAGGAACTCCATCCCATCGTGTTGGAATGTCGGGAAGACATCCGACGCCGTCGTCAGCGTGATGAGATAAGGCTCCACCGAAACGCCGGTTGTGTTGTTATCGATATGTCCAAGCAGGCTATACTGGTGGCCAGCGCGCGTGCCTCTTCGCTCGATATTCAGCCCCTGCCCCGACTTCACGAACGTAGCCTTGTGCGGCTCCTCGTATCCGCGGAAAAAGGTCGTGATCGGCACTCCGAGCGCCTTGGACAGAGATTGCAAAGTGCTGAGCGAGGGGGAGATGTTGCCGCGCTCGATCTTCGAGAGCATTCCCGACGAAACACCCGTTGCGCTCGCCAGATCCGCGATGGTGATGTTCAGCTTCTTCCGGCACTCTTTGACAGCGTGGCCGATAGCCAGCTCAAGATTGTTTTCACGGGGTTCACGGATGGCATGGGGATTTTGATCAAGCCAGTGTTTTACGGCCATCGCTTCCGCGAGTTTTTCTGCAGTCATTTATGCGTCGCTTTCCGCGTCGTTGGATCCTTAGATCCTACTCTAAAGCATATTCTGCGCTTCGTGCAGTCTTCGCGGCGTTTCGTGCATCCTTGGGACGCAAGCCAAAGAATGCCGTGAAGGCATTCGAGAACTGTGCGGCGTTGGAAAATCCGGTCGCAAAGGCAACTTGTGAGACCGACAAGGCACTCTGCTCTATTAATCGCCGGGCATGCTTCAGACGTATCGCGCGGTAGGCCTTGGAAAAGGTCGTATCCTGATGCTCGAGAAACAGTCGGTTCAGGTGACGGGTACTCAGACCTGCCCACTTCGCCATCGCGTTCCGACTAAGAGGGTTTTCTATCGAGGTCTCCATCTTCTCCAAAACGGAAAGCAGCACGCGATGATGGGTACCAAACCGTTCGGCGGATGAACCTCTCTGCGGATCGACCGAATCTCCAACCGCGGTATGAAGATACCAATCACTGACTCGCCGTGCGAAATCGGCTCCCATGCGGTCGGTGATGAGGGCGTGCATCATATCCAATGGCGCCACGCCGCCGCCGCACGTGATTCGTGCGCCGTCGATAACAAATCTCGTCTGCCTTGGCGTCAGGTGAGGAAATGTCTCGCGCAACAATGCAGCATGTTCCCAGTGGATCGTAAATTCATGATGGTCGAGAAGGCCGGCGGCCGCGAGCATATAGGCTCCACTCGAAATCGCGCCGATCTTCACGCCTTGTCGAGCAAGCTTCCGCAGATGGGGATAAAGGGTCTCTGCCCCGGCCCAGTCAGCGGGACCACCGCCGGTGCAAACGAAGATGGTGTGAAAGGTGTCTCCCGTTTCGGCCAAGTCCTGACATTTCAGGTCAAAGCCTGCCGAACAGCTTACTGAAGCTGCATTCACCGAAAGTGGAACCACCTCGTACAAAGGGCTTCCGGCGATAAGATTGGCGGCCCGCAAAGGTTCAGTCGCCGAGGCATAGCTCATGAGAGCGAAATTGCGAACCGGTACGAATCCGATCCTTTGTGTCATGCTTTTGTCGGCCATGTCCCAAAACACATGAAATACGTCCTTCTGCAGCAATAATTGCGTTGAAAGTCATGTTAGGTCAATCGATATCAACGTGAGATCGGGACATGAAATATTCGGCTCTATCGATTTTCCTGAAGGGCTTGCGAGGCAACCGGACATGGGGCGCCGCTTGGCGCGAGCCGCAGCCCAAGCCACACTACGATGTCATAATCGTTGGTGGCGGCGGCCACGGTCTCGCTACCGCCTACTATCTCGCCAAGGAATTCGGCATCACCAACGTTGCCGTTCTTGAAAAGAACTATATCGGCTCTGGCAACGTCGGGCGCAACACCACAATCATCCGCTCGAATTACCTGCTGGAAGGCAACAACCCCTTCTACGAACTTTCGATGAAGCTCTGGGAAGGGCTCGAACAGGATTTCAATTTCAACGCCATGGTGTCGCAGCGCGGTGTGGTGAACCTCTATCACTCGGATGCGCAGCGCGATGCCTATACCCGGCGCGGCAATGCCATGAGGCTGCATGGCGTCGACGCCGAACTTCTCGACCGCGCCGCCATCAAGGCGATGCTGCCCTTCCTCGATTTCGACAATGCCCGCTTCCCGATCCAGGGCGGGCTTCTGCAGCGTCGCGGCGGCACCGTGCGCCACGACGGCGTCGCCTGGGGCTATGCACGCGGCGCCGACAGCCGGGGTGTCGACATCATCATGAACTGTGAGGTGACGGGGATCCGTGAGGAGAACGGCCGCGTAGTTGGCGTCGAGACGAAAAAAGGCTTCATCGGCTGCGGCAAACTGGCGCTGGCGGCGGCGGGCAACTCGTCCCGCGTCGCGGAGATGGCCGGCATGAAGCTGCCGATCGAAAGCCACGTGCTGCAGGCTTTCGTCTCCGAGGGTCTGAAGCCGTTCATCGACTGCGTCTGCACCTTCGGCGCCGGACATTTCTACGTGTCCCAGTCCGACAAGGGCGGCCTCGTCTTCGGCGGCGATATCGACGGCTACAATTCCTATGCCCAGCGTGGCAATCTCGCAACCGTCGAGCATGTCGCTGAGGCCGGCAAGGCGATGATCCCGGCGCTGTCGCGCGTTCGCGTGCTGCGCTCCTGGGGCGGTATCATGGACATGTCGATGGACGGTTCGCCGATCATCGACAAGACGCCGATCGGCAACCTCTATCTCAATGCTGGCTGGTGCTATGGCGGTTTCAAAGCCACGCCCGCTTCCGGCTTCTGCTTCGCCCATCTGCTGGCCAAGGACACGCCCCATCACACCACGCGGCAGATGCGCCTCGACCGTTTCGAGCGCGGCTATCCGATCGACGAAAAGGGCCAGGGCGCCCAACCCAATCTACACTGATCCGCCGTAGCAAGGACACTGAAATGGCCAGCCTCGTCTCCTGCCCGCATTGCGGCAAAAGACCCAAGGAAGAATTCACCGTCAAGGGTGCCGCGCTGAGCCGCCCATCGCCCGAAGCGGACGGGAAAACCTGGTTCGACTATGTTTATTTGCGCGACAATCCGCGTGGCGCCTATGAGGAATATTGGCACCACACCTCCGGCTGCCGTCGTTGGCTGGTGGTGACCCGCGACACCGCAACCCATGAGATTTTCGAAAGCCGCGATGCCGCCGAGCGCCGCGAGGTGACCGCATGACCCCTCATCGTCTTCCTGCCGGCGGGTTTGTCGACCGCAGCAAACCCCTCTTCTTTTCCTTCGACGGCCAGCGCATGCAGGGCTTCGAAGGCGACAGCCTCGCATCGGCGCTGCTGGCGAACGGCCGCCTGCTGGTCGGCCGCAGCTTCAAATACCATCGCCCGCGCGGCATCCTGACCGCCGGTGCCGCCGAGCCCAACGCGCTGATGACGATCGGCCGGGGCGGGCGCACCGAGCCCAACACGCGCGCAACGATGCAGGAGCTTTACGAGGGGCTGGAAGCAAAAAGCCAGAATCGCTGGCCGTCGCTCGATTTCGACATCGGCTCGCTGAACAACCTTTTGTCGCCTTTCCTCGGCGCCGGCTTTTACTACAAGACCTTCATGTGGCCGGCGGGCCTTTGGGAAAAACTTTACGAGCCCTTCATCCGCCGCGCCGCCGGTCTCGGCCGGGCGACCTATGAAGCCGACCCGGATGCTTATGAGAAAAGCTGGGCGCATTGCGACCTGCTGGTCGTTGGCGCCGGCGCCGCCGGCCTTGCCGCAGCGCTTTTAGCCGGGCGTGCGGGTGCTCGGGTGATCATAGCCGACGAGCATTCGCAGCCAGGTGGTGGCCTGTTGTCGGAAACGGCGGTGATTGGCGGAGCGACGGCGCAGGCCTTTGTGAAGCACGTGCTGGCCGACCTCGCCACATTGCCGAATGTCACGGTCATGCCCCGCACCACCGTCTTCGGCTGGTATGACGGCAATGTCTTCGGCGCCGTCGAGCGGGTTCAAAAGCATGTCGCCGTCCCGTCCGACAAGATCCCGGTCGAGCGTCTTTGGCGCATCGTCGCCAAGCAGGCGTTGCTCGCGACCGGCGCCGAAGAACGTCCGCTCGTCTTCGGCGGCAACGATATTCCGGGGGTGATGATGGCGGGTGCGATGCGCAGCTATCTCAACCGCTACGCCGTTGCGCCTGGCCAGCAGGTGGCGATCTTCACCACCAACGACAGCGGCTATGCGCTGGCGCAGGATCTCGAAGCTGTCGGAATCGTACCTGAGGCGATCATCGACAGCCGCCCGGCCGCGCCTTCCGCCTACAAGGGCCGGGCACGGATCATTTCGGGCGCGGTCGTCCGCGATGCCACCGGCGGCAAGGCGCTGTCCGGCATCACCATCGAAGGCAGCAACGGCAGTGAGACGCTGAAGGTCGACGCGCTCGCCATGTCCGGCGGCTTCAGCCCGGTCATTCACCTCGCCTGCCATCGCGGCGGCAAGCCGCAATGGTCCGATGAACTCTCGGCTTTCGTGGCCCCCTCCGACCTGAAGGGATTGGCTCTGGCGGGTACCGCTGCCGGTATCGACGGTTTGGCGGCGTGTTTGACAGATGGCGCTGCAAAGGGCGCGGCCATTGCGGAAGAACTTGGCTTCGCCGCCACCAGACCCGATTTCGGCGCCGTATCGGGCGAGATTTTGGCCGCTCCGGCCAAGCCGCTCTGGACCATACCGGGCGTGCGCGGCAAAGCCTTTGTCGATTATCAGAACGATGTCCATCGCAAGGATCTCAATCTTGCAGTGCAGGAAGGCTATGGCCATGTGGAGCTTGCCAAGCGCTACACGACCAACGGCATGGCGACCGATCAGGGCAAACTCTCCAATATCAATGCCATAGCCCTGCTCGCGAAAGCCCGCGGCATTTCCCCCGCCGAGGTCGGCACGACGACCTTCCGGCCATTCTACACGCCGGTTTCCTTCGGTGCGCTGACCGGCCTCTCGCATGGCAGCCATTTCCAGCCGGTACGCAAATCGCCGCTGCACGACTGGGCGAAGAAGAACGGCGCAACCTTTGTCGAAACCGGCCTCTGGTACCGTTCCGCCTGGTTCCAGCGTGCGGGCGAAACCGGCTGGCGCGAAAGCGTCGACCGGGAAGTCACAAACGTCCGCCTCAACGCCGGTCTTTGCGACGTCTCGATGCTCGGCAAGATCGAGATCACCGGCGCGGATGCGGCTGAATTTCTCAATCGGGTCTATTGCAATGCCTTCCTCAAACTGCCGGTCGGCAAAGTCCGCTACGGTCTGATGTTGCGCGAAGACGGCATGATCTATGACGACGGCACCACAAGTCGCCTCGATGAGAACCGTTACTTCATGACCACGACGACGGCTTATGCCGCAGGCGTCATGAACCATCTGGAATTTTGCGCGCAAGCGCTGTGGCCGGAACTCGACGTCCGGCTTGCCTCGGTAACAGATCAGTGGGCACAGATGGCGATTGCCGGACCCAAGTCGCGGGCGATCCTCGAACGTATCGTCGATACCGATATTTCGAACGACGCCTTTCCCTTCCTGGCCGCATCGGAGGTTTCGCTCCTCGGTGGCCAAGTGCACGGCCGGCTGTTCCGCATCTCCTTCTCCGGCGAACTGGCCTATGAGCTGGCCGTGCCGGCTGGCTATGGAGAGGCCGTAGCCGATGCGATCACGGAAGCAGGCGCCGATCACGGCATTCAGCCCTATGGTGTCGAGACCCTCTCCGTGCTGCGTATCGAGAAGGGCCACGTCACCCACAACGAGATCAACGGTACGGTCGTGCCGGGCGATCTCGGTTTCACAAAAATGCTCTCGGCCACGAAACCGGATTTCATCGGCAAACGGATGCTGGAGCGCGAGGGATTGAACGACCCGCAACGCCATCAGCTTGTCGGGGTGATGCCAATCGATTCGGCAACAAGCTTCCGCACCGGCTCACATATTCTCGAGAAAGACGCAGCGCCGACGCTGGAGAACGATCAGGGCTATGTGAGCTCAAGCTGTTATTCGCCGCATCTTGGCTCGACCATCGGCCTCGCGCTCGTTCGCCGCGGTTCAGAACGTCATGGAGAAGAGGTGCTGGTCTGGAACGGACTGCGCGGTGAATTCACGCCCGCCCGACTGTGCAGCCCAGTCTTCTACGATCCCGCCAACGAAAAGCTACATGCGTAAACCGGGAGATATCTGATGTCCGAATTTCGCGTCGCGCTTCGCCCCGCATTGGCCGGCCAACCGCCGATCGCCCGATCTGGCGTGCATATCGAAGCGCTCCCTGACGGAACCGTTCTGCACCTGCTAGCCAATACGTCCAGCCCAAAGATGCCTGCACTCGCCGCAGAAGCCAAAGTCGCGGGTCTCTCGCTTCGCACTTTGTCTCCGGGGCAATGGTTTGCGGTCGGCGCTACGCCGTTCCCGCTTGCCGGGCTGAAGGATCTGAAAGCGGTATTGAAAGCCAAAGCGGATATCGTGGATCAGAGCCACGGGCGTGTGCGGATTGCTGTCCGCGGTCCCATAGCGACGCGTGTTCTTGCCAAGGGCACTGCCGTGGATTTTGCACTTGCCGAATTTCCAGTTGGAAAGTCAACGACGACGCTGGTCGGTCACATTGGCGTGCATCTGACACGTACGGAGGAAGAGGCGTTTGAGCTGATCGTACTCCGAGGTTTTGCTGAAAGTCTTTGGGACGATCTGGAGCGGATGAGTGTCGAGTTCAGCTAAGGCAGCCCAACGCCGGCTGCATAACACTGCGCAATGTGAATTGCCGTGTCGAGATTGCAGTTAGAAGTTCGACTGCCGACGTAAGCCTCTGAAGACGGGGTACGCCTCAAAGCCGCAGGAGCGAAAAGGACTACACCAGACCTTGGTGAGGCATCCGGCGACTGACTGCTCTTGGGAGCAGAACATGAGACCCCGTCATTCGACGTCCGGTTTGCAGTTGATATCCCATCAGGGGTGAGTAGCGGCCTGCACGGTGGCAGAGTGAGGTCGCTTCTGTAACGGGCTTTCCCGAGTCAATCCCTTATGAGTTCAATCCCTCGCCGAGTGCTTGCTTCTGTCCGCAGTCGACGCGGGGTCGCTGCTGTATGGGGTCTGCTGAGGAGCGGTTGGCCAATCTAGAAACGCGCAGTCCACTAGTGCTGCTTACCTCACTGCGGCCTAACCCATCCATCGTCCCGGCGAAGGGACCTTGCTCCGGGGGCTGATGGTATGGCCCACCCGAAAGCCTGTCTTGTTACATTCGTCCTCCTCAGCCGGCCATGGCCGGCGCTGCCTTGCGAGGAATGAAGTTGGTTCCCTGAGCATGCGGTGCAACACCACCGCCAGCTTGCGGGCCAGTGCAACCCGCGCCTTTCTGGGTCCCGCACGTCTTGCGACCGCCAGCGCCCAAGTCTTAAGATCCGAGTCTTTGACTGGCCGGGTCAAGATGACGTTGGCCGCCTCGTAGAGCGCGGTTCGTACACCCACATCGCCGATCTTCGAGATGCGACCAGTGTAATCGGTCTCACCCGATTGATACTTCTTCGGCGTCAATCCGAAGTGCGGCTCCACCGCTCGGGATGATCGAAAACGCTCCGGAGCGTCAACGGCCGACACAAATGTCAACGCCACCAGGACGCCAACGCCGGGCGTTGTCATGAGCCGCCGTGCGTTGTCGTCCTGACGGGCCATGGCACGTAGCTTTCGTTCAAAACCTGCAAATTCGTCCATAAGCGCTTCGCGCACCTTCAACAACGAAACGGCGATCGCCTCCAAGGTCAGATGACCTTTAATCAGCTCGCCGATAGGTTCGCCGGGTGGTCGGCCCCTACCTTCAGGCCGAAGCCGCGCAGAATGCCCCGGAGGCTCATCTCGATGTCGTGAAGTTTTCCCTGGATGAGCTTGCGTGCGGTCAGCAGCGCCCGCACCTCCTGAGCCGCAAGGGATTCGCAGTGCACCGATCTGAACCAGCCAAGCCGCATTAACTGCGCGATCCCGCGCGCATCCTTCTTGTCGGTCTTCACCGGCATCGTCTTGAAGGCAGCACGCACATGGCGCGTCTCGATCAGTTCGACCGTCAGGCCCGCCTTCGCCATGCCCGCGTAAAGCCATTGCGACAACGGGCCAGCCTCCAGACCAATTCGTTCCATTGCTACACCGTGCTCGCCAAACCAGGTGATCAGCGCATCCGGTTCACTGTGGACCTTTGCTTCACGCACAATGCGCCCATCCGCATCCACTACGCACACACTTGAGCATTCCAATGATACGTCGATGCCGGCATACTGCTTCATGGTCGTCTCTCCGTGATGCTATGGAGCAGGTCAATCCCTGACTCCGCGACACCATCATTGTAAGGGACGACCACCAAGCCTTTAAACTCGGCTAGCTGGGCTCCGCCCGTTACACCATCTAGAAAACTCTCTGGAGACCGACCATGCCGATTACGGCAGATCAATCTCAAGCGCAGACCGCTACTCTCGTCGATCTTGGCGCAATTTTCGTCTCGTTGGAATTAAGCAAGTCAACATGGCTGGTGACGGCTCTGTCACCTGTCAGCAAGAAAATGTCCCGCCACACTGTCACTGGAGGCGATATCGCCGGTTTGCTTGCGTGCTTTGCAACACTTCGCCAGAAGGTCAAACGGCGAAAGAACCCATTGTACCCATTGGTCGTGATCCAAGAGGTCGGGCTGGATGGCTTCTGGTTAGGACGGGCGCTGAGCAAGGAAGCTTGGAT